>NZ_QTLM01000002.1:0-477239 GCF_003602695.1 Bacteroides sp. AM07-18
GCCTCCGTGTCTGATAAGGATACGGAGGCTTTGTTCGTTTTTGGCGGTCTCATAAACTTTTCTTATATTTGCGCCGAACTAATTTTATATCAACGTTTAAAGCAAATTGAAAGTATGAAGACTAAAGTTTTATTGGCTGCCGTTGCGGTAGCGTTTTCTTTCGCAGTGACATCTTGTGGCAACAAAAAGGCTGCAGATTCTAATGCAACTGAGGCAGATTCTTGCTGTGCTGCAAAAACAGAACAAGTATGTGACTCTGCAAAGGCATGTTGCCAGGCTGCTGATTCAGCAGCGTGTCCTAAGGCTGCATGTGATGGTGCCAAGTGTGACAAACCTTGTGAGAAGAAGTAATTCAGAACTTGTATTGAACTGAAGAATAAGGAAAGGCGTACCTTGAGGTACGCCTTTTTTTGTGATATATTTCAGCGATAAATGAATACAAACTTATAAAATGATATTTTTTATCGGAAAAAAGTAACGAATTTGTTTGTGTGGTACGAAATAATATCTACCTTTGCAACGTCAAAACAAAAAAGAAGATGATTCAGAACTTTACATATATTCTACTGTGTGGTATTATTATTCTACTGGCAAAGTTTAGTGGAAGTGAGTGCTGTGCGTGAATATATATGTAAGATGCAATGATATATGAAGCCTTTCTCACTTCCAAGTGTGAAAGGCTTTTTTTATGGAACATAAATTAAATACAATAAAGCAATGAGTGACAAATTATTTATTTTCGACACAACGCTCCGCGATGGCGAGCAGGTTCCGGGATGCCAATTGAATACAGTGGAAAAGATTCAGGTAGCCAGACAACTGGAAGCCCTGGGGGTGGACGTGATTGAAGCCGGATTTCCGATTTCAAGTCCGGGAGATTTCAATTCGGTCATTGAGATATCAAAAGCTGTGACATGGCCCACCATCTGTGCCTTGACACGTGCCGTACAGAAAGATATTGATGTGGCGGCAGAGGCTTTGCAGTTTGCCAAGCATAAACGTATCCATACTGGTATCGGTACATCTGACTCGCACATTAAATATAAATTTAATTCCAATCGCGAGGAAATAATAGAGCGTGCAGTGGCTGCCGTAAAGTATGCACGTAAGTATGTGGATGATGTAGAGTTCTATGCCGAAGATGCAGGCCGAACGGATAATGAATATTTGGCACGGGTGGTAGAAGCTGTTATCAAGGCAGGTGCGACTGTGGTGAATATTCCCGATACAACGGGGTATTGCTTGCCTGATGAGTATGGCGCGAAGATAAGATATCTGATGGAACATGTCAACGGTATTCATAATGCCATTATTTCTACTCATTGCCACAATGACTTGGGCATGGCTACTGCCAATACAATGGCTGGCGTACTGAATGGTGCCCGCCAGGTGGAGGTAACCATCAATGGTATTGGTGAACGTGCCGGCAATACTTCTCTTGAGGAAGTGGCGATGATTATCAAATGTCACAAGGACATAGAAATCGAGACCAACATCAATACACAGAAGATTTATCCAACCAGCCGTATGGTGTCTAGCCTGATGAACATGCCGGTGCAGCCCAACAAGGCTATTGTAGGTCGCAATGCTTTTGCCCATTCGTCGGGTATCCACCAGGATGGTGTGTTGAAGAATGTACAGACTTACGAAATCATTGACCCGCATGATGTGGGTATTGATGATAATTCCATCGTATTGACAGCCCGTAGCGGACGTGCAGCCTTGAAGAATCGTTTGTCGATATTGGGAGTACAACTGGATCAGGAGAAGTTGGACAAAGTGTATGAAGAGTTCTTGAAACTTGCCGATAAGAAGAAGGATATCAACGATGATGATATTCTGGTATTGGCAGGGGCAAACCGTACGCAGAACCACCGTATCAAACTGGAATATCTTCAGGTGACCAGTGGGGTGGGGGTTCGTTCGGTTGCCAGCTTGGGATTGAACATCTCTGGCGAGAAGTTTGAAGCCGCCGCCAGTGGAAACGGTCCGGTAGACGCTGCTATCAAGGCTTTGAAGAAGATTATTGACCGCCATATGACATTGAAGGAATTCACTATCCAGGCTATCAGCAAGGGTAGCGACGATATGGGTAAGGTACATATGCAGGTGGAATACGATAATCATATTTATTATGGGTTCGGTGCCAATACGGATATTATCGCGGCATCAGTGGAAGCGTACATCGACTGTATCAATAAGTTCAAGATGTGATTTTAATCGTAAATTGTAAATAGCTAAATTGTACATAAAGAGATGAATACATTATTTGATAAAATCTGGGATGCCCATGTGGTACAGAAAGTGGAAGACGGTCCCACACAGCTTTATATTGACCGGCTTTATTGTCATGAAGTAACCAGCCCGCAAGCCTTTTCAGGATTGCGCGAACGTGGAATCAAGTGTTTCCGTCCGGAAAAGATTTTCTGTATGCCCGACCATAACACGCCGACGCATGACCAGGACAAGCCGATTGAAGACCCGGTTTCAAAGACTCAGGTAGATACACTGGCCAAGAATGCGGAAGAGTTTGGATTGACCCATTTCGGCATGATGGACAAGAAGAACGGAATTATCCATGTAGTAGGTCCGGAACGCGGGCTGACCCTGCCTGGCATGACCATTGTCTGCGGTGACTCGCATACTTCCACCCACGGGGCGATGGGAGCAGTGGCTTTCGGTATCGGTACGAGTGAGGTGGAAATGGTAATGGCCTCGCAATGTATCCTTCAGACCCGTCCTAAGACAATGCGCATCACTGTCGACGGCAAACTTGGCAAGGGAGTGACGGCAAAAGATGTAGCATTGTATATGATGTCGAAGATGACGACCAGCGGCGCTACGGGATATTTCGTGGAATATGCCGGAGAAGCTGTGCGTGGTCTGACTATGGAAGGCCGTCTGACCTTGTGCAATCTGAGTATAGAGATGGGTGCCCGCGGCGGTATGGTTGCTCCGGATGAGACCACTTTCGAGTACATCAAAGGACGCGAATATGCTCCGAAGGGTGAGGCATGGGACAAGGCATTGGCCTATTGGAAAACATTGAAGAGTGATGAGGATGCAGTGTTCGACAAGGAAGTCCGTTTTGCTGCCGAAGATATTGAACCGATGATTACATACGGTACCAACCCGGGCATGGGTATGGGTATCACACAACATATTCCTACTACCGAAGGCATGGGAGAAGCTGCCCGGACCTCTTTCATGAAGTCTATTAGCTATATGGGTTTCCAACCGGGAGAACCTTTGCTGGGTAAGAAGGTTGACTATGTGTTTTTGGGTGCCTGCACCAATGGACGCATTGAGGATTTCCGTGCATTTGCCTCCATTGTGAAAGGCCGTCGGAAAGCCGAGAATGTAGTGGCATGGCTGGTTCCGGGCTCCTGGATGGTAGATGCACAGATTCGCGAAGAGGGACTGGACAAGATTTTGGAAGAGGCCGGTTTTGCCATTCGCCAACCGGGTTGTTCTGCTTGCCTGGCAATGAACGACGATAAGGTGCCTGCCGGAAAGTATGCAGTGTCTACCAGTAACCGTAATTTTGAAGGACGCCAGGGACCGGGTTCCCGAACACTGCTTGCCAGCCCGCTTGTAGCTGCAGCAGCGGCAGTGACTGGAGTAATTACTGACCCGAGAACGCTGATTTGATGTACGATTGGACGATTTACGATTAAAATTACTTCGTAAATCAAACATCGTTCAACAAAGGTAAATCAAGAGTATTTTCAATCGTAAATTGTAAATCGTAAATACAAAGATGAAGACAAAATTTGATATAATAACCAGTACTTGTGTGCCTCTTCCATTAGAGAATGTGGATACAGACCAGATAATCCCTGCACGTTTTCTGAAAGCTACTACCCGTGAGGAAAAGTTCTTCGGAGATAATTTATTCCGCGATTGGCGCTATCATCCGGACGGTTCTCTGAACAAGGACTTTGTTTTGAACAATCCCACTTACGGTGGACAGATTCTGGTGGCGGGAAAGAACTTCGGTTCCGGTTCCAGCCGTGAGCATGCTGCATGGGCCATTGCCGGTTACGGTTTCCGCGTGGTGGTATCGAGTTTCTTTGCCGATATACACAAGAACAATGAACTGAACAACTTTGTGCTTCCGGTGGTGGTAAGTGAGCCGTTCCTGAAAGAGTTGTTCGACTCTATCTCTGCCAATCCGAAGATGGAAGTGGAAGTGAATCTGCCCGAACAGACCATCACCAACAAAGCTACGGGCAAGATCGAACATTTTGAAATCAATGCCTACAAGAAACATTGTCTGATGAATGGCTTGGATGACATCGATTTTCTGGTTGAGAATAAAGATAAGATAGAAGCTTGGGAGAATAAAAATGAAGCATAATCATCCGAAGATAGAAATCATGGACACTACGCTCCGCGACGGTGAACAGACCAGCGGAGTCTCCTTTGTGCCCCATGAGAAGCTGATGATTGCCCGTTTGTTACTGGAGGAATTGAAGGTAGACCGGGTGGAGGTGGCTTCTGCGCGGGTATCCGAAGGAGAGTTTGATGCCGTAAAAATGATTTGTGACTGGGCGGCACGCCGTAATCTGTTGCCAAGAGTAGAAGTGCTTGGCTTTGTAGATGGCCACACGTCGGTGGACTGGATACATGCGACCGGTTGCCGTGTCATCAATCTGCTGTGCAAAGGCTCGCTGAAGCATTGCACCTACCAGTTGAAGAAGACTCCCGAAGAGCATATCGAGGATATTCTGTCCGTAGTGGATTACGCCAACGAGCAGGATATGGTAGTGAATGTCTATCTGGAAGACTGGAGCAACGGCATGAAAGATTCTCCGGAATATGTGTTCCGTCTGATGGACGCCTTGGAGCAGACCAATATCCGCCGCTATATGTTGCCTGACACGTTGGGCGTATTGAACCCGCTGCAGGTCATCGAGTTCATGCGCAAGATGGTGAAACGCTATCCGCATGCCCATTTTGACTTCCATGCCCACAATGACTATGACCTTGCCGTGAGCAATGTGCTTGCCGCCGTACTTAGCGGTTGCAAGGGACTGCATACTACCATTAACGGCCTGGGCGAACGCGCCGGCAATGCTCCGCTTGCCAGTGTGCAGGCTATCCTGAAAGACCACTTCAATGCCATTACCAACATTGACGAAAGCCGCCTGAACGACGTAAGCCGTGTGGTGGAGTCCTACTCGGGCATCGTCATTCCCGCCAATAAACCGATTGTTGGCGAGAATGTATTTACCCAAGTGGCAGGCGTCCATGCCGACGGTGACAATAAAAGTAACCTCTACTGCAACGACCTCCTGCCCGAACGCTTTGGTCGCAAGCGAGAGTATGCCCTGGGCAAGAACAGCGGTAAAGCCAATATCCGGAAGAATCTGGAGGACTTGGGGTTACAACTGGATGAAGATGCCATGCGCAAAGTGACCGAACGCATCATTGAGTTGGGCGACAAGAAAGAGCTGGTGACGCAAGAAGACCTGCCCTATATCGTTTCGGACGTACTGAAGCACGGAATGGCAGAAGAACGCGTCAGCCTTAAGAGCTATATTGTGAATCTGGCGTATGGATTGAAGCCGATGGCTACGTTGAAGATAGAAATTAACGGAAAGGAATATGAGGAAAGTTCCAGTGGAGATGGCCAGTATGATGCTTTTGTGCGCGCCTTGCGCAAGATATATAAAGTGACACTGGGTCGTAAGTTCCCGATGCTGACGAACTATGCCGTGACCATTCCTCCCGGTGGGCGTACCGATGCCTTTGTGCAGACGGTTATTACCTGGAGTTTTGAAGATACGATATTCCGTACACGCGGATTGGACGCAGACCAGACGGAAGCGGCCATCAAGGCGACGGTGAAGATGCTGAATATCATAGAAGACGAATACGAATCATAAAAAATGGATCTCATGGAGAAAAAGAAATCGTTTTTTGAGAGGCGTCCTTATGTATGCTATGCGTTGTATGCAGGCTTGCTTTTTGCTTTCAACCTCTTTCTGCGTTGGTGGAGCGGCGAGTTGGATGCGGACGAGTATCTTATGTCAGCCATCAATACCCTTATATTGACAGCAGGTTTTGTGTGGGGTGATCGGTATCGCCGCAAGAATCTTGCAAACAAAAAGAAGATAGATGAACTTTTAAATAATAAAGAAAACAATGGATTTTAAAATTGCAGTGTTGGCCGGTGACGGTATCGGCCCCGAAATCTCTACCGTAGGCGTGGATGTGATGACTGCCGTGTGTGAGAAGTTCGGACATAAAGTGAACTATGAATATGCCATCTGCGGTGCAGACGCGATAGACAAGGTGGGTGACCCGTTTCCCGAAGCCACTTATGAGGCTTGTAAAAATGCGGATGCTGTATTGTTCTCTGCCGTAGGTGACCCGAAATTCGACAATGACCCTACTGCCAAAGTGCGTCCCGAGCAGGGCTTGCTGGCTATGCGCAAGAAACTGGGACTGTTTGCCAACATCCGTCCCGTGCAGACCTTCAAATGTCTGCTCCATAAGTCTCCCCTTCGTGCGGAACTGGTGGATGGTGCCGATTTCCTTTGCATCCGCGAATTGACCGGTGGCATGTACTTCGGTGAGAAATACCAGGACAATGACAAGGCGTATGATACGAACATGTATACCCGTCCTGAGATTGAGCGTATCCTGAAAGTCGGATTTGAATATGCCATGAAACGCAGTAAACATCTTACGGTGGTGGATAAAGCCAATGTGCTTGCCTCTTCCCGTCTTTGGAGACAGATTGCCCAGGAGATGGCACCGCAGTACCCCGAGGTGACAACCGACTATATGTTTGTGGACAACGCCGCCATGAAGATGATTCAAGAGCCGAAATTCTTTGACGTAATGGTTACGGAAAATACGTTTGGTGATATTTTGACGGACGAGGGTTCCTGCATCAGTGGCTCTATGGGATTGCTGCCTTCTGCTTCTACGGGAGAGAGTACGCCGGTATTCGAACCTATCCATGGTTCCTGGCCGCAGGCGAAAGGCTTGAATATAGCCAATCCGCTGGCGCAAATTTTGTCTGTAGCCATGCTTTTCGAATACTTCGACCTGAAAGAGGAGGGGGCGTTGATTCGTAAGGCAGTTGATGCTTCACTCGATGCGAATGTACGTACACCGGAGATTCAAGTAGAAGGTGGCGACAAATACGGTACCAAGGAAGTGGGCGCGTGGATTGTAGACTATCTTAAGAAGTCTTGATAACAGTGTCTCATTACCGTTCTGTTCATCAGTAACTTCTCACTGCAAAGTTCTGCAAACCTTTTGCAGTGTCACTGCAAAGCTGTTACAGTTGCGCTGCAAAGCAGTTGCAGTACCACTGCAAACCTATTTGCAGTAACGCTGCAGCTCGTTTGCAGTACTACTGCAAAAAGCATGCACCATCTTTGCAGTGGGAAGTCGCTGATTGTCAGATATGGTTCTTCCTCCTCATCCTGCCTTCTTCAATCGTTTCATATCCTTTCATCCTCTTTATTCGTGTTAAGCTTTGATAGATGGCAGTATAATCTTTCCTTTCCCGCACGGTTTATTTCTTGGAATTTCCATATCTTTGTCAGCATATCCATGTTACATAAGTGTGTACGGGAAGAATGTATTAGACAGTGAGATTATGGCGAAAATTGCAAAGAACCTGACGGAGTTGATTGGGCATACTCCTTTGATGGAATTGGCTGAATACAGTCGTAAATACGGATTGAAAAGAAATATTGTGGCTAAGCTGGAATCTTTTAATCCGGCGGGAAGCGTGAAGGACCGTGTGGCATTTGCCATGATTGAGGATGCCGAGGCACGTGGGGCTTTGAAACCCGGAGCCACGATTATTGAACCTACCAGTGGCAATACCGGCGTGGGACTGGCGATGGTAGCAACCATCAAGGGATATCATTTGATATTGACCATGCCGGAGACCATGAGTGTGGAACGCCGTAATCTGTTGAAAGCCTTGGGTGCGGAGATTGTACTGACCGACGGACTGGCAGGTATGGCCGGCTCCATTGCCAAAGCGAAAGAATTGCGGGATGCGATACCTGGTGCGGTTATTCTGCAGCAGTTTGAGAATCCCTCCAATGCCAAGGCTCATGAACATACTACGGGGGAAGAAATCTGGACGGACACGGATGGTAAAGTGACTGTTTTTGTTGCCGGTGTGGGTACGGGCGGTACGGTCTGTGGAGTGGCGCGTGCCTTGAAGAAACATAATCCGGATGTCTATGTTGTGGCTGTAGAACCGGCCTCCTCTCCGGTTCTGGAAGGAGGGGAAGACGCACCGCACCGCATCCAGGGGATTGGGGCCAATTTTATTCCTTCCATTTATGATGCTTCTGTAGTAGACGAGATTATTCCGGTGCCCGATGACGAGGCCATTCGTGGAGGACGAGAGCTGGCTTCTACGGAAGGCTTGCTGGCGGGCATCTCATCCGGTGCGGCGGTATATGCGGCACGGTTGCTGGCCGAACGCCCTGAATTTGCGGATAAAATGATTGTTGCCCTACTGCCCGATACGGGGGAACGCTATTTGTCAACAGAACTGTTCGCTTTCGATACCTATCCTTTGGAATAAATACTGAACTACTATATGAAGAAACTTATTTTTTCTTTCTTCTTGTGTGGAGCCACGATGTTCCCTGCCTTTTCACAAACCTATCAGGAACTGAGCGAACGTGCGGTTGCAGCCACGGAGCAAGACAGCTTGTCATTGGCCGAAAAATACATTGAACAAGCTTTGAAAATGGAGCCCGCCAATCCTCATAACGCTTTGCTGTTCTCCAACTTGGGTACGATACAACGTCGGCAGCACCGGTATGAGCAGGCCCTTGACTCGTATACTCTGGCATTGAACATTGCTCCGCGTGCCATACCTGCCCTGATGAATCGTGCCGCTCTTTACCTTGAGTTGGGGAAGGATGATTTGGCCCGGATAGACTATTCTTTGGTGCTGGATATAGAAAGCGATAATCAGGAAGCCTTGCTGATGCGTGCCTATATCTATATGCGGCAGCGCAACTATAATTTTGCAAAGTCTGATTATGAACGTCTGCTGAAACTTGCCCCCCAGAGTTACAATGGCCGTCTGGGGTTGGCTACACTGGAGCAGAAGGAGGGCAAATATGAAGCGGCGCTTTCGATATTGAATGCCATGATTGCAGAAAAAGGAGGAGAAGCTACCCGGCTGACTACCCAGCAATATGCCGTACTTTACGTAGCACGTGCGGGTGTAGAGCAGGATATGAAACATGTGGACCTGGCCATGATGGACTTGGAAGAAGCCATCAAGCTGGATACTTCGCAGACAGAAGCCTACTTGATACGGGGGCAAATTTACCTTTCTCAAAAGAAAAAGGAGTTGGCAAAACGTGACTTCGAAAAGGCCATTTCACTTGGCGTGCCGCAAGGTGACCTCAGGGATTTACTGTTACAGTGTAAATAATATTCAACTGTATTTCCGTATCAGTTCCACAAACTCTTTTCCGTATTTCTTCTTTTTATATTCACCGATACCGCTGATATTACCAAATTCTTCTATGGTAGTGGGGCGGGAGGCGCTGAGTAGGTGGAGCACTTTGTCGGACAGTACGATATAGGCAGGAAGTGCTTCCTGGTCGGCAAGGCGTTTGCGGAGAGTGCGGAGAGCCTCGAAAAGTTCCCCACTTTCTGTATTGGGCAATCCCAATGGCAATTCTTTGGTTGGAACTGTAGCCTTGCGTTTACGGCCTCTTGTAGCTTGTACAGCTTCCTCGCGGCGGATGGTGACAAGCAGGGCGCGTGCTCTGCCAAACAAGACATCTGTTCCGCTTTGAGTGATTTTCAGGTGGTTGTTTTCATTGTAGGCTATTTCGAAATAACCGAGCTGTAACATTTGCAGCAGGTAGTCATGCCAATCTCTGGGGGGGACTTCGCGCCCGGCTCCAAAGGTCTTGAGTCGATGGTATCCTCTTTCTGTAACTTCAGAACTCATGTTTCCTCGGAGGATGTCCACTAAAATACCGGTTCCTATCTGTTGCTCGGAACGCGCGATTGCACTAAGTGCCTTTTGTACGATTATTGTACCATCGAAACGTTCGGGGGGATTTTTGCATACATCACAGTTTCCACAGTCGCAGGTCGTATTTTCACCGAAATAACTTAACAGAATGCGACGGCGGCAGATATCTGCTTCCGCATATTGCTGCATACGTTGCAGCTTTTCCAGGTTGATGCTTTGTTGCCCGCTGTCTGTTGCGAATTTAGTGAGCAGAATGAGGTCGGCCAGTGAATAGAACAAAAGGGTGTCACTGGGCATTCCGTCTCGTCCGGCACGTCCTATTTCCTGATAGAAACTTTCAATGCTTTTGGGCAAATTGTAATGAATTACCCAGCGCACATTGCTTTTGTCAATTCCCATTCCAAAGGCAATGGTGGCGCATACCACTTGCACGCGGTCATTGATGAAGTCGTCTTGTGCTTCATCTCTTCGTGCCGGCGACAGTCCTGCATGATAGACCGCCGACTTTATCCCTTGTTTTTGAAGCATTTGTGCCACTGTTTCAGCCTTGCTGCGGCTCATGCAATAAATGATGCCGCTCTCTCCCGGATGGCGGGCGATGAAGTCGAGGATGGCTTTGCTTTTTTCCTTCTGCTGGTAACCTCTTTTTACGGTGAGACTCAGGTTGGGACGGTCGAAAGATGAAATGAAAATTCTCGGTTGGTTGAGGTGTAGCTGTTTAATAATATCTTCACGGGTTATTTTATCGGCTGTGGCAGTAAGTGCAATGATGGGAACCTGGGGAAACAGTTGGTGAAGGATGCCCATCTGTGTATATTCCGGACGGAAATCGTGTCCCCATTGTGAGATGCAGTGAGCTTCATCAATGGCGAAAAGGGAAATATGCATATCCCTTAACAGATAGTTGGCTTCCGCCAATAATTTTTCAGGAGAAATATATAGCAGTTTCAGCTTGCCTTCCATGCATGCACGTCGTAGGGAAGCATTCTCTGTTTCATCATTATTGCTGTTCAGTGCACCGGCCGCGATACCGTTTGCACAGAGCGTTTCCACTTGGTCCTTCATCAAGGAAATGAGCGGAGAAACCACTACCGCCGTGCCTTCACTCAATAGGGCGGGAAGTTGGTAGCAGATGGACTTTCCACCTCCCGTAGGCATCAGTACCAATGCGTCTTTACGGTCCATCAGATGGCGTATGATGTCTTCTTGTAAGGGGCGGAAACTGTCGTAACCGAAATATGTCTTGAGCGTTTGTAGCATAATCTGGCAGTATGGATTTCTTCCGGCAAAGGTACACTAATTATTGCATATACTACAAATGGAAAGTCATCAAGATTTTGTATCATATGAGTTTCTGCAAAAGGTTAAAGTTTCTTATTAATGGCTGAATTGACCTACTTTTCAACCTTTTTCGTTGTTTATTTATCAAAAATATATACGGGAAAAGTTGTGTATTAAAAAAAAATGTCTGACTTTTGTAAAGTCTAAGGGGCTAACCCTTTGGCTTTTCCGATTTTAAACAACCCTAACCAGTTAATTCAATGAGTGATTTAGAAAACAATGCCCAGGAAAAAGGAACGAAGAAACGTCCTTACAACCTGCGCGAAAAGAAAGAAAAGGATGCTGCCTACCGTTCTTTGATAAGGCCGGAATTGGCAGATGAGTTGTATGACAAGATATTGAATATCGTTGTTGTACAAAAGAAGTACAGAGATGCTGATTATTCCGCTAAGGATTTGGCGAAAGAATTGCAGACCAATACTCGCTATTTGTCTGCAGTGGTGAATTCACGCTTCGGCATGAACTATTCTTGCCTGCTGAATGAATATAGAGTAAAAGAAGCGCAGCATTTGTTGACAGACAAAAGATATGCTGACAAGAATGTAGAGGAGATCAGTACGATGGTCGGCTTTGCAAACCGTCAGTCTTTTTATGCTGCTTTCTATAAAAATGTAGGTGAGACTCCTAATGGATATCGTAAAAGACACGCAGAAAAAGAAGCTAAGAAGAAATAATTCTGTATGACTGAATGAATAAAAAGGAAATATTCCGGAACAGTTGTTTCGGGATACTTCCTTTTCTTCTTTTTTAATACCAATCTATATACTCCCGACACATGAAGAAACAACTAATTTCTATGGTGACTGCCCTTTCTCTATTGACGGCTTGTGGCGGAAATCCGAAAACAACTGCTGAGGCAGAAAAAATTGACTATACAGTGGAACAATTTGCAGATTTACAGATTTTACGTTACCGCGTACCAGGTTTTGAGGATTTGTCCCTCAAACAAAAAGAATTGGTTTATTATTTGACGGAAGCGGCTTTGCAGGGCAGAGACATTCTTTTCGACCAGAATGGCAAGTATAACCTGACGATTCGCCGGATGCTGGAAGCTGTCTATACCGGCTATAAGGGAGATAAGAATACTCCTGATTTCAAGGCTATGGAAGTGTACCTCAAGCGGGTATGGTTCTCTAACGGCATTCATCATCACTATGGCAGCGAAAAGTTCGTTCCGGGATTTACTCCCGAATTCTTCAGGCAGGCTGTACAGAGTGTGGATGCAGCTACGTTGCCGCTTGCCGAAGGACAGACTGTGGAACAACTGTGCGAGGAAGTGTTCCCCGTTATTTTCGACCCCACGGTGATGCCCAAACGGGTGAACCAAGCTGCCGGTGAAGATTTGGTTTTGACTTCCGCATGCAATTATTACGATGGCGTGACGCAGCAGGAGGCCGAAGATTTCTATAATGCCTTGAAGAATCCGCAGGATGAAACTCCCGTTTCCTATGGTTTGAATAGCCGTTTGGTGAAAGAGGATGGCAAGATTCAGGAGAAAGTATGGAAAGTGGGGGGCTTGTATGGACAGGCACTTGAAAAGATTGTCTACTGGCTGAAGAAGGCAGAAGGAGTTGCCGAGACTCCCGAGCAGAAGGCGGTGATAGCCAAACTGATGGAATTCTATGAAACCGGCGATTTGAAGACATTCGATGAATATGCCATTTTGTGGGTGAAGGATTTGAACTCACGCATTGACTTTGTGAACGGTTTTACCGAAAGTTATGGTGACCCGCTCGGCATGAAGGCAAGCTGGGAATCTCTGGTGAATTTTAAAGATTTGGAAGCTACCCAGCGTACAGAGTTGATAAGCGGCAATGCACAGTGGTTTGAGGACCATTCGCCGGTAGACGGACAATTCAAGAAGGAGAAAGTGAAAGGGGTGTCTGCCAAGGTAATCACGGCGGCTATTCTGGCCGGTGACTTGTATCCTGCAACTGCTATCGGCATCAACCTGCCCAATGCCAACTGGATACGTAGCCATCATGGTTCGAAATCCGTTACAATCGGTAACATTACAGATGCTTATAATAAGGCAGCTCATGGCAACGGGTTCAATGAGGAGTTTGTGTACAGTGATGCAGAGCTTCAACTGATTGATAAGTACGCAGATGTGACAGATGAACTGCATACTGACCTGCATGAATGTTTGGGACATGGTTCCGGTAAATTGCTCCCGGGTGTGGCCCCGGATGCGTTGAAGGCATATGGTTCTACTATCGAAGAAGCGCGCGCCGACTTGTTCGGACTCTACTACGTGGCCGACCCGAAGCTGGTGGAACTGGGGCTTACTCCAAGTGCGGATGCTTATAAGGCTCAATACTACGCCTATCTGATGAATGGTTTGATGACACAGCTTGTACGTATCGAGCCGGGTAACAATGTAGAAGAAGCCCATATGCGCAACCGTCAGCTCATAGCCCGCTGGGTGTACGAGAAAGGTGCGGCGGAGAAGGTTGTGGAATTGGTAAAGAAGGATGGGAAGACGTACGTCGTGATAAACGATTATGAGAAAGTGCGTGACTTGTTTGGCCGGTTGCTTGCCGAGATACAGCGTATCAAGTCCACCGGTGACTATGCCGGTGCCCATGATTTGGTGGAAGCCTATGCCGTGAAAGTCGATCCCGCTTTGCATGCCGAAGTGCTGGAACGCTACAAGAAGCTGAATCTTGCGCCGTATAAGGGGTTCGTCAATCCCAAGTATGAAGTGGTGACGGATGCCGACGGTACTATAACAGATGTGACAGTGACTTATGATGAAGGTTATGCGGAACAGATGTTGCGTTATAGCAAAGACTATTCTACATTGCCTTCTGTCAATAAATGATGAACTATGATAGATACTAAAGAGCAGCTGCATCAGCGGCTGAAAGATATAAAGACACAGCTCCGTCTCTCAATGAACGGGGCTGTGTCCCAAAGTATGCGTGAGAAAGGGCTGGTATATAAGCTGAACTTTGGCGTGGAGTTGCCCCGTATCAAGGGTATTGCTGCCGGTTACGAGAAGGACCACTCTCTGGCTCAAGCTTTGTGGAAAGAAGATATCAGAGAGTGCAAAATATTGGCGGGACTTTTACAGCCGGTAGAGAGTTTCCTGCCCGAGATAGCCGATATCTGGGTGGAAGATATCCGTAATATCGAGATTGCAGAACTTACCTGCATGAATTTATTCCAACATCTTCCTTATGCGCCTGCCAAGTCCTTCCATTGGATTGCAAGCGAGGACGAATACACGCAGGTTTGCGGCTTCCTCACCATAGCCCGTCTATTGATGAAGAAAGGGGATATGAACGAACGGGTTGAAAATGAGTTCCTCGACCAGGCAATAACGGCTTTTTTGTCGGGCTCCTATCATGTACGCAATGCAGCCATGACTGCTATCCGCCGCTTTATGCAGCAAAATGAGGAAAATTCTTTTCAAGTTTGCCGCAGAGTGGAGGGTATGGACAATTCTTCTTCTGATGTAGAACAATTACTATACAATCTTGTAAAAGAGGAGGTTTGTTAGATTAGTTCTATGGTTATAGAGACTGATGCGGTAAGGGAATATTTCCCTTATCGCAATTTTTATCTCTTTCTCGTTTGCTTTCCACAAAAAAGGATTAACTTTGTTGGCTGTAAAACTGCGCCGTCAAATGGAAAGTCAGAATGTGAAAGATACAGTTAGGCAGATATTCACTGAATATCTGAATGCGAACGGGCATCGGAAGACTCCCGAACGTTATGCTATACTTGACACCATTTACTCCATAGACGGTCATTTTGATATCGACACGCTCTATTCACTGATGGCCGACCAGGAGAACTTCCGCGTCAGCCGTGCAACGCTTTACAATACCATCATTTTGCTTATAAATGCTCGTCTGGTCATCAAGCATCAGTTCGGCAACTCTTCCCAATACGAAAAATCTTATAATCGCGATACGCACCATCACCAGATATGCACCCAGTGCGGAAAGGTGACCGAGTTTCAGAACGAGGAGTTGCAACATGCCATTGAGAATACCAAACTGAGCCGTTTTAATCTTACGCACTATTCCTTATATATGTATGGGTTGTGCAGCAAGTGTGACCGGGCCAATAAACGGAAGAAAAAGAATAATAACCATAAAAAAGAAAAATGAAAGTAGACGTATTATTAGGATTACAATGGGGCGACGAAGGCAAAGGCAAAGTCGTTGATGTGTTAACTCCGAGATACGATGTCGTAGCTCGTTTCCAGGGCGGACCGAATGCCGGACATACACTCGAGTTTGAAGGGCAGAAGTATGTGCTCCGTTCCATTCCGTCTGGAATATTCCAGGGAGACAAGGTGAATATCATCGGTAACGGAGTGGTGCTTGACCCGGCTCTCTTCAAAGCGGAAGCCGAATCATTGGAAGCGTCCGGCCATAACTTGAAGGAACGCTTGCACATTTCCAAGAAAGCACACCTCATTCTGCCGACTCACCGCATACTGGATGCTGCATACGAAGCAGCCAAAGGCGATGCAAAGGTAGGAACGACCGGAAAAGGCATCGGACCGACTTACACGGATAAAATCAGCCGTAACGGTGTGCGTGTAGGCGACATTCTGCATGACTTTGACAAGAAGTATGCAGCGGCCAAGGCCCGTCATGAGCAAATCTTGAAAGGCTTGAACTATGAGTATGACATTACCGAAATGGAGAAGGCATGGTTCGAAGGTATCGAATACTTGAAACAATTCCAGTTGGTGGATAGCGAACACGAGATGAACAATCTGCTGGCTGCCGGCAAGTCTGTATTGTGCGAAGGTGCGCAGGGGACAATGTTGGACATTGATTTCGGTTCTTATCCGTTTGTAACGTCTTCCAATACGGTTTGTGCAGGTGCTTGTACCGGTCTGGGTATTGCTCCCAACAAGATTGGTGAGGTATATGGGATTTTCAAAGCCTATTGTACGCGCGTAGGTGCCGGTCCGTTCCCGACGGAATTATTCGACAAGACCGGTGACCAGATTTGCACGCTGGGTCATGAGTTCGGTTCTGTGACAGGACGTAAGCGCCGTTGTGGCTGGATTGACCTGGTGGCATTGAAATATGCCATTATGGTAGACGGGGTTACCAAACTGATTATGATGAAGAGCGATGTGCTCGATTCTTTTGAAACCATTAAGGCTTGTGTAGCTTACAAGATGGATGAGGAAGAGATTGATTACTTCCCGTTCGATATCAATGAGACTGTTGAACCGGTTTATGTAGAGCTACCCGGTTGGCAGACGGATATGACCAAGATGCAGAGTGAAGATGAGTTCCCGGAAGAATTCAATGCATATTTGTCATTCCTGGAAGAACAGCTTGGTGTGCCCATCAAGATTGTTTCTCTGGGACCGGACCGTGAGCAGACCATCGAACGGTATACAGAGGAATAATAAAACAAACAGATAACCTTAGACACGGATTACACGGATTTCGCGGCTTCATCTGAAGAACCGTGGGTGTCCGGATAATCCGTGCCTTTTTTATTTATTGCCATGAAAACACGTCTTTTGTCTTTTTTACTGTTGTTTCTTCTTGTGTGCTCCGCACAGTCGCAGACTTACCAGCCGACGGAGGAGAACCTGAAATCCCGTCAGGAGTTTCGGGACAATCGCTTCGGTATCTTCCTGCATTGGGGGATATACAGTATGCTGGCTACCGGAGAATGGACCATGACGAACAAGAACCTTAATTATAAGGAGTATGCCAAACTGGCGGGAGGTTTCTATCCTGCCAAATTCGATGCTGCCAGATGGGTGTCAGCCATTAAGGCGTCCGGGGCAAAGTATATCTGCTTTACATCCCGGCATCACGATGGCTTTTCTATGTTCCACACACGCTTTTCCGATTACAATATTGTGGATGCTACCCCTTTTAAGCGGGATATTCTGAAAGAATTGGCGGACGAGTGCCACAAGCAAGGTATTCGTCTGCATCTCTACTATTCGCACATCGACTGGTATCGCGAAGATGCTCCGTGGGGACGCACCGGACGTGGAACGGGACGACCGAATCCGAAGGGCGACTGGAACAGCTACTATAAATTCATGAACAACCAGCTGACCGAGCTGCTCACCAATTATGGAAAAATAGGTGCCATTTGGTTTGATGGCTGGTGGGACCAGGACCAGAATCCGGATTTTGACTGGCAACTGCCCGGGCAATATGCCATGATACACCGCCTGCAACCGGCTTGCTTGGTTGGGAACAACCATCATCAAGCACCGTTTGCCGGCGAGGACATCCAGATATTCGAGCGCGACCTGCCGGGAGAGAACCGTGCCGGTCTTTCCGGGCAGGATATCAGCGCCTTGCCCCTTGAAACCTGCGAGACGATGAATGGAATGTGGGGATATAAGATTACGGACCAGGATTATAAATCCACCAAAACGCTGATACATTACCTGGTGAAGGCTGCGGGTAAAGATGCCAATCTGCTGATGAATATCGGTCCTCAGCCGGACGGTGAGCTGCCTGCTGTTGCATTGGAGCGTCTGGCAGAAGTAGGGGAATGGATGAAGGTATACGGTGAAACCATCTACGGAACCCGTGGCGGCTGCATTGCTCCGCATCCTTGGGGAGTCACTACACAAAGAGAAAATAAATTATACGTGCATATTCTCGAATTGCAGGATAAGGCTCTCTTCCTGCCGTTGGAAGGCAAGAAAGTGAGGAAGGCAGTGGGGTATGCCGACCGTCTTCCAGTGAAGTTCCGTAAGTGTGAAGGAGGGGTGATGCTCTACTTGCCGGAGGTTCCGACGGATATTGATAAAGTGATAGAGGTGGAGATTGAAAAATAAATTATAAATCAGAAATCTTTAATTCTTCCTAAAAGATAAAGGAAACGCTGGCATTGCTCACCGTTTCCTTTTATTTTTGGCAGACTATTTGTTATACAATAAGAAACGACTGATTTATTCACAATTTAAAGAAAGAAAATTATGGGAACAGGAATGATATGGATTATTTTTATCGGTATTGCCGCCGTTAGCTGGCTGGTACAGATGAATCTTCAGAACAAATTCAAGAAGTACTCTAAAATCCCTACTGGCAACGGAATGACGGGAGCGGACGTGGCTTTGAAGATGCTGCACGACAATGGCATCTACGATGTGACTGTGACGCATACTCCCGGACATCTGACCGACCATTATAATCCTGCCAATAAGACAGTAAACTTGAGTGAGAGTGTTTATAGCAGTAACAGCATCATGGCTGCTGCCGTTGCAGCCCACGAATGTGGTCACGCCGTGCAGCATGCACGCGCATACGCTCCGTTGACAATGCGCAGCAAACTGGTGCCGGTAGTCTCTTTTGCCTCACAGTGGATGACGTGGTTGCTGCTGGCAGGTATCTTGATGCTGAACTCCTTTCCGCAACTGTTGCTGGCGGGCATTATACTGTTTGCATTGACAACTTTATTCAGCTTCATCACCTTGCCGGTGGAAATCAATGCAAGTAAGCGTGCGCTGGTATGGCTTAGCAATTCCGGCATTACGAATTCATATAATCATGCGCAAGCGGAAGATGCACTCCGCTCGGCTGCCTATACGTATGTAGTGGCTGCTCTCGGTTCGCTTGCTACCCTGATTTATTATATCATGATATTCCTGGGACGCAGAGATTAAACACATGATGCAGACATAAAAAACAGACCATCTGTTCACCCGAAACAGATGGTCTGTTTACATTAAATAGATGATGTGTCTCTGCCGGATGCATCATCTGTTTTTTTATTCCTGATAGGGCGACTGCCAGAACCAGGCATCGTCATTGACCACGTACTTGGCTTGGAAGAAGTTTTCTGCATTAGGGTCTGAGGGGCAAAGCAGTACATCGTCTGCTTTTATGCTATAGAGATTCTTGGCCATATAGCTGTCTAAATAATATTCTTTGGTAATCTTCTGCTGGTTGTTCCAGTTGGCTTCTTCATTTAGGATTACCGGACGACCGTCTCGCAGGCGTTCGCGCACTTCTTGCACACTTAGCATGATGCCGTTTTCATCCATCACCCAGGCATTGTTGGTGGGGTCTACCCATATCCATTTATCCAAGGTATTGGAATAAACTACGTCAATGGAATGGCATTCGCCAATGTATTTTTGGGGTAATCCGCTGATGTGGCGTGCCTTAAATCCCATGGACAGATAACAATCCTTCAGTACATGGGCAAGACCTCCGCAATGCAGACCTCGCGCACCGCCTTTGCAAGCTTCTGCCCATTTTATGATGTTGCTGCCTGCCGGACTTTCATGGTTTCCGTCATGTTTTATGGTATTGTGTATATAAGTCAGTATGTTCTTTATTTTTGATAATTCGTCGCCTGCGCCTGCCACACTGTCCAACTTGAAGTATTGGCGTACCTCTACTAAATACTTGTTGTTGGGATTGATGTATTCGAAGCGCGGGAGTGTATCAGGGCGCTCATTGTGGGTGTATCCCGGTGCTTTTTGAAGAATGTCGAGGTAGTCACCCACTTTCTTCACTTTGGCAAGCACTGCCTTGAAGCGTTTATCGCTGCGCAGGTTGTCTAAGTCGGTATCATTCATCATGTGGTTGTAATCTTGAAATCCATTGTCGTAGGCCAGTTCTAAATTTTTGATGGCTTCACCTTTTTTCTTTAACAAGGATTGGAAGCAGGCTAAATTGTAGTAATAGGACTGTATGAGCCAGCTGTACTTTTTCTGAGTGTTCTCGTCTTGTTCTTTGAACAGAGTTATCAAAGCCTTACCGTTCTTTTCGGCTTCTTTATAGTTTTTCTCATTGACGGCTTGTTGCAGCTTTTGTGCGATGGCTTCTTCTTTTTGGTCGAAGTCTTTAGCGTTGTCGGATTGTGCCCGGCTAACACCGATGCCGCATAGCAACAACATGCAGAATAAAATCAGTCTCTCTTTCATAGATGTGTAAGTTTGAAGTTTGTTTTGGTCGTTTTTATGCGACGGTAATGATACAAAGGTAAACATTCTCTTTTCTTAATCAATAAAATACTGTAACTTTGTCGTCCGATTTTTAAAATAATTGAACTGATTATGGCAGCAAAACCAAGTATTCCGAAAGGAACCCGTGACTTCTCGCCCGTAGAAATGGCGAAGCGTAACTATATATTCAATACGATTCGTGAGGTGTATCACCTCTATGGCTTCCAGCAGATAGAAACGCCCTCGATGGAAATGCTTTCTACCTTGATGGGGAAGTATGGTGAGGAAGGCGACAAGCTTTTGTTCAAGATACAGAATTCCGGTGATTACTTTTCCGGACTTACGGATGAAGAACTGTTGAGCCGTAATGCTCCGAGACTTGCCTGCAAGTTTTGCGAGAAAGGTTTGCGCTATGACCTTACAGTACCTTTTGCCCGCTACGTGGTGATGCACCGCGATGAAATAACTTTTCCTTTCAAACGTTATCAGATACAGCCCGTGTGGCGCGCCGACCGTCCGCAAAAAGGACGCTATCGTGAGTTCTATCAGTGCGATGCCGATGTGGTAGGCAGTGATTCCTTGCTGAATGAGGTGGAGCTGATGCAGATTGTCGATACGGTATTTACCCGCTTCGGCATCCGTGTTTGTATCAAGATTAACAACCGTAAGATATTGAGTGGCATTGCCGAAATCATCGGTGAGTCTGACAAGATTGTTGATATTACTGTGGCCATTGATAAGTTGGATAAGATAGGTCTGGACAATGTCAATGCCGAGTTGAAAGAGAAAGGCATCAGTGACGAGGCTATCGCCAAACTGCAACCTATCATTTTGTTGAGCGGAAGTAATGAAGAGAAACTTGCAACTCTGAAGGAAGTTCTTGCTGTCAGCGAGACCGGACTGAAGGGCGTGGAGGAAAGTGAATTTATCCTTTCCACCTTAAAGAACCTTGGCTTGAAGAACGAAATCGAGCTGGATTTGACATTGGCCCGTGGCTTGAATTACTATACCGGTGCCATCTTCGAAGTAAAGGCGCTGGATGTGCAAATCGGCAGTATTACTGGTGGAGGACGCTATGACAACTTGACGGGTGTATTCGGTATGTCCGGTGTCAGTGGTGTCGGTATCTCGTTCGGTGCAGACCGTATCTTTGATGTGCTGAACCAGCTTGACCTTTATCCGAAAGAAGCGGTGAACGGTACTCAGTTACTGTTTATCAACTTTGGTGAGAAAGAGGCCGCATTCTCAATGAATGTATTGACTGAAGTGCGTGCGGCAGGCATCCGTGCCGAGATTTTCCCCGATGCAAGCAAGATGAAGAAACAGATGGGGTATGCGAACTCCAAAGCCATCCCGTTTGTGGCCCTGGTGGGTGAGAATGAAATGAATGAAGGTAAGGTGACATTAAAAAACATGGAGACCGGAGAGCAGAAAATGGTCACTCCCCAAGAGCTGGTTAGCGAACTGAAATAATAAAAACTGAAATACATTTAAAAAGGAGCACAAAATTGCTCCTTTTTTTGTATATTTATGGCACAAATATAGGTATTTGTAATAGTGGCGTAGGAGAAATGAAACATCCTGCATTTATCTTTGTACTGACAAAAAAGGAGGTTCTTATGGTTTCTGTTGAGCTTAAGCAAGAAAAACACAATGCCCTCGTCAGTTTCCTGATGATTGTCATAGCGGCATTGTTCCTGCTCTATATGGGCAGTTCATTGGTACATTCTACAAAAGCGTTCTGGGAAAATTATTCCATAGAAGAGCTGCTGGAATAGAAGGAATTCAAGTCAAATCACTACCTTTGTCGGCAAAACATATTGCCGATGATACTTTATTTTACCGCAACCGGAAACTCACGCTGGATTGCAGAATTGCTTGCAGAGGCTATGCATGATACTGCCGTCAGCATTGTTGATTGCCTTAAGCAAGGCTCGATACCCGCAGGACTGTCGACAGCTGACAGACTGGGTATTGTTTTTCCGGTACACTCATGGTATGCACCCCGTGTCTTGATTGATTTTTTGTCGCAGCTCCGGTTGCCGGACTGCTGTTACCGTTATGCCGTGTGTACATGCGGGGACGATATGGGAAAGGGAATGAACCGCCTGGCGGAACATTTTCCGTTGGATGCAGCCTGGTCTGTTGCAATGCCCAATACCTATGTACCGATGTTCAATTTGGACGATGGGGCGCTTTGCCGTAAGAAGATAGAGAATGCACGGCATGCCATTGCTTCGATTGCGGCGGATGTCATTGCACGGAAAAAGGTTTGGAGCGTGCATGAAGGCGGTGCTGCCTGGTTGAAAACGTATGTAGTGAATCCTTTGTTTGTACGTTTTACCATTGGTACCAAGGGATTTCATGTAGATGAAGGCTGTGTCTCTTGCGGAATATGCAGAAAGTCTTGTCCGGTAGGCAATATCAGGATGGTAGATGGACGTCCGGTGTGGGGAAAGCAGTGCATTCACTGCATGGCGTGCCTGCATGCTTGTCCCCAGGAGGTGATACAGTATGGAAAAACGACACGGAAGAAGGGGCGGTACCGGTTGACCGACTACTTATAGGCTATCGGGATATCAACTTGTCCTTCAATAGGGCATTCAGTACCTCATCGCGTAGGTTGCGGGCTATCGGTATCTTGTGTGTCCCTATGATGAGCATATTCCCTTCTATGGCTTGTACTTTGCTTGTCTGCACAATGTAGGAGCGGTGTACTTGTATAAACAGGTTGTCGGGCAGAAATTCCAATAAACTCTTTAGGGGAGAATAGGTGATTTCCTTTGAGGAGGAAGTATGTATCAATACGTAGTTGCCCATACTTTCTATGAACAGAATATCCTGGATGGTCACCTTCTTGAGCAGTTTGTCTGTCTTTACGAAGAGGTAAGGCTCGGGAGTGGATTCTTGCTCTTTCTGTAGCAGTTCATGCACTCTGTTCACCGCTTTCAAAAAGCGGTCGAAGGGAATGGGCTTGAGCAGATAATCGGTTACATTCAGCTCATATCCTTTCAATGCATACTGCTCGTAGGCTGACGTGATGATGACTTTGGGAGGATTATGGATACCGCTTAGAAAATCAATGCCGTTGATGTAGGGCATTTCTATGTCCATAAACAGCAACTCTGGCTGTTCTTTTTTCAACAGCTCGTTCAGTTGCAGGGCGTTCTCGCATTCTCCTGTCAAAGTCAGGAAATCTGTTTTTTCAATGTAACCGCGCAATCCTTTGCGTGCAATCGGTTCATCGTCGGTTATCACACATTTTATTTTCATAGGGTGTCAGTTCAATGGTGAGTTCTGCAAAGAAAGTGTTTTCTTCGGGACATATCTTTAATAGGTGTCTGCCGGGATATAGAATCTGCAGGCGCTTCTTCATATTTTCAATTCCCAGGCCACTGCTCTTTTTACGGTGGGCGATTGCCGGTTGGTCTACAGAGTTCCATGCTGTAAAAACAAGCTTATTTTCAATAGCTTTCAAGGAAAAGTGAATCCAATAGGCTCCGCTGACATATTTGAAGGTATTTTCTACTAGAGGCTGGAATAGGAGAGGATGAATCTCCTGTGTGTGGAGGTGTTCGTCGTATTCCTCTGTAAGTACAAGTCGTTCACTCATCCGTAATCGCTGAAATTGGATGTATGCTTCCAGATAGTCGAGTTCTTGCTTTACGGTTACTTTCTGCTTGATGTCATACAGTTGATAGCGCAACAGTTCGGAAAGTAGCTCAATGGAGTGCTTGGCCTGCATGTTGGAGTCTTCTATCTGGAAATAGATGGTGTTCAGCGCATTGAAAAGGAAATGCGGATGATATTGGGATTTCAGTAGTTTGAGTTCTGTATCCAATTGCTCGTTTCGGAGCTTTTCCAACAGCAAGCTCTGGTGCTGGTAGTAATTGGATATTTCCTTGTTGCGGATGATTGTATAGTATAGTACGTTGAGGGGAACATAGATAATATTGACTAAGATATAGTCACTTATAGGTTGTCCTAATTCTATGAGTCCTAACACGTAGGTGATTGATAGGGTAACGTTGGTCGTTATGAACAGTCCGAGTGTTATGTACGAATACTCTTTGCCTATGGATATTTCTTTTCTGAATATGTATTTATGAAAGATGTTCCGGAGGCAGTAATCCACTATATAGCAAAGTAATATGGTCAAGAGCAGGGCACGTAGCTGGTTGTTGAAGTCAGGCCACCACTCGGTTCCCCGCGAAGGGTCCGTTGCCAGCCTCAGGAAATAGAACTCAATTACTCCTAGGATTAGGGGAGATACCCAACGTAGGAAATGCTTCATTCGGAATTGTTTTAACTGGTTACAAATTTATTCGTTTACTTTCACTTATACTACTTTTAGGGGTAAATTCTTTCGGTGTCTCTCCTTTGTGGAAGCGGAAAGAAAAGCCTACGCCCAGTTTCATTCGCATTTTCTCTTGATACCATCCTTGCTGGGTGGTGCTGAATACATCTATGTGTATGTGGCGTGAGGAGAATAGGTTCTCGGCAAAGAGGCGTAATGTCCCCCGGCCACCGAACATACTTTTGCTGATTCCCCCGGATACGGACCACGTGGGGGAGATGATTGCTTGTCCCTGGGGTGTCTTTCCGTTCCAATAGCCGTTCAGCTCGGCTGTCCATCCTTGGGGCAGATGCAGTTGGTGGCCTATGTAGAGCATGGGGGTAAACTTTTTGTTCCGGTATTCGTCCCCATCCATTTGCCAGGCATACTTCCGGTAGATGAGGAGCAGGTTTGTATTAATCTGCCACCACGGGAACGGTTTCAGGTTGGCGGCACTCAGCCGTATACCTGCTGAATAGTCGGAAGAAAGATTCATGGGCAGTACCAATATGCGTTTGTTTTCTTCGGCCATGTAACTTTTAGTTATGGGATGCCGGGTATAGGAAGCCAAGAGACTCATCCGATAGCGGCTCTTCAGGATATAGGAGAATTCGGTGTTATGGGCAAGTTCCGGTTCCAGGCGGGTATTGCCTTGTTCATACAGATAATTGTCGTTAATGGTGACAAACGGGTTCAGGTCCCGGTATTGCGGACGTACAATCCGTTTGCTGTACAGAAAGGAGAGCTGGTGCATATCCTTCCACTGGTATTGCATTTGCAGAAAGGGGAAGATATGGGTGTAGTGATTGGTGAAGGAAGAGTCTGCACGCAGGGTGTTTCCTGCCAGTTCTCCTTTTATATTGGTATTTTCTACACGTATCCCTGTTTCTATCTTCCAGGATTTTCCGAAAGATGTATTCAACGCTATATATCCGGCGTTGATATTCTCATTGTAGATGAAGTGATTGTTCAGTGACAGTATTTCTTGCCAGTTGTCATATTCTTTATTACAATAGGTGGCGGAGTTGTCGATAGATACAAAGGTAGTCTTGCCACCGATACCCAATGTCGTTTTCTCAGAGAGTGGTACAACAAGGTTCGTTTGTCCGCAATAGATTTGAATATCCCCTTCCATGTCTCCCTTGAGTAGGTTGTTCCTATATATTCCCGAGGATTCTATGAGCGAGAAACTACTTTGCTGGTCCTGCTTGTTGGCGTTGCCGAACAATTGGAAATCAAAGGAAGCATCCCATTTCAGTTTGTTGGGAGATTGATAGCCGGTACTGATTCCGCCAATCAGGTTGTGCTGGCTTGCTCTCAGGCGGTTCCGGGTGATGGAGGAGGAATCTGGAACTGCTGTGAGTGAATAGAAATCCGAGCCCAGCTTTTCTTTTCCCCGCCGGCAGATCCAGCTCCCGTTGAGATAGCCGTTCAGGTTGGTATGCGGAGTCAGCTCATAGTCGGCTGCAATCCTGAAGTTATGTGATTTATACGCGTAGGTACGATAGGCTTGCTGCCCCATATGAAAATCAAGGATTTGTTGGGTAGTCAAGTCTATGTACTCACGGGACATGGTGGTTTCGTTAAGGTCGATTCCCTCATAATAGGCATAATCGGTATATAGGTTGAACTTGTTCTTGCGCAGGTTTAGATAAATGTTGCCATAACCGGAACCGTAGATGTACGCCTGATTGTAACCGGCATTCCCGCCGGTAATCAGTCCTTTTATATTTATCCTTTTTATTTCAATGTTTATCACTCCCGTTTTTCCGGCTGCATCGAGATGGGAGGACGGATTGTTTATCAGTTCTATTTTCTCCACTGTCGACGCCGGGATACTTCGCAAGTAGTTTATCAGCGTTTCTCCGCTCAGATAGGTTGTCTTTCCATTCATCAGTACGTTGATGCCTCCTTGTCCGTCCAACAGAATATTGCCGTTGCTTTGAATTTGCACGCCTGGCATCTGTCTCAATGCGTCGTACAGATTGCCTTGTGTACCCGAGATGGTAGCCGAGAGGTTGTAGACCGTTTTCCCGGCCTTCATCTCTACCGGTACTTTTTGTGCAGTAACGGTGATGCCGGACAATGCATAGGAATCTTCCTCCATAAGAATCCTACTCAGTTTGGCGGTTTCTGTGTCGGTGATACTGAAAGGGATATAGCGAGTTTTGTACCCTACGGCTGATGTCTTTAACAGATAACTGCCGTTATGCCGCAGGGGTAGGGTGAAGTGACCTTGTTCTCTGGTGACAGTGCCTTGTACAAAGGAAGAATCCTTTGCATCCAGTCCCACTACGGTAGCTCCTTCTATGGGTAGTTGCTTACTGTCGGTTATTTCACCTTGTACCGCTTGTGCTTGAAGTATGGAGAAGGGCAACAGTAATCCCCACAAAAGAATCGGAATTTGTTTCATCATCATATCCATTTGTTTTCTGCACGAAAGTAGATATGAAGAGGGCGTTAATCAAATAAAAAGGATGAATGGCAGGAAATCCGTGATGAACGGTTGGTTTCTTATCTTCGTTTTACTATTCCCACGTAAACCAGCAGAATGACGTTCATCATCAGTGCGTAGATAATAGCAGGTATTGCAATGATGTCATTGTTGAATACAAACGGACTACTGGCAACAGCAATTGCTTGTGCGGCATTCTGCATACCGATTTCTATAATGAGTGTACGTTGTTCTTTCCGGTTGAGGCGCATGGACTTCGATAGCACTACGCCGCCTCCCATAGCCAGCAGGATAAGAATGGAGATGCAGAGGCCCAGTTTGCCGAATTGGCCGGTGATGGTAGCATGATGCTGTATGAAGAAGATGGTTGCCAGCAGGATAAGTGCGGGAAAGGCTGTCTTGGACAATATCTTATGAATCCTTTCTGCCATTTGCGGACGGTAGCGCTTCGTGAATATGCCGGCTACAATGGGAAGAAGCATCAGAACCAGGTTCTGCATGATAAGGCTTCCTACGGGGAGATGGATATCTATGTCCAGATTGCTGTCTACAAAGTGTGTGGCGAATTCCATAATCACGGGGATAGTGAACAGCGTAATAATGCTGCTGCATGCCGTCAGTGACACGGACAATGCTACGTCTCCTTTGGCTATCATGGAGAAGATGTTGGATGAGCTGCCGCCTGGCGAGCAGGCTATGAGTATGATGCCGATAAAGAACAGAGGTTCGAGCTGGAAGACATGTCCTAAAGCAAATGCCAGCATCGGCAGTAGGATGATTTGGCCTGCCAGCCCGGCAATAATGGGGCGGGGGCGTTTGCGGAACAGTTTAAAGTCTTCGGTTTGTAATGTCAGTCCCAGTTCAAACATCAATAAGGTAAGAATGGGGAGGACTATCCATATTGCGTTCATAAGTCAAATCATTTTTGAGGCTGCAAAGATAGCAAATATTGTTGTATACTTTGCCATTTTGTCAGCCTTTGTCTGCCAAACAATCAGCTTGTTCGTTTGGCACGGTTTTCGTAAGTTGTTTATCGCTTGTTTAAAGCAAAATTACCATTATAACAAATGTATAACATATAAAACAAAAAGATTATGAACATTAAACCATTAGCAGACAGAGTGCTGATACTCCCTGCACCTGCAGAAGAAAAGACAATTGGCGGTATCATTATTCCTGATACAGCGAAAGAGAAACCTTTGAAAGGTGAAGTTATTGCAGTAGGCAACGGAACAAAAGACGAAGAAATGGTGTTGAAGGTTGGTGACACAGTGCTGTATGGCAAGTATGCCGGTACTGAACTGGAAGTTGAAGGAACCAAGTACCTCATCATGCGTCAAAGCGATGTGCTCGCTGTTTTAGGTTAATTTGTAAATTGTAAATCGTTAAAATGTAAATATAGTTATGGCAAAAGAAATATTATTCAATATCGATGCCCGCGACCAATTGAAGAAAGGTATCGACACACTGGCAAATGCAGTAAAAGTAACCCTCGGCCCTAAAGGTCGTAACGTTATCATCGAAAAGAAATTCGGTGCTCCCCACATCACGAAAGATGGTGTAACGGTAGCTAAAGAAGTAGAGTTGGCAGACGCATATCAGAATACTGGCGCACAGCTGGTAAAGGAAGTTGCTTCCAAGACCGGCGACGATGCAGGTGACGGTACTACAACTGCTACTGTTTTGGCTCAGGCTATCGTAGCCGAAGGTCTGAAGAACGTGACTGCCGGTGCTAGCCCGATGGATATCAAACGCGGTATCGACAAGGCTGTTGCCAAAGTGGTTGATTCTATCAAAGGCCAGGCGGAAACAGTGGGTGACAACTATGACAAGATTGAGCAAGTTGCTTCCGTTTCTGCCAACAACGACCCCGTTATCGGCAAGCTGATTGCAGACGCTATGCGCAAAGTTTCCAAAGACGGTGTTATCACTATCGAAGAGGCAAAGGGTACTGATACTACTATCGGTGTGGTTGAAGGTATGCAGTTCGACCGTGGTTACCTCTCTGCTTACTTCGTTACCAACACGGAGAAGATGGAGTGCGAAATGGAGAAACCGTACATCCTGATTTATGATAAGAAGATTTCCAACTTGAAAGATTTCCTGCCCATTCTTGAACCGGCAGTACAGACTGGTCGTCCTTTGCTGGTTATTGCAGAAGATGTGGATAGCGAAGCGCTGACAACTTTGGTTGTAAACCGTCTGCGTTCTCAGTTGAAGATTTGTGCAGTGAAGGCTCCGGGCTTCGGTGACCGTCGCAAGGAAATGTTGGAAGATATTGCAGTGCTGACCGGTGGTGTTGTCATCAGCGAGGAAAAAGGTCTGAAGTTGGAACAAGCTACTATCGAAATGCTGGGTACTGCCGACAAGGTAACTGTCTCCAAGGATAATACAACCATTGTAAACGGTGCCGGTGACAAAGAAAACATCAAGGAACGTTGCGAGCAAATCAAGGCTCAGATTGTATCTACGAAATCTGATTATGACAAGGAAAAACTGCAGGAACGTCTGGCCAAGTTGTCTGGCGGTGTAGCTGTTCTTTATGTAGGTGCTGCTTCTGAGGTTGAAATGAAGGAAAAGAAAGACCGTGTAGACGATGCGCTTCGTGCTACCCGTGCCGCTATCGAAGAAGGTATTGTTCCAGGTGGTGGTGTAGCCTATATCCGTGCATTGGATGCTCTGGAAGGCTTTAAGGGTGACAATGTAGATGAAACAACCGGTATTGACATCATCAAACGTGCTATTGAAGAACCGTTGCGCCAGATTGTTGCCAACGCTGGTAAAGAAGGTGCTGTTGTTGTACAGAAAGTGCGTGAAGGCAAGGCAGACTTTGGTTACAATGCCCGTACAGATGTTTATGAAAACCTGCATGCAGCTGGTGTGGTAGATCCTGCCAAGGTTACTCGTGTGGCTCTTG
This sequence comes from Bacteroides sp. AM07-18, assembly GCF_003602695.1. Classification (NCBI taxonomy): domain Bacteria; kingdom Pseudomonadati; phylum Bacteroidota; class Bacteroidia; order Bacteroidales; family Bacteroidaceae; genus Bacteroides; species Bacteroides sp. AM07-18. The sequence goes on from NZ_QTLM01000002.1 coordinate 29,958, forward strand.
AGAATGCCGCTTCTATTGCAGGCATGTTCTTGACTACAGAATGTGTAATCGTAGAGAAGAAAGAGGATAAGCCCGAAATGCCGATGGGTGCTCCCGGAATGGGCGGCATGGGTGGAATGATGTAAGACTTTTCCCCTGATTGCTTAATCAAATAGAAGAACCGCAGTGTCTTTTTGATAGATACTGCGGTTTTTTTGTTTCATTTTCCTTCTTGATTATCAATAAAAAGAGTGTAATATTACAAAAGTGTTGCAAAAACGGTTCATTTTTATATCTTTTGTTCGTTTTTGTTGTTAGTTAAATAAAAAATCATATCTTTACCCTTTGTAAAGATAACCTAATCAACAAGAGCTATTAACCTTTTTAATTAAAGAGAAAAATGAACAAAAGCGAAATTGGACTAAATGCTGGGAAAGTTTGGCAGTTGCTTAGCGATTATACCAGATGGAGCTACGATTCTTTAAAGAGGAAGTCCGGACTGAAGGACAAGGAATTGGGAGCCGCATTGGGGTGGCTTGCCCGTGAGGACAAGATTGAAATTCATCAGGAAGAAGATGAACTTTATGTTTCACTAGGGGTAAATGTTTATATCGGATAAAGGGAACCGAGTGAATGGATTGATTGAGGGGCACAGATTTCATAGTGCGGAAGCATTTTCTGCCGGGGGGATGAAATCTGTGCTCCTTTGTTTTTTCATGTTGCAGAATATTCTTTCCTTTGCACATTCTTTTCAATGAACAAAAACAGAAAGATTATGAGAAGTTTTGCTTCAGACAATAATTCAGGCGTACATCCGTTGGTAATGGAGGCACTGAACCGGGCCAACAGTGACCATGCTGTCGGTTATGGGGATGACCCTTGGACAGAGGAGGCTGTCTGTAAAATAAGAGAAGCGTTTACGCCGGATTGTGAACCGTTGTTCGTATTCAACGGTACGGGCAGTAATGCGGTGGCTTTGCAGCTGTGTACCCGCCCTTATAATTCCATTATTTGTGCAGAGACTGCACATATCTATGTCGATGAGTGCGGTGCGCCTGCCCGTATGACAGGTTGTCAGATTCGTCCTATAGCTACCCCTGACGGCAAGCTGACGCCCGATTTAGTCCGTCCTTATTTGTGCCATTTCGGCGAACAGCATCATTCGCAGCCCGGAGCCATCTATATTTCGCAATGTTCGGAGCTGGGCACTGTCTATAAGCCGGACGAGTTGCGGGCTTTGACGGATTTGGCCCATCGGCATGGCATGTATGTCCATATGGACGGAGCCCGTCTGGCAAATGCTTGTGCAGCCTTGAATCTTGGCTTTAGGGAACTGACAGTGGATTGCGGGATAGATATCCTCAGCTTCGGTGGTACGAAAAATGGACTGATGTTGGGAGAAAGCGTGGTTGTCTTTAACCCAGCTTTGAAGAAGGAAGCTTATTTTGTGCGCAAGCAGTCGGCACAGCTCGCATCCAAGCTCCGCTATCTGTCCTGCCAGTTTACTGCCTATCTGACGGACAGCCTTTGGTTGAAAAATGCCGCGCATGCCAATCGTATGGCAAAGATTCTTTACGACGGATTGAAGGAATTGCCAGGTGCGCATTTTACGCAGAAGGTGGAAAGTAACCAGCTTTTCCTTACGATGCCCCGTCCGGTGATTGACGAGCTGTTGAAGGACTATTTCTTCTACTTCTGGGATGAGGCCATCCACGAAATCCGTTTTGTAACCTCTTTTGATACTACGGAAGAAGATATCGAGCAATTGCTGCAATCGGTAAAAAGGCTTCTCTGAAATATATAAAAGCTCCTAACCTTCACAGGCTGGGAGCTTACTTCGAAACTTTCCCCTCTTGGGGGTAGGGGAAGGTTTACTGAAAACAAACCGATTGAATATTTACCTTAAATACCTTTGCACGATAACCTTTTTAACTAACCTTTTCAATAAATCCTTGTTAGAGTATGCTTATATACCGACAGCCTCGCGGACCGGTACAAAAGTGTAGCCTTTTCGTTTCAGCGTCTTAATCATCTTGTCCAGATAGCCATTATAGAACTTGTCTGTGCGGCGGTCGTCCGTTCCGAAGTGTATCAGCATTAGGTGTCCGTTCAGACCTTCTTTCTTTTCCACCTCCATAATCTTGTCGTAGATGAGTTTGCTACTCCGGTACTTCTGTCCCATGTCCGGAGTGGTGTAGTCGGCATTGCTCATGGTACCAGGGGTATAGTTGATAACTTGAATACCCATATTCTTTGCCCAGGCAGATATTTTCTTGTTATAGTATTCGTAAGGAGGAATATAGACGGGAGCGTCCTTGTATTCGATACCTGCCTTGCGGAGGGTCTCGTAGCTTTTCATCATATCGTTCTCAAACTCTTCGCGGGTGACCAGCAGAGAATCACGGTCTTCCCAAGGCATGTACAACAGATGTCCGTAACTGTGGCTGCCTACAAAATGCCCTTCGTCGAGCAGGCGTTTCACTACATCGGGATAGAGTTCATAGAACTCTCCGGTAAAGAAGAAGCCACCTTTGATGCCATGCTTCTTCAAGGTGCTGATGATGGCATCGGCACCGTCTGCTTTGTCGGCGGCAGTGAATACGAGGGTGATTTGCTTTTTTGAGGGATCGGTGCGGATAATGCCTCCGTCCACATATACATTCTTGTCATTTGGGATACCGGCTTGCTTCATTCCATCCTTCTGCATGGCAGAGAGGTAGTACGTGAGGCAGGCGGTTCCGTCCATGGTAGGCTCATTGGTGGAATAGTCGTGGATGGCGTCGTGATATACCATCAAGTCTGGCTGGAAGCGTTCGTAGTCTTGTCCGGGAGTTCCGGGAATTCCCGTCATATTGACACCGCGCAGGCTTTCGAAGATGGTACGATAGACAGGACCGTCCACCAGTCCGCCGGTAGTATTGCCCACGCCTGCATTCAGCAGTGAGGAGTGGGGTTGCGAGGGATAGTCTCCGTAAAGGGGAAGTTCCACAATCATGCTGGTTCCCCAAGGGTTACAGCCGAACAGCCAGTCGCGCAGGGAGGCTTCCATTTCGGCGTATGTGTCATCGCCGGTGGTTTCACGGTACAGCCGGCATTGGGTTAGCATGGCGGTAGTCAGATTGTTGGAACACCAGATGTAGGGTATACCGTGCAGAAAGGGGCTTTCTACCGCTTTCTCGTACGTGCGTTCAATGCCCGTACGCATGTTGCGGATGAATTCCTTGCTGATGCGGCTGTTGTCCACTTTGGCAAGATGGTAGTGCCCCATGTTCATGAACGGATACCATTGGTAGTGGCGTGCACTGTCGGCGCCCATCCAAGGAGTCACCGGTTCGCGACGTCCGTATTCAAGGGCTTGGGCCAGGTATTTGTTGTCGCCGGTGGCTTTGTACAGTTCCATGGCTCCCAGTTCCATATCGTCCACCCAGTTGTCCTCTTCGTAAATGTAGGGAGACAAGACAGAGGCAGTCTGGCATGCTCCCGGTTTCTTTACGCCTTCCTGATAGGCGGCATCGGCCTTGGCTTCGATTTCTGCTGCAAATTCAGGATAGTAGTCTTTCAGTATCTTGGCGCCTAAAGCGAAGCAGGAGGCAAACTTGCCGGCAGTGCTTGCCACTCCGGTCGTTGCATTCTTGAACTCTCCACGTACTTGCGGTTCGCCACTGCAAAAGTAAACGGGGCGTCCTTTACCCGGTCCGTAGCCGTAATCCACCAGGTCTTTGTTAGGTAGGCGCATTCCGGCATGGTCACGGTCGTCGGCTATCTGGTTGTACAGCTCGCCCGGAGCAGGATTCATCCGGTTCAGCCAGTCCAGTCCCCACTTGATTTCGTCCACGATGTCGGGAATGCCGTTGGCTCCCGGATGTCCGGCTGCATCATAGGCGTCACCGAATGATTCCGGATTTTCCTGATAGGCAAACATCATCTGGTAGATGGCATTGGCGGAGGTGGTGGTGTATTGCAGATAGTCCGTAGCATCGTGCCAGCCTCCGCGGACGTCTATATGTTGTCCGGTTTTGGTGGGATGATAGACGATGTAGCCGTCGTGCACGTGGCAGCTGTCTTTCAGGAACGGATTATAGCCGCAGCGTTGCTGCCGCATGTAGTGCAGCAGGTAGTCTGCGGTACCGTTGTAGACTTGTGCATTGATGGGGAAACGGGGGGAGACCGCTTTGCCTGCTTTCAGATAATACGTGCCCGGTTCTGTGAAATCACTGAAGTTCAACCGGTAGGTACTCTTCATGCCTCCCATCTTGCCGGTGGCCTTGGTTGTGTTGAAGGTACGCACCACCTTTCCGGTGAAAGCGTCAATCAATGAATAATTTTCTACGTTTGTTCCTTCCTCGCTCATGAATACAGCGACTTTGACGGATTGCGGCAAATAGCCGAGTTGGTTGATTCTGATCCATTCGCCTGCTTTGCCCGGTAGGGCTACGAGAGCGAATACTACCGTTAGGAGCCAATAATTACTTTTCATAATGGGGGTTTTTAATCTAAGGTTGGGGATTATATATAAAACAAATTTTCCTTATTACAAATAAAGCATTTTCTGTCAATTTTAGGAAGATTTAGGATGAATAATTAGACGATATTAGGTGTCGTTTACACTATTTTGGTATTTTATAGACGTGAAATAAGTGTCTGGTTGAAACTAAATGTTTGTTTATCACGTAATTATTATGCTTGATGATGCTTTTTAATTTTCGTTTACCTATTTTAGTAATGCGTAAAACAAATTGGCGTGTTATTTGTTTTATGGTATTTAGACAATAAAACTAATAGACTATGGCTTATATTGATTACTATCAGGTCCTTGGAGTGGACAAAAAGGCATCTCAGGATGACATCAAGAGAGCGTTCCGCAAGCTGGCGCGCAAGTACCATCCTGACTTGAATCCGAACGATGCTACGGCCAAGGATAAGTTTCAGGCTATCAACGAGGCGAATGAGGTGCTGAGTGATCCTGAAAAAAGAAAGAAATATGATGAATATGGTGAACACTGGAAACATGCCGACGAGTTTGAAGCGCAGAAGCGGGCACAGCAGCAAGCCGGGGGCTTCGGGGGATTTGGCGGTGCCGGTTTTGGAGGTTCCGGTGCGGGATTTGGTACGGACGGAGGCGGTACGTATTGGTATTCTTCCGACGGCCAGGAATTTTCGGGCAGTAATGCCGGTGGTTTCTCAGACTTCTTCGAACAGATGTTCGGTCATCGTACGCGCGGCGGAGGCGGTGCCAATGCCGGTTTCCGCGGGCAGGATTATCATGCGGATTTGAACCTCTCGCTTCGTGAGGCTGCGAAGACCCATAAACAGATATTGACGGTGAATGGCAAGCAAGTGCGTATTACCATTCCGGCCGGTGTGGCCAACGGACAGGTCATCAAACTGAAAGGCTATGGTGGCGAGGGCATCAACGGAGGTCCTGCAGGTGACTTATACATCACGTTTGTGATTCCGGACGACTCGGTATTCAAGCGTTTGGGAGATGATTTGTATGTGGATGTGACCGTCGACCTTTATACAGCCCTGCTGGGTGGCGACCAGTTGGTGGATACTTTGGATGGTCAGGTGAAGCTGAAGGTGAAACCCGAAACTCAGAACGGGACTAAGGTACGTCTGAAGGGTAAGGGCTTCCCCGTATATAAGAAGGAGGGACAGTTTGGCGATCTCATCGTGACTTATTCCGTGAAGTTGCCGACAAACCTGACGGAACAGCAGAAAGAGATGTTCCGTAAAATTCAGAGTATGAACTAATGAAAGGAGAACGGATTATGCAGAACGAATGGATTGTCATCAGCGAATATTGTGACAAGTGTCATATAGAGCCCACTTTTATTGATATGCTGTGCGAAAGTGGACTGATAGATGTGGAGCAGGAAGGTGGAGAGCGTTATCTGCCTTTCTCCGAGTTGCCGGATGTGGAACGGTACAGCCGTATGTACTACGACCTTTCCATCAATATGGAAGGGATTGATGCCATCCACCATCTGCTGGCAAGGATGGAAGAGATGCAGCGGGAGATACACTCGCTGCGCGGCAGGCTGAGGCTGCACGGAGAGTATTAATTTTCCTTTCGTCTCTTTGAGAACTTTTGTCCTTTTAAGAAGGGGCAAGCAGGAGGAAGTATTTCAGAAAAAACAAGCGGGCACCGGAGTAGCTAAACTCCGGTGCCCGCTATATTTGCCTTGTCCAAGCAATGCGTTTATTTGCGGTAGCTTTCCAGCTCTTCTGCCTTGAACTTACGGATGAAGTTAAAGTGTTTTTCCACTTCAGCTTCTGCGTAGTTCACATACACCAGAGCCGACTTGCCGAACAGTTCGGGAGCCTTTGTCGCGTCCTGAATGATGAGGTGCGACATGATACATACCGCAGCCATCTCATAGAGGCGACGTGCCACGAAGTCCAGCAATTCCTGATTCTGTGCCTCTTTCACCGCATTGGTGCAGGCTTCGAACTTGTTGGTCATCTCTTTGATGCGGTCCATCAACGGTTGCATTTCTTCGCTGCACGGCACTTGCTCGTAGTCGCGCAAGGTGGCAGAGTATGAGCCGTTTGTTACATAGCGGATAGCAGCTACGGTCTGCAACTGAGTAGTACCTTCGTAGATAGAAGTGATACGTGCATCACGATAGATACGTTGGCAAGCATACTCCAGCATGAAGCCCGAACCGCCGTGAATCTGGATGCTGTCGTAAGCATTCTGATTGGCATATTCAGAGTTCATACCTTTTGCCAGCGGAGTGAAGGCGTCGGCAAGTTTGGCATACTTCTTTTGTTCCTGGCGTTCTTCCGGAGTCAGTTTGCGTTCGCGAGCAATGTCGTCCAGCGCTTTGTAGATGTCAACGTAGCGGGAAGTCTGGTACAGCAAGGAGCGTCCTGCATCCAACTTGGCTTTCATAATAGCCAGCATGTCATATACAGCCGGGAATTCGATGATAGCCTTGCCGAACTGCTTGCGGTCTTTGGCATAAGCCAGACCTTCGTTGTAGGCAGCTTGTGAAAGGCCTACCGACTGTGCGGCAATACCCAGACGGGCACCGTTCATCAAAGCCATAACGTATTTAATCAAACCAAGCTTGCGGTCGCCGCAAAGTTCTGCCTTTGCATTCTTGTAAACCAGCTCGCAGGTGGGAGAGCCGTGGATACCCAGCTTGTTCTCGATGCGGCGCACGTCTACACCGCCTTCATTCTTATCGTAGATGAACATGGACAAGCCACGTCCGTCTTTGGTACCCTCTTCTGAACGTGCCAGTACGAGGTGGAGATTGGCGTCACCGTTAGTAATAAAACGCTTCACGCCGTTCAGGCGCCAGCAGTTGTTGGCCTCGTCATAGGTCGCTTTCAGCATTACGCTCTGCAAGTCGGAACCGGCATCCGGTTCTGTCAGGTCCATAGACATGGTCTCTCCGGCGCAGACACGCGGTATAAAACGGCTGTGCTGGTCTTCGTTACCGAATTCGTAGAGCGTTTCGATACAGTCTTGCAGTGACCAGATGTTACCGAAACCGGCATCGGCGGCGGCAACGATTTCCGCACACATGGTGTACGGAGTAATCGGGAAGTTCAAGCCACCGAAACGGCGCGGCATGGTCATACCGTTCAATCCGGCTTTTACCATGGCGTCGAGGTTCTGCTTGGTGCCGCTGGCATATTCCACACGGCCGTTGGCACAGTGGGGACCTTCTTCGTCCACGCCCTCGGCATTGGGAGCGATAATCTCACCGGTAATCTCTCCGGTGATTTCAAGTACCTTGTCAAAAGAGTCCATAGCATCCGCATAGTCCTGCGGGGCATAGTCATACTTGTCTTTGTCTTGGTAACCGCGTTCTTTCAGTTCGCAGATACGTTCCATCATCGAGTTGTTCAGATGATACTTCAATTCGGGAACTTCGGTATAAAAATTTGCCATAATTTCTTGGTTATTTAGGTATTCTGAAGTATAGGGGTATGGTGAATTTCACTCGCTTGGCCTCTCCGTCCTGATAGCCGGGCGACCAGCGGTAGACGTCGGCAATGGCCTCGAAAGCGCGTATGGCTTCTTTGTCGATGTCATAGCGCACGGACTGGAGAATTTTGGGATGGGTCATCTTGCCTTCTTCGTCTACAACGAATCGCAGGATTACCCTTCCTTCCGCCTTTTGTTTCCAGGCGTCTTCCGGATATTTGGTAACATTGGCCACCAGTTTCATGAGGTTCTCTATTCCACCGGGGAAGGATGGAAACACGAAATACGGCTGATGTTCCATTTCAGTTCCGTGCTCGTCGAACATCTTTCCACCGGTACACTGATTCTCTGAATAGTGTTCCTCTCTACGGAGTTTCCCGTCGGGATAGTACTGCAGGAGTGTTCCGTCAAGTTTACCATCGCTGTAGCTCCGGGCCAGATGTATGGCACCGTCGGGATAATACACCATGGTCTGCCCCTCCAGGCGGTTGTCTCTATATACTTCTGTCAGGCTGTCCTTGCCATTTGCATAGAATGATGTATGCAGGCCTTCCCTTATCCTTTTGCGGGGATTGCTTTTGTATTCGGAGAAATGCCAGACATCCTTCTTTTGTCCTTCCAAAGCATACTCTTCCACCTTGATGCACTTCTTGTTTATCTTGGAAACAAGAGCATACTTGACTGCCTGAATGGAGTCGTCCGTCCATTGGTAATTCTTGTCCAACCAGAGCTTTTCTTGAGCGATAGCGGAAGATATACCTGAAAGAAGAACAAATATAAGAATCAGCCCTTTCATGATTACCTTTATTGTTATTTACTGTGTGATTTATAATATTTTATCATCTTCGGGATAACCTCTTCCACCGTACCGTTGATGACATAGTCGGCAATCGTATTGATGGGAGCGTTCTCGTCATTGTTGATGGAGATGATAATACCACTTTCCTGCATACCGGCAATGTGCTGGATTTGTCCGCTGATGCCGCAAGCAATATACAGTTTGGGGCGGACAGTGACACCGGTCTGGCCAATCTGGCGGTCATGGTCGGCATAACCGGCATCGACGGCAGCACGGCTGGCGCCTACCTCTGCATGGAGTTCTTTGGCAAGCTCGAACAACATGTCAAAACCTTCCTTGCTTCCCATGCCGTAGCCGCCAGCAATCACGATGGGAGCGCCTTTCAGGTTGTGTTTTGCCTTTTCTACGTGGCGGTCGATGACTTTTACCACATAATCCGTCTCGGGCACGTACTTGGCAACGTCGTGGTTGATGACTTCGCCCTTATAGTCAGCGTCCAGTATCTCTTTCTTCATCACACCTTCGCGAACGGTTGCCATCTGCGGACGGTGCTCGGGATTCACAATCGTGGCAACGATGTTACCGCCGAATGCGGGACGGATTTGATACAGCAGGTTCTCGTAAACCTTGCCTTCCTTCTTGTCTTCGTGGTTGCCGATTTCCAGTGAGGTACAGTCGGCAGTCAGTCCGCTGGTCAAAGCGGAAGAAACGCGCGGGCCGAGGTCGCGACCGATAACGGTGGCGCCCATCAGGCAGATTTGCGGCTTTTCTTCTTTGAACAAATTGATGAGGACAGAGGAGTGGGGAAGGGAAGTATAGGGGAACAAGCCCGGAGCGTCGAATACGTGGAGTTTGTCTACTCCGAAGGGCAATACTTGTTTTTCAATGCCTGCCAGATTGTTGCCGGCAGCAACTGCCTCCAGTTGACAGCCCAACTGATTGGCTAATTTACGACCTTTGGTCAAGAGTTCGAGACTGACGTCGGCAACTGTTGTGCCTTCTATCTCTAAATATACAAATACATTATTCATAATCTTATCCTATCGTATGGTTGGCTAACAGTTCAACAATCAAATCTTCCACATCCTTGTCGCTGCCCGTCAGCGTTTTGCTTTCTTTGGCCTGGAATGAGATGTTCTGAATGGTCTTCACCTTGGTAGGCGAACCGCTCAGACCGCATTGTGCAAGGTCGCCGTTCACGTCGGCAACACTCCATTCCGTGATGTTCAGATAGGGATATTTCTCGTAGAGGCCGGCGTAGGCAAGCTCAGCGCCTTCCTTGGTGATGGCAGCTTTTTCCTGGGCACCGAGGGCGCGTTTGTACTTCTGCACCAGTTTGGCATTGCGCGGGCGGCAGGGAGCGGCACTTCCGTTTACGGTGATGACTATGGGCAGGGGAGCCTCAACGGTTTCCACACCACCGTCAATATGACGTTTCACGGTAATCTTCTTGGCGGCTTTATCCACGTTCAGAATCTCTTCTGCGTAGGTCACTTGCGTCAGCCCCAGCTTTTCGGCAACCTGCGGGCCTACTTGGGCGGTATCACCGTCGATGGCCTGGCGTCCGCCAATGATGACGTCATAGTCGCCTATCTTCTTGATGGCTGTGGCAAGGGCATACGAAGTGGCAAGCGTATCGGCACCTGCAAAGGCGCGGTCGGTCAGCAGATAGCCGTTGTCGGCACCACGGTAAAGTCCTTCACGAATAACTTCGGCTGCACGTCCCGGTCCCATGGTCAGGATGGTAACGGTGGAGCCCGGATGTTCATCTTTCAGTCGGAGAGCCTGTTCAAGAGCGTTCAGGTCCTCGGGGTTGAAGATGGCAGGGAGTGCCGCGCGGTTGATAGTTCCGTCGGCTTTCATGGCATCTTTCCCAACGTTGCGTGTGTCGGGAACTTGTTTTGCCAATACAACAATTTTCAAACTCATGCTATTAATTATTAGTATTAGTATTTCTTTGTATGTCAGTACCGGGAATAGGAGTAGTAGAATCCTGCTACTGAAATTGGCCGGTTAACTCATTATCAGCCTGCAAATTTACGGAAAGAGTTGGGTTTGACAAGAAAATGGGGTGAAAAATGCACAAGTTGAGGGATTTTGCGCAAATATCAGTTGGCTCTATATCTGTAAAAAAGGTAATAAAACCGGTAATTTATCTACCTTTCCGTTCCCGTTTCCTCTGTACTTTTGCAGCGTCTGGATGAGGTCTGCATAACGGGCAGCATCGGATAAACAAGCATTGCTACTTAAATGTTATTATAGAATATGTATATTGAAAAAGTAAATTCCCCTGCTGACGTGAAAAAGTTATCAGTCAGCGAAATGAACGGATTGGGTGGAGAAATCCGCCAGGTGTTGTTAAACAAGTTAAGCTCCCACGGAGGACACGTAGGTCCCAACCTGGGAATGGTAGAAGCCACCATAGCCCTGCATTACGTGTTCGATTCACCAACGGACAAGATAGTCTATGACGTGTCTCACCAAAGTTATACCCATAAGATATTGACAGGCCGCCGGGCAGCGTTTATGAATGCGGACGAGTATGACGAAGTCTCCGGATATTCCGAACCGTCGGAAAGCGAGCACGACTTCTTCGTCATTGGGCATACCTCTACCTCCGTCAGTCTGGCAAGCGGACTTGCCAAGGCGCGTGACCTGAAGGGGGAGGCGGGTAATGTGATTGCCGTCATCGGCGATGGCTCGTTGAGTGGAGGTGAAGCCTTCGAAGGATTGAATGTAGGTGCCGAACTGGGCACGAACTTCATCGTCATTGTCAACGATAACCAGATGTCCATTGCCGAGAATCATGGCGGGCTATACCGCAATCTGCAACAGTTGCGCGAAACGGAGGGTCAGGCTCCCTGCAACTATTTTAAGGCAATGGGATATGATTATCTCTATGTGAAGGATGGCAATAACGTGGAGCAATTGATAGAGGCTTTCCGTGAAGTGAAGGACAAGAAGCATCCGGTTGTGGTACATATCAATACCTTGAAAGGTAAAGGATACAAATTGGCGGAAGAGCAAAAAGAACGTTTCCATTACAGTGTTCCGTTCGACCTTGAGACCGGCAATCTGACCGGTGAGCCTGGAGAGGATGAAGACTATGCCGACCTTACCGCTGGTTATCTGTTGCAGGAGATGAAGAAAGACCCGACTGTGGTGGGCATCACCGCAGGCACACCCACGGTATTCGGCTTTACACCGGAGCGACGCAAGGAGGCTGGTCGCCAGTTCATCGATATGGGCATTGCCGAAGAACAGGCTGTTGCCATGGCTTCTGCCATTGCTGCCGGAGGTGGAAAGCCGGTATTCGGCGTCTACAGCACCTTTATCCAGCGCGCCTACGACCAGCTGTCGCAAGACCTCTGCATCAACAATAATCCTGCACTGATTCTTGTTTTCTGGGGAAGCTTGTCGAGTATGAACGACGTTACCCATCTTTGTCTTTTCGATATTCCGGTCATTGGCAATATTCCGAATATGGTTTATCTGGCACCTACTTGTCGTGAGGAGTATATGGCAATGCTGGAGTGGGGGATCCGTCAGACGGAACATCCGGTTGCCATCCGCGTGCCGGCCAATGGGGTTGTCCGCAGGAATGTAGAACCGGAGAAGGATTACGGCAAGACGCTGAACCGTTATGAGGTGTCCCATCGTGGAGAGAAGGTTGCCATATTGGGACTGGGCTCTTTCTATCAGTTGGGCGAAGCCGTGGCTGCCCGGTTGAAGGAAGAGAAAGGAGTGGATGCCACGCTTGTCAATCCTCGCTACATCACGGGTGTGGACGAGGCTTTGCTCGATGACCTGAAGCGCGACCATACACTGGTCATTACTCTTGAGGACGGAGTGCTGGACGGTGGCTTTGGCGAGAAGATTGCCCGTTACTACGGTCCGTCGGATATGAAGGTACTGAACTATGGTGTGAAGAAAGAGTTTATCGACCGTTACGATGTGGAGGAGCAGTTGAAGAAGAACCGGTTGACGGTTCCGCAGATTGTGGAAGATATCTGTAGGATTTGGTAAGAATTGAAAAAGGAGATGCATCAAACTGCATCTCCTTCTTTTATTTATTTAATACCCAGTTTCTTGGCAATATCCTTAGGCAGTGCATCCTTGTGCACAATGATGTTCATTGTTTTATAGCGCACGAAAGCTTTGGAAGCATACCACAGTCCTTTGTACTTTCCGGCTTCACCCCAAGAGTTCTTTACCATATAGTATTCGTTGCCTTCCTGGTCTTTGGCTATACCGTAAATCAGCATACCGTGGTCGTCAGTAGTTTCCCAGTTGTCGTATGCCAGCTGGCGCTCTTCTTGTGTGCACCACTTCTGCGGTTGAGGCTTGCTGTTCAGTTTCTTTTCTTCGGGTTTCATTTTCAGCCAGTGTGCCATGTCCGAACCGCTCAGTTCTTGCACCTTTTCTGCATCGGGCATTACGGCTATACCGTCGCGTGTGAAGCCTTGTTCGCTTACGTCACTACCCCATGCAATGGTGTAACCCTTATTGATAGCGTTGTCAAACACTTCCATCAACTCGTCGATAGGCAAGTTGTAGGAAGAAGCCCAACGCCAGTTGTCTTGTATTTCCAGGACGAACGGCTGGTAGAAGGGATGGTGGGTATAGGAAGTCAGTGAGATATAGTCATCTGCATTCAGTCCGGTAGATTCATAGAAAGACTTCGGAGTATATTCCTTGCCTTTGTAGGTGAACTTCTCGGGACGTTCGCCCAGATAGATGTCGTGGATGGCAGTGATGGCCTTCTTCCAAAGCGGGTTATTTTCCTTGTCTGCTTGCAGGCTACGGTGTCTTCCCTTGGCAATGGCTGCCACTACGGCATCAGATACGGCTGTCAATTCGGTGTGGTTGCTCAGCGTGTCGCCATACATAACGCCCGGACGCATTTCCTCTTCGGGCACCAGACCGAAAGTTTTCATACCATAAATTACATCGTAGAACGAACCGCCTTGTGAGAACGAAACGTCACCATGTGTACGCACTGCCTTGTCGGCACGGTCCAGATAGGTGTTGTGTACGATAAACATTTCAGAAAAGTCGTATTCGCCTTTGCCCATGCGGAGCAGTTCGGATTCGATGAATGCCAGTCCGGAATAGCACCAGCATGTACCGGCACGGTTTTGGTTCTTAACAGAAGTGATAGGATTTTCTTTTACGGTTGTAAAAATGAAACCTTCCTCTTTCGGAGTGTCTTGTGCTATTGTGTTTAAACTTAATAAACCCAATGCAGCCATCAGTATTGATTTCTTCATCATAATTAAAATGTTATAGATTTATAGTTGCAACTGCAAATATAGATAGAATATCGTAAACAAAAGCTATCTTTGGAGCGTTAATTCTGACACTTATGGAGAAAATAATACGTATCGACGACCATAGCGGTCTTGTTTTGGAGGGCGGCGGTATGCGCGGCGTCTTCACTTGCGGTGTGCTCGACAGCTTTATGGATCGTGGCATTCGCTTTCCCTATACCATCGGCGTCAGTGCCGGAGCCTGCAACGGACTTTCTTATATGTCCGGTCAGCGCGGGCGTGCCAAGTACAGCAATATCGACTTGCTGGAAAAATACAATTACATCGGATTGAAGTATCTGTTGAAGAAGCGGAATATCATGGATTTCGACTTGTTGTTCCAGGAGTTTCCGGAACACATACTTCCCTACGACTACGAGGCATACTTTCATTGTCCCGAACGCTATGTGATGGTAACTACCAACTGCGAGACGGGCGAAGCGAACTATTTTGAGGAGAAGCGGAGTAAAGAGCGCGTCATTGATATTGTGCGTGCTTCGAGCAGTCTGCCGTTTGTCTGTCCCATTACCTACGTGAACAACATCCCGATGCTGGATGGAGGTATTGTGGACAGTATCCCTTTGATGCGTGCCCGTCAGGATGGATTTACCAATAATGTGGTGGTGTTGACGCGCAATCATGGGTACCGTAAGGAAATTCAGGGAACGAAGGTTCCACCTTTTATATATAAGAAATATCCGCTATTGCGTGAAGCCATCAACCGCCGCAGCATTGTCTATAATCAACAGTTGGAGCAGGTGGAACGGATGGAAGCCGCCGGGGAAATCGTTGTGATCCGTCCACAAAAGCCGGTAGTGGTAGACCGCATCGAGCGTGACATCAAGAAGCTGACGGAGCTTTATGAAGAAGGATACCGGTGTGCGGAACAGTTTGCTTTTCGTTTTTGATTCTGAGAGAGTATACTATGAGAGCTGGTGCAATTAGCATCTGCTCCCATATTGTTTTCATTCTTTTCTATTAATTTGCTGCTAAAGCTAAAGTTTATTTAGCAAAAAACACGCGTAGAATACCTTTAGAAAGGGGATGTATCAAAAATACCACCTTTCGTAACATTTGTTATAGGTGCAAATCCTGGTTTCGCTTAATTTTGCTGACACAAAACTCAATTGCAGAATTGGTTTATTATTAACTTTAAATTAATAGATATGTTGAAAAGCATTAGTCTCAGGCTTTGCACACTAATTGTGCTTCTTTTTGTGGGCATTCTTTCCTTTGCCCAGCAAGTTCAGGTAAAAGGTACTGTCGTTGAAAAATCGAGTGGTGAATCCATTATCGGTGCTTCTGTCATGGAAGTAGGTTCCAACAGCAATGGAACAATTACGGATATTGATGGAAATTTCACGCTGTCTGTAACTTCCGGTGCCACATTGTCCGTATCCTATATAGGATATAAAACCGTTACAGTAAAGGCACAGCCCACTTTACGCATTGAGTTGACGGAAGATTCCCAGTTGATTGATGAAGTAGTGGTGACCGGCTATATGTCCGAGAAGAAGGCCAGTTTGACCGGTTCGGTGGCTGTGGTCAAGATGAAGGATGTAGCAGATATTCCTACGGGAAATGTGTTGTCGAGCTTGCAGGGACGTGTTGCCGGTATGAACATTACGACTGACGGCACACCGGGCGGTGGAAATACTTCTACATTGGTCCGTGGTAAGTCATCTTTCCGAAATGATGCCAATTCCCCGCTTTATGTCATTGACGGTGTGATGACCCGTGAGAACATCTCGTCTATCCTTTCTTCCAATGATGTAGAATCCATTCAGGTATTGAAGGATGCCGCTTCCGCTTCTATTTATGGTGCACAGGCTGCCAATGGTGTGATTATCATTACTACCAAACGTGCCAAGAAAGGGGAGACCCGTGTGGATTTTGATATGTCGTTGACTTTGCAGACCTATCAATGTGGCTTTGATATGTTGAATGCAGATGAGTGGGGCCAGGTTTATTGGTCGGCTTATAAGTATGCCAATAATGGAGCTACGCCAAGCAGCGAAATATATGGTAATGGTGCAACTCCCCAACTTCAAGACTATATCGGCCTGAATGGAGCTAAAGTACATGCCGTTGATACGGATTGGCGCGATGTGGTTTATCGCACTGCCTTGATGCAGAATTACAGTGCGACACTTTCAAAGGGCTCTGACAATGGTGCCTTCTCGTTAGCGTTGAACTATCTCGACCATGACGGTCTGGTAGAGAATACGAATTTCCAGCGTATCAATACCCGCATCAGTTCTAACTATCATTATCTTGACAATCGCTTGCGCATCGGCGAGAACGTTGCTATCAATCGTTGGACACAGACCCTCAGTCCGGCCGGTGTAGATGAGAATGCCATCAAACAGCATCCTGCCAAGACGGTTTATGATGAGAATGGCAATTATAACGATGCCATCAATGATGTTTTGGGTGATGCCCCCAATATGGCACGTTTGTTGGAGAATGAAAAACAGAACAAACATGATTACTGGCGTATCTTTGGTAATGCATTCCTTGAAATTGAACCGATTAAGAACCTGGTGCTGAAAACCAATTTCGGTATGAATTATTATGATGAAACCAACAAAACTTTTGAGCCGGCATGGGCACGCGATGAGGTCAATAAGCTGACTCAATCATCCAACAAAAGACTGGATTGGGTATGGACCAATACCGTGACTTATAGCAAAGCTTTTGGAAAGAACAATCTGACTGCACTTCTTGGTACAGAAGCCAAGAAGAACCATTCGGAATCCATGTTCGGTTATGGTACGGGACTGGCTGTAGAAGATGAAGATTATATTTATCTCGACGGTGTGACTGCCGGTAAGAATGTAGGTGCCGGTGCTTCCAATTATGGCATGGTGTCTTACTTTGGTAAAGTGAATTATGATTATGAAGGACGGTATCTGGCTTCTGTTACGGTACGCCGTGATGCTTCTTCCCGCTTGGCAAAGGGTAATAATGTGGATTACTTCCCTTCAGTGTCGGCAGGCTGGCGCATTTCAAGTGAGAAGTTTATGGAAGCGACCAAGAATTGGTTGGCAGATTTGAAACTACGTGCTTCATGGGGTATCAATGGTAACGATATTATTGATAATGAGGCCCCCTATACTAAATACTTGATTAGTCTGAAGGATGCAAGCTACAACATGAACGGTGATGGAACGACTTTGGCTCCCGGTGGTTACAAAGTGAGGTCTACCAATCCCGATTTGAAGTGGGAGAGTACAAGACAACTCAATATTGGTGTGGACGCCGCTTTCCTGAATGGACGTCTGAGTGCTTCTCTCGATTATTTTGATAAGAAGACAAGTGATATGCTTGTAGAGAAACCGTATATTGCTGTCATTGGCGAGGGTGGTTACTGCTGGTATAATGGTGGTACGATGAACAATAAAGGTTTCGAGATGGCATTGACCTGGAATGATAAGGTGAAGGATTTCCAGTATAATGTAGCATTTAACCTTTCATATTACAAGAATGAAGTGACAGAGCTGTCGGAAGAAATTTACTATACTTATGGTGGCGGTAATGGTGTTGACAAGACCTTGGTTGGTCAACCGTTCGGTTCATGGATGGGCTTCAAGACAGATGGAGTGTTCCGTACCCAGCAGGAGGTGGATGAGTATAAATCCAAATATAATGTACAGTTTGGCGCTCCCGGAGTAGGACGTATTAAATACGTGGATGCTGATGGTAACGGTACGATTGATACGAACGACCGTGTATGGTTGGGGTCTGACAATCCGAAAGTGATTGCAGGTCTGAATCTTGGGGCATCTTGGAAAGGCTTTGACCTCAGCATGTTCTTCAACGGTATGATTCGTGATGCCTATAACAACTCCAAATATTATACGGATTTGTTCCAATGCTGGACCGGTAATCATTCTACCCGCCTGCTCGATGCCATGCATGCCTACGAGAACTTTGAAAAGACGGGTGTTTACAATAGCAGTGTACCTGCTTTAACCACCCTTAACAGCAACAATGAGCACGAAGTTTCTGAGTTCTATATTGAAAATGGTTCGTATATCAAGCTGAAAAGCCTGACATTGGGTTATACGCTTCCTAAAGCAGCTCTCGACAAGATGAAGATGCGTCATGCGCGCATTTATTTCCAGGCTCAGAATTTGTTTACGATTACCGGTTATACGGGTGCCGACCCTGAAGGTCTGGGCTATCCTTATCCGTTGCCCCGTACGTTCTCTTTGGGATTATCATTTGGTTTCTAAACTTTAAAACTATACTATTATGAAATTGAAACATTTATATATGCTTGGCGCAGTAGCGCTGATGACTGCAAGCTGTAATGAAGACCGTTTCCTGGATTTGAAGCCCCAGGGTAGCTTGAACGAAGATATTATGACTTCTACAGAAGGTGCCGACCTTTTAGTGAATGCCGCGTATGCAGCTTTGGGTGGTCCCGAGGGACAGAGTTGGAGTGTATGGTGTCATCCTACTTCCAATTGGACTTATGGTGAGGTGCGTTCGGATAATGCCTATAAAGGCGGTGGTGGTGTCGGTGACCTTAATGAAGTGCACCGTATGGAGACATTTGATATGGATGCAACCAATGGATTCTTGGACAGCAAGTGGTATCATCTATATTGCAGTGTACAGCGTTGTAACTCTGCATTGCGCGTACTGAATGCTGCAACAGATGAGCAGGTAAACGGACGTGTATCCCGCATTGCGGAGATGAAAGTGCTTCGTGCCCATTATTATTTTGAATTAAGCCGCCTTTTCAACAAGATACCTTATTTTGATGAGAACGTTGAGATTTCCCAATATCCGGATATTCCGAACAATGAGTTTACCCGTGACGAGATTCTGAGTATGCTGGCCAAGGAGATGCTTGATGCCGCCGAACAGCTTCCTGCATCACAGCCGGAGGTAGGGCGTATTCATAAATACATAGCACTGGCCTATGCGGCTAAAATCAAGCTGTACCAGGCGTATCAGCAAGATGAGATTACGCATGCCGTAACTTCCATCAATAAAGAGCTGCTGAGGGAAGTCGTTTCGCTTTGCGACCAAGTGACTGCCAGCAACCGTTACGGTTTGCTTGACGATTTCCAGGGATTGGATTTAGTAACTAATGAAAACGGTAAAGAATCTGTTTTTGCCATTCAATATTCCATGAATGACGGTACCGAAAGTGCCGGCCGCATCAACTGGAGCAATCTGTTGAATTCTCCGGGTGGAGGCAGCCCTTACGGAGGTGACGGTTTCTTCCTGCCCAGTCAAGATCTGATAAATGCTTACCAGACAGATGCAAACGGTCTGCCCGATTTTAATTATCAGTCAAAGTCTGATTATAGTTGGGCGGTATTGAACAATGGGGTTTATACTTTACAAAACACGACTCCCAATGTAGACCCGCGTCTCGATTTTGTTGTGGGCCGTCCTACTATAACTTGGAAAACTTATCCGGACAAGCCGTGTGAGGGATGGGTGCGTGATAAGGATACTTATGGCTATAATTGCGCGAAGCGCTTCTGGGTTTCTCCGGAAAGTAGTGATATGTTTAATGGCTGGCCTTGGGGGGCTTCACAGTTGAACTGGCAGATTATACGTTACGCGGATATTCTTCTTTGGAAAGCTGAGGCTCTTATTGAACTCAATGAAGGCAATGGACTCGAAACTGCCCGTGATTTGATTAATCAGATACGCAATCGTGCCCGGAACAGCGCCTATGTAAAGGATTTCAACGACCATTCCAAATATGCGGCCAACTACCTTGTCAATCCTTATCCTGCTGATGTCTGGAATCAGGATTATGCCCGTCAGGCCCTCCGTTGGGAAACACGTCTGGAGAAGGCTTTGGAAGGTGAACGTTTCTTCGACCTAGTCCGTTGGGGCATAGTGGAAACAACCATGAACAACTACATTACCGCGGAGTCGGACAATCGCATTTATTATGCCAATGCGCACTTTACGGGTGGAAAGGATGAGTATTATCCGGTTCCGAACAATCAATACGGATTTTCTGGAGGCAAGTATGTACAGAATCCCGGTTATGCTCCGTTCAACTAATTATATTTTGAAATAAAAACGTAAGGGAGGGGAAACGTTTGTTTCCCTCTTTTCCTTTAAACAATCTTTTATTATGAAAAACTTTGCCTATTCTATATTAGGCTGTCTATTGCTTTCTTTGAATGCAGCTTTTGCTCAAAAAACATGGTCGTTTGACGGGCAGGACCCCTTACTTTCCTGTGACGGTAAGTCATTGTTGAATTTGTACACTATAAAGGAAATACCAGAATTTGTTACCGGAGTCGAAGGTAAAGCCCTTCGTACAGACGGGTATTCCACTTGGATGGATACAACCACGGAAGGAGATGTTTCGTCGTTGTCCGGATGGTTTGCTCTGGAATCTTATCCGACGGATACTGCTGCCTTTATGGGAATCAGAGACATGGCAGGAACATCTGTAGCGGTATGTGTAGACCGTTATGGTGAGCTGCTGTTGGGAATGGGGCAGAATGGCTCATACTCTTACTGTTCATTAAAGACAAAAGTCGACCGTTTCAAGTGGCTGCATGTGGTCCTTGATTTGAGTAATGAATCGGTTTGCCTGAATGGACAGAGGATGAGTGCAGAGGTATGGCCCCGGAACTTGCAGGATGGTGAAATGATGTTTCGGGTAGGTAAGGATTTCAGGGAAAAGAAGGTTTGGATGTACGATGTTACGGCTATAAACGGGTTGATTGACGGGATAAGCCTCACTCCCTTTTCCGATGATTCGTCTGCATGGAGAGACGAGATTGCCTTAGGATTGAAGAAGACTCCGGTTTTGGCTATTCCGGAAACCCGTTTTGCGAAGGACTTCAACCGTCCTCGCTATCATCTGTTGCCGGCTGCCAACTGGACGAATGAGACGCATGGTTTACTTCTTTATAAAGGTAAATATCATATATTCAATCAGAAGAATGCTTCTGCAATCTTCCTGGGACAGATAAATTGGGGACATTTCAGCAGTCCCGATATGCTTCATTGGACGGAGGAAAAGCCGGCTTTGACTCCTGATGCTGCTTATGACAAGAATGGAATATGGTCCGGGCATGCTGTTATCAATGATGACGGTATCCCCCAGCTGATATACACAGCCGGTGGAGACAAGATGGGAGTGGGTATTGCTTTTCCAAAAGATACTGCGTTGATAGAATGGGAGAAATATGCGGGTAATCCGGTTATTGCCGAGAAGCCTGCCGGATATACCCGTACGGACATGCGTGACCAGTATGTTTGGAAAGAGGGTGATATCTGGTATATGATTATCGGTTTCGGCATTGAGCAGACCGATACACCCCACGGGGCTTTGCTGCTTTATAAATCGGCGGACTTGAAGAGATGGGATTTTGTACATTTGCTGTTTGAGGGCAATCCGGAAGTGGATGACTCCGGTATTTTCTGGGAAATGCCGGTCTTTAAGAAGATGGGCGGCAAATATGTTCTTTTGGTGAATAGGGTTCCTCATAAAGGCATACCTGCGCGTTGCCAGTATTGGATAGGAGATTTCAAGAATGAAAAGTTTATACCGGACAACCCAGTCCCTCAAAATCTGGAGGTCATCAATCGCTTGCTGTCCCCCTCTGTTGTTGAGACTCCGGAAGGGGATGTTGCTGCCATTGCCATTATACCCGATGAAATAGGAGGGGAGGCCACTTATGAACAAGGATGGGCACATCTCTACAGTATGCCCAGAAGATGGCAGCTGAAAGATGGGAAACTATGCCAAACACCCCATCCCGTGATGAAACAATTGCGTGAACAACCGACGGTTTATTCCAGACAGGCATTGACTGCTGCGAAACCGTGCATTGTGAGCAGAAGGGAACATCAGCTTGAAGTCAAGGCGACTTTTTATCCCGGTGACGCAAAACGGTTTGGATTTACATTGTGTAAGAATCCGGATAATAGCGAATATAGCCTGATTTATTATGATGTGGAGAAGGAGGAACTTATTGTGGACCAGACGCATTCTTCCTTGCGTGCACACATTCCTTTGAAGATTCGTAAGGATCATTATCGGTTGGATACTGCTAAACCGGTGGAGATTCGTTTGTTTATTGACGGTTCTGTAGTGGAAGGATTTATTAATAACGAAGATGCGTTCACTACAAGAATCTTCCCTTTGAAAGAAAATAGTACGCTATTGGAGCTATTCTCTGATGGAAAAACAACGGAAGTTGCTGCCGAAGTTTGGAAACTGAAAGATGTAAAGGTAAAGATGAACTTTTAATGAAAATACAGAAAATGAAGATACCAGCTATATTGGGTGCACTTTTATTGGCAGGAACATTGTCTGCCGGTGCACAAATGAATTCAGACAGTTTATACAAAGAGCCGTATCGTCCTCAGTATCATTTCAGTCCGGAGAAGGGATGGATTGGTGATCCCTCGGGATTCATGTACTATCAG
The DNA here is from genome assembly GCF_003602695.1 of Bacteroides sp. AM07-18. Lineage (NCBI taxonomy): Bacteria > Pseudomonadati > Bacteroidota > Bacteroidia > Bacteroidales > Bacteroidaceae > Bacteroides > Bacteroides sp. AM07-18. The sequence goes on from NZ_QTLM01000002.1 coordinate 52,420, forward strand.
GGTAAATATCATATGTACTGGTGGGGCAAAGTCGAATCTACAGATTTGGTACATTACCAACAGATAACCCCTTATGCCATGACCGGAACGGATGACAATATCAGTTACTTCACCGGTTCTGCGGTCATAGACAAGAACAACACGGCCGGCTTCGGCAAGGGGGCTTATGTGGCGGCTTACACCGTTTTTGAGAAGGACTCCAAGAAACAGGCGCAGGGCATCTCTTTCAGTCATGACGGAAAGACATTTCATTATTATGAAGGTAACCCGGTTCTGGACCTTTGGAGTACGGAATTCAGGGACCCTACCGTCTTCTGGCACGAGCCGACCCAAAAATGGGTGATGGTTGTAGCCAAGGCCCTGGAGAAGAAAATAAAGTTTTATACCTCTCCTGATTTGAAGAGCTGGACTTGGACCAGTGATTTTGGCCCTGCCGGTGACAGTGAAAAGTCTTGGGAGTGCCCGGATTTATTCCAGTTGCCGGTTGACGGGGATTCTGACAAGAAAAGGTGGGTGATGGTCGTATCTGTAAACTGGGCGCAAGAACAATATTTTATAGGAGACTTCGACGGCACTTCTTTTAAGCTGATGGAGAACCATCCTGCAGAGCCTCTATATGTGGACAAAGGGCTGGACTTTTATGCATCCCGCACATTTCAGGATTTTGACGGAACGTTGGATTCCAAAATTTCGATGGGCTGGGTTGCAACCTGGGACTATGCACCGGTAGCTCCATCGAAGTATGGGAAGGGCTTCTGGTCCATTCCCCGTAATCTGGAACTGAAGACATACAAGGAAGGCGTGAGGCTGGTGCAGAAACCGGTGGAACAGTTGCAAACACTTCGCCATAAGCCTGCATCGGTGAAACGTGCTTTATCGGTGGGAACACAGAGGTTACCCGGCTTTGTTCCCGATGAGAATGTCTACGAACTCGATGCTTCGTTTTCTACTGACGTATCCAACACCTTTGGCTTGAATTTGTGTGTGGGTGAAGGGCGCAAAGTGGTGGTCAGCTATGATACGGATTCACATAATCTGGTGATTGACCGCACCCATTGCTCCGATGTGCAGATTCCTAAATTCAGCCGTATGGCATATGCCAGGGTGGAACCGGTAGATAATAAGATACGTTTGCATATATTTGTAGACAAATCGAGTATTGAAATCTTTGCCAATGACGGGAAGGATGTATTCACATTATTAACCTATCCGGGCGAGGCTCAAACCGGTATCGAACTTTTTGCGCAGAAGAAGGGGACGAAGATGGAGTTGGATGCCTGGATGCTTAAATCAATATGGAGATGAGGAATTTATTGTTTGCATTGCTGCTTTTGCCTTTGATGGCCTCTTGTGTGAAGGATACGGCACAAGTGACTTTGGACTCTTTGCTGGATGAAATGATATCTGTAGAAGAATCCGCACGTTATCCGCTGGTGCCATATCGTTGTCTGCAAGTCAGCAGTTATGACCGCTCCTCCGTGTCTCCCGATTCGCCGGGATGGTTTGCCAACAATGATGGCTATGGCATTGTCTGTACGGATACGGTTGATGGGAGAGTGGAACGTGTGATGTTCGATGAAAAGGGCCCTGGAGCTATTACCCGTATCTGGATAACCACAGTTGACAAGCGTGGGACTTGGAGATTTTATTTTGATGGCGAAAGTACTCCCGGATGGATAGTTCCTGCCTATGATTTGATGCGTTTCGGAATACCCAGGTTGGGTAGGGGACTGCTTCAACCCCACACCAGCTATACTCCGGACGGGAAAGGCGGCAATACTCTTTTCCTGCCCATCCCTTTTGCCCGGAGTTGTAAAATTACATTTGAAGACGAACCGGGCATTGCGCCTACTCCCAAATACTATCACATCAATTATCGCAAGTATCCCGAAGGAACTTCTGTGGAAACCTTCTCTGCGGCATCCGTAGCCCGCGTCGGTAAAAAGATTTCAGAGGTAGATGATGCCTTGCTGCATCCTGCATCCCGTTCCGGTTTGCAGGTGGACAAGAAGCGGCAGGTGCTCCAGCCGGGCGATTCTTTGTGGATTGACCTGCCGCAAGGGGAAAATGCGGTTTATGAAATCAGTTTCCAGCTCGCGAATGCAGATTCTACGGCTTATGCCCAACTGATGCGCAATCTTATATTTAAGGCTGATTTTGACGGCCGGTCTACGGTTTGGGTTCCTCTTTCGGATTATTCGGGAGGGGGTATGGGTGCTCCGGCTGTTGATAGCTGGTTCTTGTCTGCAGACGGACAAGGCAAGGTGGTGAGCCGCTGGCTGATGCCCTACAAGACAGAAGGCAGACTATTGTTACAAAATATCTCCGCACACACTGCAGACGTGAGTATGGAAGTGGGAACGGCACCTTTGCCATGGGGAGGGCGTTCCCTCTATTTCCATGCTTCCTGGCGCCAGCAGACCGGACTTCCGGTTTATGAGCGTCCGGATGATGATGCAAATTGCCGGGAGTGGAACTTTGCCACATTGACCGGACGAGGCATATACAAAGGGGATGTCCTGACTCTGTATAACCATTCGCGTGCCTGGTACGGAGAAGGGGATGAAAAGATATGGGTAGATGATGATGTTTTTCCATCGCATTTCGGTACCGGAACAGAAGATTACTACAATAGTTCGTGGGCTCCGGTCGTAATATTCCAAACGCCTTTTGGTGGCGCACCCCGTGCCGACCAGGCGAGTTCTCACGGTTATAATACATTCTTCCGTACAAGGAATTTGGACGGTATACCGTTTTCTTCATTATTGCGTTTCGACATTGAATTGTTGAGTTGGGTAAGGGGAACTGTAGATTATGCAACTACCGTTTACTGGTATGGAGATATGGGAGCGAAAGCTGTTGATACTTCAGGACTTGAGGAAGCAGCCCAAGACTTGCTACCCGTTCCCGGCGATTTATCTAAATATCGAAGAGAAAATAGCATAGAATTTGAGGAAACAACTCCAATAGCCTCTTCTCCATCCATTCATTTTGACAAGCAGAGTATGCTTGGTTTCGTTGACGGGCAATGGAGTGGAGGAACCCAACTCTTGTGTATTGGTGGAAAACCGGGTGATTCTGTAGAGTTTGAGTTCAATCAATTGGAAGACTGTCCTTATCAACTGGTGGTGTATGCCACGAAAGCTCCTGATTATGGCATAGTTTCTTTTTCCGTAAATGGACAAGATACACATATAAAGTGGGATGGATATGATACAAAAGTTACTCTTTCTGACCCTATTTCTTTAGGATGCTATAGTCCGGTGCGTGGAGCATTGACTTTGAAAATATCTTTGTCAGGAGCTAACCCAAAAGCTGTTGAGGAGAAGAATTTGTTTGGATTAGATGCTATACAACTTATGAAAAAACAATGATATTATGAAAGAGAGGATACTGATACTTTTACTACTGGCTACTGTTTGTAGTATGCAGGCACAAAATATTCACATGGCACTACGTCCGGATGATTTACTGATAGATAATTTTGAAGGAGATACTTTTGGAAACTGGATATTGGAAGGAAATGCTTTTGGCAATTCACCAGTTTCTATGGAACGTTTGTCAATATGGGGGGATAATAGGTTTGAAGGAAATCGGATGGCTTCTAGCTTTGTCAATGGAGATGCCGGTACCGGTGTATTGAAGTCACCTCTTTTCAGGATAGAACGCAGATATGTTAATTTTCTGATAGGTGGGGGTGTTGATTATCAGCGGGAGTATGTAGCCCTTTGGATTGATGGAAAGGAGGTGAAAAGAAGTACGGGGTATAATAGACGTGTCATGGAATATGAGTCTTGGGATGTTGCTGAATATATGGGAAAAAGTGCCCGGATTGTTTTAGTGGACCAATCAAAAGAGGGCTGGGGATTTATCAATGCCGACTGTTTCTACCAGTCTGATACCAAATTGGAAAAAGAAATTTTTGCGAAAAGAATGTTGGTAACTCACCGTTATTTGAATATTCCGGTAAAGATGGGAGCGGTTATAGAACAGATGGATATATGGATTGGTGATAAAATGGTACGTAATATGGAAGTGGAGCTTGGCGGCGATGAACCTGATTATTGGGTTACATTGGAGGTCAAGGATTGGATTGGGCAAGAATTACGGATAGAGGCGAGTAAGAGTCCTAATGTAGAGCAAGCTTTGAATCAATGCTTTTGTTCTGAAACTCCTAAGGAAGAGAACTTGTTTTATAAAGAACCGTTACGTCCTAAAGTACATTTTACTTCTCGCCGGGGATGGCTGAATGATCCGAATGGTCTGGTTTGGCATGAAGGGGAGTGGCATCTGTTTTATCAGCATAATCCCTATGGCTGTATTTGGGGTAATATGACATGGGGGCATGCTGTGAGCCGGGATTTGGCACATTGGACTGAGTTGGGGGATGTATTACATCCGGACTCGTTGGGACCTATTTTTTCCGGTTCGGTAGTTGTTGATAAAAAGAATACGCTGGGGTGTCAACAAAATGGAGATACAGTATTGGTTGCTGTTTATACTTCGGCAGGTGGATTCGGGTATCACACCCGGCATTTGCAACATTCACAAAGTATAGGATATAGTTTGGATAAGGGGCGTAATTGGGTTACTTTTTCCGGTAATCCGGTACTTCCCACGTTGGTCAGGTACAATCGTGATCCTAAGGTGACGTGGCATACGCCGACTGGCAGATGGATTATGGTATTGTACTTGGATAAGCAGGAGTATGCTATCTTTTCATCTCCCAATTTGATGGATTGGACTGAAACGGACCGTTTTAAATTAGAGGGGGCGGATGAGTGTCCCGACTTTTTTGAAATGTCCGTAACCAATGAACCTACTGTCCGGAAATGGGTCTTTACCGGGGCGAACAGTACCTATTTGGTTGGGAGTTTTGATGGATATCGTTTTCGGCCTGAGACGAAACCTGTAAAAATGGATAGTGGTACAAACTATTATGCGGTTCAAACATATAGTAATGCACCAGATGACCGAAGAATACAAATAGCATGGATGAACGGAAGTAATTTCCCGGATATGCCTTTCAATCAACAAATGTCCTTTCCGCGTGAATTAACATTACATCGGGTTGATAAAGGATATGTCTTAAAAAGTATGCCGGTAAATGAACTCGCTTTATTATATGGGAGAAAGTACATCTGGAAGAGTCTGGTAGTTGAAGAAAAGAATTGTTTCACGACAAAGTTGAATACTCCTGCCTTCTATCTGAAAACGGGTTTTGCTGTAGATAGTGTTGATGCGCAGATATTGGCTTTTGATATTAATGGTTTGAATTTGATTTACGATTCTGTCAAACAGATACTCACTGTTAAGAAAGAGAATGGGGAAACCTTGAAGCAGATGGTGCTAAAGCCCAATGAAGGAAGAATTGAATTGGATATATTGTCGGATATTGCTTCTGTAGAAATCTTCGTCAATCAAGGAGCACTGTCTGCTGCTTTCTATCATCTGATTGAAAAAAACACTCCTTCTGTCACCATATCAGTTGAAGGCGGACAAACAAAGTTGAAACAGTTGACAATTCATGAATTGAATTCTATGTATGTTCCCCAGTGACATACAGATACCTTTTTAAGGATGGAATGTAACATTTGTAGTATGCTTTGAAACAAAAAAGATAGTCTCCTGCTGCTTGGTGGCGTATCTTTGCATGCTAGAAAAACATAATTAATTTAATACCAACAGAAACATGATTCATTTAAAAGACTTTTGGCGGACAATCAGAAGGACGCTTACCGTATTTATATTAGGAACTACCGTGGCTGTCTTTACATGCCAGGCCATAAATCCTCCTTTCGTGATTAAACATCTGGGTGACGGACAGAGTATCGTCCAAATTGACGAGCAGAAGAAGTTTTTGCTGCTGCCGGTGGAAGAGGCTTCTCCGGAGGCAAAATTGTATATGATAGCGGACAATGATGTTGTACGCAGTATGAACGTGCGATTGGCAGTCAATAAGGTTGACTATTTTGTTCCGGTCGATTTGACCGGCTTCGATAATAAACATCTCTCTTTCAACTTCCAGCTTATTCCGGATTCGGCCTTATGCTGGGAAGAAATGAAACTGTCGGATGAATTCGATGTTTCGAACCGGGAGAAGTACCGTCCGGTGTATCATTTCAGCCCGGCTTACGGTTGGATGAATGATCCTAACGGAATGTTCTACAAAGACGGGGTCTACCATTTGTTCTACCAGCATAATCCCTACGGCTCCATGTGGGGGAACATGCATTGGGGACATGCCACCAGTACGGACCTCGTCACTTGGGAACATCACGGAGATGCTATTTCGCCCGATGCGCTGGGAACAATTTTCAGTGGCTCTTGTGTTGTCGACAAGGATAATACGGCCGGGTTCGGTGCCGGTGCCGTCATTGCTTTCTATACATCGGCAAGCGACCGCCAAGTGCAGAGCATGGCCTATAGCCTTGACAACGGAAAGACCTTCAAGAAGTATGCGCGAAATCCCATCCTGACTTCCACGCAGCGCGACTTCCGTGACCCTAAAGTCATCTGGCACGAAGATACCAAGAAATGGATCATGGTTCTTGCCGTAGGGCAGGAAATGGAGATATACTCTTCTGCCGACCTGAAGAGCTGGACGCTGGAGAGCAAATTCGGTGAAGGACAAGGTGCTCACGGCGGAGTCTGGGAGTGTCCCGACCTGCTTGAACTGCCGGTTGAAGGTACGGAACTGAAGAAGTGGGTACTCGTCTGTAACCTCAATCCGGGTGGACCGTTCGGTGGCTCTGCCACACAATATTTCGTGGGGACATTTGACGGAAAGAGATTCGTGAACGAGTCTCCCGCAGTGACGAAATGGATGGACTGGGGAAAAGACCATTATGCAACTGTCACTTGGAGCAATGCTCCTGCAGGACGTGCCATTGCATTGGCATGGATGAGCAACTGGCAATATGCCAACGATGTGCCCACCCGCCAATACCGTAGTGCCAACTCCGTGCCGCGCGACCTTTCGCTCTATACCTCGGAGGGTGAAACCTATGTAAAGGTAACCCCGTCTCCCGAATTGCTGAAACTGAGGGATAAAGGCAGCAAGAAGCGTGCTTTCAAGGTAGACCGCACGTATAATCTGGACAAACTGCTGAATGACAATTCCGGAACGTATGAAATCGAAATGACCATCAAGAACAAGGATGCGGATGTGATAGGATTCCAGCTCTTTAACTCGAAAGGCGAGGAGGTGGAGATGTACTATAACCTGGCGGAAAAGACGTTCACCATGGACCGTATCAAGAGTGGTGAGGTGTCGTTCAGCAAGGACTTCCCTGCAGTGACCGTGGCTCCTGTCGAGGGTGGCAATGAAATGAAACTCCGCTTGTTCGTAGACAAGTCGAGCATTGAAGCGTTTGGCAACGACGGACGTTTTGCCATGACAAATCTTGTATTCCCGTCGGAACCTTACAACCGCATCAGTTTCTATGCTAAAGGTGGAAGCTGCAATGTCACCTCGTTTACTGTGTACAAACTCGGATTAAAATAACAGATAATAATCTTCAGCATGGAAAATACTAAGAATTCTTCCTTGGCAAAGCTCTTTCCGGTCATGCTTTGCTTCTTCGCCATGGGCTTTGTGGATTTGGTGGGCATCGCCTCCAACTACGTGAAGGCCGACTTGAACCTGACCGACTCGCAAGCCAACATATTCCCGTCTCTGGTGTTCTTCTGGTTCCTCATCTTCTCCGTACCTACGGGTATGCTGATGAACCGCATCGGACGCAAGAAGACGGTGCTTCTCAGCCTTGTCATCACGTTTGCCTCTTTGCTTCTCCCGGTTTTCGGAGACGGCTATGTGCTGATGCTGCTCTCGTTCTCATTGCTGGGCATCGGCAATGCGCTGATGCAAACGTCGCTCAACCCGCTGCTTTCCAATATCGTAAGCGGCGAGCGGCTGGCAAGTTCGCTCACCTTCGGACAGTTTGTAAAAGCCATTGCTTCGTTTCTGGCTCCATACATCGCCATGTGGGGAGCTACGCAGGCCATTCCGTCTCTGGGCATGGGCTGGAGGGTGCTGTTCCCGGTCTATATGGTCATTGCGGTGATTGCCATTCTCTGGCTGAGCGGTACTTCCATCCGCGAGGAAAAGGAAGAGGGACGCCCTTCCACCTTCGGGGAGTGCCTCGCTCTGCTGGGCAAGCCGTTTATCTTTCTCTGCTTCCTGGGCATCATGTGCCATGTGGGCATTGATGTAGGTACGAATACCACAGCGCCCAAAATCCTGATGGAGCGTCTGGGCATGACGCTGGCCGATGCCGGCTTTGCCACCAGCCTTTACTTCATCTTCCGCACGGCGGGTTGCTTTCTCGGAGCCTTCATCCTTCAGAAGATGGCTCCCCGAACCTTCTTCGGCATCAGCGTGTTATGTATGTTGGCTGCGATGGTAGGGTTGTTCGTTTTCCATGAAAAGGCAATGATATACATCTGCATTGCCCTTATCGGTTTCGGCAATTCGAACATCTTTCCGGTTATCTTCTCCCAAGCGTTGCTTGCTATGCCACAAAAGAAGAACGAGGTTTCCGGCTTGATGATTATGGGGCTCTTCGGCGGTACGGTATTTCCGATAGCAATGGGCTTGGCAAGTGATGCTGTAGGACAAAGCGGTGCCGTGGCTGTGATGACGGTAGGGGTAGTGTACTTGTTCTTCTATATGCTGCGTATGAAGCGGTAATCTTTGTTCGCAGGCTGCGGACACATATCCCAAGGCTGCGGATATCTGTCCCAAGGTTGCGGATGTCTATCCCAAGCCTTGGGATAGAGATAATCCTTAGTTCTTAGAGACTTTTTAATAGATAATTGGCAACTTTTCATTCTATAGTTAGGAACTTTTTTATTAGGTTTGCAGTGGGTAGGACATTGAGTTTGCCGTGAATAAAATATATCATTCATTAAACAATATAATATTATGAATAAGATAATAGTAGGTATGGGCGAGGCTCTGTGGGACTGCCTCCCCGAAGGAAAGAAGATAGGCGGTGCTCCGGCAAACTTTGCTTACCATGCATCGCAGTTTGGTTTCGACAGCCGTGTGGTCAGTGCCGTAGGTGCCGATGCGGATGGGGACGAGATTCTGGATGTGTTCGCCCGGAAGGGGCTGCGCACGCAGATTGAGCGCGTGCCTTACCCCACGGGAACGGTGCAGGTGACGCTCGATGCCGTGGGCGTGCCGTGCTATGAGATAAAAGAAGGCGTGGCCTGGGACAACATTCCCTTTACCGACGAACTGAAGCGTCTGGCACTGAACACGCGTGCCGTATGTTTCGGCTCTTTGGCGCAACGCAGTGAAACAAGCCGCATCACCATCAACCGTTTTCTCGACACGATGCCCGATGCGGAGGGGCAACTGAAGATATTCGACATCAATCTCCGCCAAGGGTTCTATACCAAAGAGATACTCTGCGAATCCATGCGCCGCTGCAACATCCTCAAGATAAACGATGAGGAGCTGGTGACCATCAGCCGTATTTTCGGCTACCCGGGCATCGACTTGCAGGACAAATGCTGGATTCTGCTGGCTAAATATAACCTGAAGATGCTTATCTTGACTTGCGGAACGAACGGCAGCTATGTGTTCACTCCGGGAGTGGTTTCCTTCCAGGAGACGCCCAAGGTACCGGTGGCGGACACCGTTGGAGCCGGTGACTCGTTCACGGCAGCCTTCACCGCTGCCATTCTCAGCGGGAAGCAGGTGCCCGATGCCCATAAACTGGCGGTGGAAGTCTCTGCCTATGTATGTACCCAGAGCGGTGCCATGCCGGAATTGCCGGTGGCCTTGAAAGAAAGGCTGGCATAGATTTTTCTTATTCTTTTCACATTTTTCGTTATCTTTGCTCATCTGCAATCTTAAATCAGAGGAAAGTGAAGATGAGACAGCATAACCTTCGGATTTTATTCTTTCTGCTCGTGCTTTGGGGAGTGGCGGTTGCCTGCTCCCGGCGCGAGGCACGTTTCCGTATCGGCGTTTCCCAATGTAGCGAGGATGAATGGCGGCGCCAGATGAACAGTGAGATACTCCGTGAAGCCCATTTCTACGAGGATGTGGAGGTGGACATCCGTACTGCCGTCGACGATAATGACCGTCAGGCAAAAGATATTCGTGAACTGATAGCCGAAGGGGTGGACCTGCTGATTGTGGCCCCTAATGAAGCCACTCCGATAACTCCGGTTGTGGAGGAGGCATACAACCGGGGCATTCCGGTGATTGTAGTGGACCGTAAAATCCTTTCGGACAAATACACGGCCTACGTCGGTGCAGACAACTACGAGATAGGGAAAGCTGTGGGAGAGTATGTGGCCAATGTGCTGCATGGGCAGGGAGATGTGGTGGAAATCTCCGGTTTGGTGGGTTCCACACCTGCCGTAGACCGTCATCAAGGATTTGTGAAGGCTATATCCGATTATCCTGGTATCCGGTTGCTGGCCGCTGAAGACGGTGCCTGGTTGCAACTCAAGGCCGGAGAGAAAATGGATACCCTGCTGAGCCGCTTTCCGCATATCGACCTGGTGTATGCGCAGAATGACCGTATGGCGGCCGGAGCCTATGCTGCCGCTGCCCGCAAGGGGCGGGAGAAGGAAATGCGGTTTATCGGCATAGACGCCCTGCCCGGCAAAGACTACGGAGTGGAGAAAGTGCTTGCCGGCGAACTGGATGCCACGTTTATATATCCTACCGGTGGCGACCGCGTGATGCAGATTGCCATGGATATCCTGAACAAGCGTGATTTCCCCCGTGAAACTATCCTGGGCACTTCCGTCGTCGACCACGACAATGCTCTCATCATGAAGATGCAGACCGCCCACATCGGCACCCTGGATGGAAAGATAGAAACCCTGAACGGAAAGATAAACCAGTATTTGGCCAGTTATGCCACGCAGCAGGTTGTCTTGTACGGCAGTCTGTCTGCCCTATTGTTGCTGGTCGGTTTGTTGGTGGCTGTCTACCTCTCCTTGCGTGCCAAGAACCGGTTGAACCGTGAGCTGTCCATGCAGAAAAAGAAACTGGAAGAACAGAAAACTCAGTTGATACAGCAGAAGGAACTGTTGGAAGTGCAGAAGTCGCAGTTGGAACAGCTTTCCCATGAACTGGAGGAGGCTACGCATGCCAAGCTGGTGTTCTTCACGAATATTTCGCACGATTTCCGTACTCCGCTGACGCTGATAGCCGATCCCATAGAGCAGCTTCTTGCCAACCGCACCCTCGACGGACAGCCGCGCCAGCTCCTCGAGCTGATGAAAAAGAATGTGCATATCCTGCTTCGCCTGGTCAACCAGATACTTGATTTCCGAAAGGTGGAGAACGGGCGCATGGAGCTCCATCTCGAACCTTTTGATTTGCTCGACAGTTTCCGGGGCTGGAACGACTCTTTCCGCATGGCGTTGCTGAAGAAACATATTGCTTTCAGCTTTGAGGCATCTCCCGATACGGACTTCCGGATGATGGCGGATGCGGAGAAGATGGAGCGCATTTACTTCAATCTCTTCTCCAATGCCGTGAAGTATACGCCGGAGAACGGGAAAATCACCGTACGGTTGTTAAAGTCGGAACAGAACTACAGTCTGTCCGTCTTCAATTCCGGCAGCTACATTTCTTCGACCGATGTGGAAGCCATCTTCGAGCGCTTCTATCAAGTGGACGGGCATCAAGCCGGTACCGGTATCGGACTGGCGCTGGTACGTGCCTTTGTAGAGATGCATGGCGGTAACATTACGGCACGCAGTGACGAGAAAGGCACTACTTTCATCGTTACTTTCCCGCAGCAGGATGTTTCGCAGTACCATCCCACCATAGTGACGTTGCCTGCCGAAGAGCAGGACGTGTCGTCCACCTTGATAGATACGGAAGTGAAAGCAGGCGAAGAGGTGGTTGAGGCCGATTGTCCTACTGTGCTGGTAATTGACGATAATGCGGATATCCGCAGCTATGTGAAGTCGCTGTTATCGAACGAATTTCGTGTATTGGATGCGGCGGACGGGGCAGAGGGTATCAGGCTGGCCATGAGGTATGTGCCGGATGTGATTATCTCGGATGTAATGATGCCCGGTATGGATGGTGTGGAATGCTGCCGCCGCTTGAAGGGAGAGTTGCAGACATGCCATATCCCGGTGATTCTGCTGACGGCCTGCTCGCTGGACGAACAGCGTATCCAGGGCTATGATGGCGGTGCCGATTCTTATATTTCCAAACCATTCAATTCGCAGTTGCTCTTGTCTCGTGTCCGCAATCTTATTGCAAACCGCCGTCAGTTGAGGCAGTTCTTCGGAGATAACCAGACTATCGAGAAGGAAGCCATCAGTGATTTGGATAAGGGTTTCGTCTCCCGCTTCAAATCGCTTGTCGAGGAGAGGATGAAAGATGCGGAACTCAATGTGGAGGATTTGGGACGGAATATGGGTATGAGCCGTGTGCAGCTTTACCGTAAGCTGAAATCGCTGACCAACTATTCGCCGAATGAGCTGCTGCGCCAGATGAGGTTGAAAAAGGCTGCCTCACTGCTTGCCTCCTCTGACATGACGGTAGCGGAGATTGCCTATGAAGTGGGCTTTTCGTCACCTTCCTATTTCACGAAATGCTATAAGGAACAGTTTGGGGAGAGTCCTACCGAGTTTCTGAAAAGAAGGGGATAGCTGTTGTCTATCCCCCTTGTTCTTAATACACGTCTGTTTACTTCTGTAAATGATACTGGAACTTATTTCAGTATTTGAGGCAGGTTTTCCCTTCCCCAGAAGTAGTAAACACAGATTCCAATCCAGCTTGTGAGCAGGATGATAATTGCAACTAATAGTTTCTTCACGCCGTCTACCGGCCACTTCATGATTTCAAGTACGGCTTTGACACACAGAACCACACCGATAATCCAAATGATAAATCCAATCATAACCTGTGATATTTAGTATTGTTAATTAAAAACAAATAGAGACTACGCCTTATTCAGGAGCAGCCTCTATTCTTTATTTAGTAATCGGAATTACTCTGTAACTTCAGCGCCCCAATTTTCTTTGGAAAGACGCTTGTAGCTGTTGTAACGCCATTTAGCGTTTTCTTCAGCAGCCTTGAACAGCTCGTCGGCCTCCTGCGGATATTGCTTCATTACGGATGCGTAACGAACTTCACCCTTCAGGAAGTCTTGGAATCCGCTCCAATCCGGTTCCTTGCTATCCAGCGTGAACGGATTCTTGCCTTCAGCCTCCAGAGCCGGGTTGTAACGCCACAAGTGCCAGTAACCGCACTTAACGGCCTTTTCTTCCTCTGCCTGGCTCTTGCCCATACCTGCCTTCAGACCGTGGTTGATACACGGAGCGTAAGCGATGATGAGTGACGGACCGGGATATGCTTCTGCTTCACGGATAGCCTTTAAAGTCTGAGCCTGGTCGGCACCCATAGCGATTTGGGCAACGTATACGTAACCGTAAGTAGTAGCCATCAGACCGAGGTCTTTCTTGCGTACACGCTTACCGGCAGCGGCAAACTTGGCGATAGCGCCTACCGGGGTAGCCTTGGAAGACTGACCGCCTGTGTTGGAGTAAACCTCAGTATCCAGTACGAGGATGTTGACATCCTTACCGCTTGCGATTACATGGTCGAGACCACCGTAACCGATGTCGTAAGAGGCACCGTCGCCACCGATAATCCACTGGCTGCGTTTTACCAGGTATTGAGACAGACTGGCGATAGTCTTGCAGCTGTCGCACTTGTCTTTGGCAGCTTCTACCATCGGAATAATCTTTTCAGCCAGTTCCTTGCTCTTGTCTGCATCGTACATGTTTTCAATCCAAGCCTGGAATACTTCTTTGTATTCAGCCGGAGTTCCTTCTGCTGCGATGGCATCTTCCATAGCCTTCACGATACGTGCGCGCATCTTTTCGTTGGCAAGCTCCATACCCAGACCGAATTCGCAGAAGTCCTCGAACAATGAGTTAGCCCAAGCAGGACCGTGACCCTTTTCGTTCTTGGTATAAGGAGTAGAAGGTACTGAACCGGAGTAGATGGAAGAACATCCTGTTGCGTTGGCTACCATTTCGCGGTCACCGAACAACTGGGAAATCAGCTTCACATACGGAGTTTCACCACAACCGGAGCAAGCACCTGAGAACTCGAACAACGGAGTGGCGAACTGAGAGTTCTTCACGTTGGCCTTGATGTCAACCAAATGTTGTTTGCTCTTCACGTTTTCAGCACAGTAGGTCCAGTTGGCAGCTTCCGGCAATTGGCTTTCGAGGTGTTTCATAGTCAGAGCCTTGCCACCCTTCTTCGGGTTGCCCGGACAAACATCGGCACAGTTGCCGCAACCCAGACAGTCGAGAACGTCTACCTGAATACGGAATGTCATGCCGTCGAATGCTTTACCTACAGCCTTCAGTTGAGTGAAGTTGGCACCCTTCTGCTCTTCAGCATCGAGTACGAACGGACGGATGGAAGCGTGAGGACAAACGTATGCACACTTGTTACACTGGATACAGTTTTCAGCGTTCCACTCGGGTACGAATGCAGCTACACCACGTTTTTCATATTTGGCAGTACCTTGTTCCCAAGTACCGTCTTCAATACCCTTGAAAGCGGATACCGGCAATAAGTCACCGTCTTGTGCGTTGATAGGACGAACCACTTCGTTGATGAATGCAGGATCGTTGTTTTCAGCCTTGGCGTCGTCTGCCAGATTGGCCCAAGCCGGGTCAACGGTCAGTTGCTTGTATTCGCCGCCACGGTCAACTGCTGCGTAGTTCTTGTTGACAACGTCTTCACCCTTCTTGCCGTAAGACTTAACGATGAATTTCTTCATCTGTTCTACAGCCAGGTCAACCGGAATAACGCCGGTGATACGGAAGAATGCGGATTGCAGGATGGTGTTGGTACGGTTGCCCAAACCGATTTCCTGTGCAATCTGGGTTGCATTGATATAGTAAACAGTGATATTGTTCTGTGCAAAGTACTTCTTCACCTTGTTGGGCAGGTTCTTGGCAAGCTCTTCGCCTTCCCAGATGGTGTTCAGCAAGAAAGAGCCGTTCTTACGCAAGCCGCGGGTTACGTCGTACATGTGCAGGTAAGCTTGAACGTGGCAAGCCACGAAGTTAGGCGTGTTTACCAGGTATGTAGAGCGGATAGGAGTATCACCGAAACGCAGGTGCGAGCAGGTGAAACCGCCTGATTTCTTGGAGTCGTAAGAGAAATAAGCCTGGCAGTGCTTGTCGGTATTGTCACCGATAATCTTCACAGAGTTCTTGTTGGCACCTACTGTACCGTCAGCGCCCAAACCGTAGAATTTGGCTTCGAACATGCCTTCGCCGCCCAATGCGATTTCTTCTTCCTGGGGCAGAGAAGTGAAGGTAACGTCGTCCACGATACCGATAGTGAAGTGGTTCTTCGGCATCGGCATAGCCAGGTTCTTGTAAACGGCGAGGATTTGCGCGGGAGTAGTGTCCTTGGATCCCAAACCGTAACGGCCGCCTACGATAACCGGAGCATTCTCTGCACCGTAGAAGCAGTCTTTTACGTCGAGGTACAACGGTTCGCCGTTAGCACCCGGTTCTTTCGTACGGTCCAGTACGGCAATCTTCTTGGCAGTCTTGGGAACGGCGGCAAGGAAGTGCTTGGCAGAGAACGGACGATACAAGTGAACGGCAACCAAACCTACCTTTTCGCCATTGGCAACGAGGTGGTCGATAGCTTCGCGGGCAGCTTCCGTTACAGAACCCATGGCGATGATAACGCGTTCTGCATCTTCTGCACCGTAGTAATCGAACAAACCGTACTTGCGGCCTGTGATTTTGGAAATCTCGTTCATGTATTCCTCAACGATAGCCGGAACTGCTTCATAGTAGTTGTTGCAAGATTCACGGTGTTGGAAGAAGTGGTCGGGGTTTTCGGCCATACCACGGGCAACCGGGTTCATCGGGTTCAATGCACGTGCGCGGAATTCAGCCAAAGCTTCCTGGTCGATAAGCGGAGCGAGGTCTTCGTTCTCCAACATTTCAATCTTCTGGATTTCGTGAGAAGTACGGAAGCCGTCGAAGAAGTTCATAAACGGAACACGGGCCTTGATGGTGGCTAGGTGGGCAACACCTGCCAAGTCCATAACTTCTTGTACAGAACCTTCGGCCAACATGGCAAAACCAGTCTGGCGTGCAGACATAACGTCCTGGTGGTCACCGAAGATACACAGTGCATGGCTTGCCAATGTACGTGCTGATACGTGGAATACACAAGGCAGGAATTCACCGGCAATCTTGTACATGTTCGGGATCATCAGCAACAGACCTTGTGAAGCTGTGTAAGTAGTAGTCAGCGCACCGGCTTGCAGAGAGCCGTGGACGGCACCTGCAGCACCACCTTCTGACTGCATTTCCTGTACCAATACTGTTTCGCCGAAGATGTTCTTGCGACCTGCGGCAGCCCATTCGTCTACGTATTCAGCCATCGTAGAAGAGGGGGTGATGGGGTAGATGGCAGCTACTTCGGAGAACATATACGAGATATGTGCAGCAGCCTGGTTACCATCACAAGTAATGAATTTCTTCTGTTTAGTCATAACTAAATTGAATTATTTATTTAAGTAAAAAAATCTCTCTCTTAATACAAGAAACCGAATAACCAGAGAGGTATTTGGTTGCCTCGGCCTATTTCTGCCTTATGCAGTACATAAGTAACTCCCGGATTATTCTTTATCTTTGTTCCTTCCGGACAAATCTTGAAAGGCATCACCTCATCTACCATGAACGAGATGTTCTTGTCGCCCTTGTTCACCTTGTGGTCCTTCCACATTGTGTTGGCAAAGAAAGTGTCCAGTACGTCTTGCTCTTCCACCTTGACGGGATAGATGGAATACATCAGATTTGAATTGTGCATCATTATCTTCGACGGCTTCTTGGGGAATTCTTCTCCCTTCGGATAGACCATATTGATGAGTCGTGCGTCTGCCAGATACTTGATGTAATTCATTACTGTGGCGCGGGAGGTCTGTATGTCGTTTGCCAGTTGGCTGACATTCGGCGCTTTCGGCCCGTCCACGGCCAACAAATATAGTAATTTCTTTATCTTCGAAAGGTATTTCAGCTCAATTTGTTTGATGAGCAGGATGTCTACTTCCACCATCATGTTCATTGTCTTGAGCAGATTCTCCGAGAAGTTACGCTTTTCGAGGAAGAAAGGGTAGAAGCCGTGGTGCATATAGTCCTGCATGTAGTCCAATGGACGTACTTTGGAGAGGATGCCTTTGGCTATCTGTTCGTGGTTGCTCAGGATTTCTTCCAACGGATAGGCATGGAACTTCATGCCCGTCTGCAGGTTCAGGTATTCGCGGAAGGAGAAGCCGCGCAGGTTGTAGCTCTTCACGATGTCGCGCAACTCCATATTCTCCTCTTTCAGACGCATCACGGACGAGCCGGTGAACACGATTTTCAGGTTGGGGAAGCGGTCGTAGCACATACGCAGTTCCTTGCTCCATTCCGGGTACTTGAATACTTGGTCTATCAACAGCACTTTTCCTCCGCGGCGCTGGAATTCGGCGGCGAACTCCACGATGCCATGTCCGGAGAAGTAGAAGTTGTTCATGTTGATGAAGAGGCAGGAGCGGTCTGTGCCGAATTTCTCTTTGGCATATTGCAGCAAGAAAGTAGTCTTACCTACGCCTCTTGTGCCTTTGATACCGATAAGACGGTCATTCCAGTCTATTTCGTCCATTAGGTCGCGGCGTACGGGGGCATTGGTATGCTCTACGAGATAAGCGTGTGTACGGTAAAATGCTTCCATGCTTTAAATTCGGTTTATCGGGCGACAAATATACGGCTTTTTTATAGATTTGCAAAGTAGAGATGGCAAAATATTATATAACTTTGCACTCTCATACAAAACGTGAGTAATTGGTTAACATTTGAAAGATGAAACTTTATGTGTTCAATCCTGATGCAGATATGGCATTGGGAAATAATGAAGAAAATTATATGGCGCCCGCTACCATCCGCCGTATGGCTGAAGACTTGGCTTTGTTGCCGATTTGGTATGCCCAGCCGGGTAGTGGGGTACTGGCCTCTTCCGCCTATAATGCAGATTATCTGAAACAGATGCAACAGTTGTTCCGGCTGGATGTGCATTTGGTGACAGAGCCGGAGCTACCCGATTATGCTGATGTGCGGGTAATGCCTTGGGGATGGAACCCCGCTATCCGTAAACGGATGTTGAAAGGCGGTGTTCTGGAAAAAAATCTTCCTACGCCGGATGCTTTGGATAAATATCGTATGAAGGCTGCCCGTAGTAACGCTTTGGCTTTTCGCGCACTTTTCTATTTCAATAAAATAGATTATACTTGTGGTGACGGTTGTTGCTTGGTGGAGGCTGATGGTAGAATGACGGATATCTCTCCGGATATTGTTGATCGTTACAAGGAGGGATGTGTGTTCAAATCACTTTGGTCGGGAAGTGGAAAGGGATTGTGTTGGTGCCGTCATGGCTTTACGAAAAATGTTTCCGATTGGTGTAGTAGGGCGCTGAAAGAAAATAGAGGTTTTGTGATGGAGCCTATATTTGATAAGGTGGAAGACTTTGCCATGGAATTTTATTCGGATGGTCGGGGAAAGCTTCTTTTTGTCGGCTATTCCCGTTTTGTTACGGATGACAAAGGGGCATATCGTGGTAATATCCTTACTTCGGATGAGCAAGTGGAGGAATGGATTCAGCAATATGTACCCTTTGAAGCATTTGTACGCATACGCAATATGATGCAGAAAGCATTGGAAACGAGTTATGCTACATCTTATATGGGTTTCTTGGGTGTGGACATGATGGTCTGCCGTCAGAAGGAAGGGCATCCGTATGCCATCAACCCCCATGTCGAAATAAATCTACGGATGAATATGGGAATCGTTTCCCATGTGCTTAGTGAGCATTTCATTGTCCCCGGTGGGGAGGGACGTTTTTCCATTGATTGCTTTCCGACCCATGAAGCTTTGATGGAGCGGCATGAGCAGGATGTGCAAAGCTATCCGCTGGTGGTGAAGGACGGCAGGGTTGTTTCCGGCTATCTGCCTCTGGTACCGGTCACTCCGAAGAGCCGTTACCGGGCTTTTGTCTGTGTCACTGCTGCTGAATAGCTTCGCTTTCGTTTCCGCAACGGTCTATGGCTGTCACGGCAAAATATTTTCGGGCAGTCCACGGGCGGATGGGGGCATAGGTATATTCCGTGCCTTGTACTCGTTGTGCCAGGATATTCTCCGGATTGGAGGTATCTACGGGATAGGTGTCCGAACCGTAGATTACATACATCGGAGCATTCCGCTTGTCATTGTCCGTGGCGGGTTGCCAGCTTAGTTTCCAATAGCCGTTTTCCGGTGTTTCCACCGTGAGTCCGGAGGGAGGTGTAGGAGCTGCATTGTCTATCCACGGCATGGCGGGTTGCAGGGCCGGGGCGGTATAGAAGTCTTCTTCCAGCGCATCATAAAGCCCTTGCGTATTGTCCATCAGATACTTCACACGGTAGTGTGCCTCCCCCGCCAGACCGTGGGCGCGGATAAAGTGCATCTGCCGTTCAATCTCGTCCAGCGTCCAGTTCCCTTCGCTGGGGTCGAGGAAGTAGATGCCCAGACCGGGAATGATTTGGCGTCCGTTACTTTGTTCCTGCCAGTCGAGGGCAAAGGGATAGAAATGATTGCCACGGAAATAGAGCATCGGATAAATCTGGTCCTGGATGCCCTCGCCCAGCCAACCCTGCACGTCTTGATAGACGGTGTGGAAGGCATTCCAGCCACGGGAGGGGTAGCGGGAAGTGTCTTTGTATTTTCCTACCGGGCAGGTGCTGACCTTTACCCAGGGTTTCATGGCTTTTACACCTTTATATATATAGCGTACTATTTCCGTCAGGTTGTCTCTGCGCCATTGGGCAAGGCTGCGTCCTTTGCTGTATTTGCGGTAGTCGTAGCTGTCGGGAAAACGGGGGGCGTTTTCCGGATAGCGCAGGTAGTCGAAGTGTATCCCGTCTACATCGTAGCGTTCCACCACTTCGCGGACAAGGCTCATCAGGTACTCTTTGGTTTGCGGATGTCCGGGATTCAGGAAGTATTCGCGTTTGTAGGGTACGCAGATGGCGCGTTTCTTTTTGGTGACGGACTCTTTACCGAGGGCGGCTACATGCTTGCGGTTGCCCAGAGGGATGGTCACCATCCAGGCATGGCACTCCATACCGCGCTTGTGGCATTCGGCTATGGCAAAAGCCAGCGGATCGTAGCCGGGGTCGCCGCCCACCTTTCCGGTCAGTATGGAGTTGTAGGGCTCGATGGCTGATTTGTAGAGGACATCTCCCCGTGTACGGGTCTGGAACAGTACTGTGTTGAAATTGGCGGCTTTCAGTCTGTCCAATATTTCAATCAGTTCGGCCTGTTGCTTGCGGATGCCTTCGGGCGAAGTGGTGCGTGTCTGCGGCCAGTCCAGGCCATAGACGGCAGTTATCCAGGCGGCACGCACTTCATGCTTGGGCGGTTGCGCAGCCAGTGGCAGCAAGACGGCCATATATAGTAAAATGGAAATAATTCGTTTCATTTTTCTCTTTTCTTCTTTATTTCTGTCATATTTCTCGGCGAAGATAAGCAAAACACCCGATTATTTTGTGCTGTTTACTTGGAAACTGTTACATTTGCATACATTAAAGATATTAACACGCCATGATTACATTTACGCTTTGCCTGCTGGCGTTGATAGCCGGCTATTTTATCTACGGACGCTTCATAGAACGCGTCTTTGGTCCCGATGACCGCAAAACACCCGCCCTTACCAAAGCCGATGGTGTGGATTACATTCCACTGCCTACTTGGAAAATCTTTATGATACAGTTTCTCAATATTGCCGGGTTGGGACCTATCTTCGGTGCCATCATGGGAGCTAAGTTCGGTACGGCATCCTATCTGTGGATTGTACTTGGCAGTATCTTTGCCGGTGCAGTGCACGACTATCTTGCCGGTATGCTCTCCTTGCGGCATGACGGGGAAAGCCTGCCGGAAATCATCGGACGCTATCTGGGGCTGACCACCAAGCAGGTGATGCGCGGCTTTACCGTCATCCTGATGATATTGGTGGGAGCTGTCTTTGTGGCAGGGCCGGCCGGACTGCTTGCCAAGTTGACCCCCGACAGCTTGGATACCACCTTCTGGATTATTGTTGTTTTCGCTTATTATATCTTTGCCACTTTGCTGCCGGTAGATAAGATTATCGGTAAGATATACCCACTGTTCGCCGTTGCCCTGCTGTTCATGGCGGTCGGTATTCTGGTAATGCTTTACGTCAACCATCCTGCATTGCCGGAGATATGGGACGGATTGCAGAACACGCATCCCGATGCGGTTGCATTGCCCATCTTCCCCATCATGTTCGTCAGCATTGCCTGCGGTGCCATCAGTGGCTTCCATGCCACGCAGAGTCCGCTGATGGCACGTTGCATGACAAGCGAGCGCCACGGACGCCCCGTTTTCTATGGGGCAATGATAACCGAAGGCATTGTAGCCCTGATATGGGCTGCCGCCGCCACTTATTTCTTCCACGAGAACGGGATGGGGGAGACGAATGCCTCTATCATTGTAGACGCCATTACAAAAGACTGGCTGGGTGCCGTAGGTGGCGTATTGGCCATTCTGGGTGTTATTGCCGCGCCTATTACCAGTGGCGACACGGCTTTCCGTTCAGCGCGCCTCATTGTGGCGGATTTCTTGGGAATGGAACAAAAATCCATGCGTCGCCGTTTATATATATGCATCCCGATGTTCCTGGTAGCCATTAGCTTGTTGCTTTACAGCCTGCGGGACAAGGATGGATTTGATATGATTTGGCGTTATTTTGCCTGGGCCAATCAGACTCTGTCCGTCTTTACGTTGTGGGCCATTACGGTCTATCTGGTACGCGAGAAGAAAGGACGTTATTATTACGTCACCTATTTCCCGGCATTATTCATGACGGCTGTGTGTACCACTTACATCTGCATTGCTCCCGAAGGTTTCGGGCTCGGTCCGAATTATGCGCTGGGCATAGCCTTGATAGCTGTTGTGCTGGCTGCTATTTGGTTTAATATTTGGTATTTTAAGACGACTAAAAAACTTTGGTAATGAAGAAAATCAAGAAATCTACCGGGCTCACGTTGGCCCTGCTTATTTACGTTTCTGCTACTGCCGCTTATTTCCTTCCCCGCAATACGGAAATCAGCGATACTGAGAAGTATGTCACCGTAGCTGCTTCGTACCTCATTGTATTTGTGCTGTGGCTGGTGCTTCGCAAGAAGGAGGCGCTGCAACGCAAGCGATTCGAAGAAGACAATAAACAACATTGATTATTTACTCAAAAAACAGAACAAGATGAAAAAACTGGCATTATTCGTTTGCTTGCTTGTTGTCACAGTGGCAGCTCAGGCACAGTTTGAAAAAGGTAAGTGGATTTTGAACCCGTCCATCACCGGTTTGGAATTTTCTCATGACACGGGAACCGACAAGACAAGTTTTGGCCTTGAAGCCAAGGGAGGTGCTTTCCTGCTCGACAACATCGCCTTGCTGGTGCATGCCGGGGCTGCTTGGAATACCGGAGGGTCTGACCTCGATGTCTATACGCTGGGTGTAGGTGGACGTTATTATTTCGACAAGATTGGCGTGTATCTGGGTGCCGATGTCAATGTGGACCGTTGGGATTGGGGACACGATTTGGATGATACCAAGTTCTCTTTCGGTCTGGAAGCCGGTTATGCGTTCTTCCTGACGCGTACGGTAACCATTGAGCCTGCTGCTTATTGGAACATTAACGACGACCGTTCTAAATTTGGTCTGAAAGTAGGTTTCGGATTCTATTTCTAATCTCATTTTGCTACTACCACAGAGTTTGTTTTTGCAAAACATCTGTCATGCTATCACGCGGAGGGGTATATTCTATTGATTACAAATACCTTACCGCGTGATAGATAGGCGTGATAGATAAGAATCGTTACACTTATCTGTCACGCCCATTTCGTTTCCATTTCAATTGTACTGCATACTTCTTTCATTGGCGCTATTATCTTAGTTATCAGTTCTTTCCTACTGCAAAGTTCTGCACGCTTTTTGCAGTGTCACTGCATGAGGCTTGCAGTAGCTCTGCAATACGGTTGCAGTCGTACTGCAATGGGCGTGCAGCAGCACTGCAAAAGGAATGCAGTGACTTTGCAGTGGCGATGCAGTGTCTTTTAGCCGTAATCTTTTCTATTCTCATACCGTTATTACATGTATTCCTAATATAGTCTTATGAGATTAGGGGTTCTATTTTTGATTATGATTGCGAAAATGAGTATATTTGATGCTATGGACTTGAAATACAAAATGCTATGAACAGAGTTTGTTTTCTCCTATTGCTTTGTTGCCTTTCATCCTGCAAGATGAATAAGACGGAACGCGTAGAAATGCCTGAAGATTCTGTAGATACGGTAGGGTTAGACCGACGGTTGCAGGAAAAATCAGTGAGCGATAGCCTCAAGATAGGGCTCGTGGATGACGGTGACTGCTTGCAAAAACAATTGCTTGCCATTCACGACGAACTGAGAAAGCGGTTGGAAAACACAACCTACACACACATCCGGAGGAATGTGACCGGATATGGGGTGGGGATGCATTGCATAGATATAGATTTGATTGTGAATACTCCTGAAAAACGGAAAGAGTTCCGGGAGGAGATAATGGACTCCCCCGTTTTCTGTTTTCATGGTGTAGAAGTCCCCGTCATCAACGAGAGAGTAGGCAGGAATCATATTCGTGGCATCCATATCCGTCCCGAATATCCAGTCTTTTCAACGAAAGCGCCTCATGCGACATTCATCCTCAGCAATCACAGTGGCGGAGATTTGACCTGCGGCGAGCATTACTACCTGACGTTCGAAGACGAAAAAGGTACCTGGCGGGAATTGCCGATAAACGCTGCCTTTTGGGACATCGCCTATGTGCTGCGGGATGGGGAGGAAAGGGTTATGAAAGCCTCTCTTTATCCGGATGTGCATCCCAACAAGCCGGGACGCTACCGTTACTTTTATGAGATAACCATCAGGAGGAAACCTGTCTTGATGATGACTGAGTTCAGATTGACGGACAATGAGGAAGAATGGAGAACGGCGGAAAAGACATCTCTTCCCCCTTATATTTCGGATGCAGGGAAGGGCGGAAGCCCACAATTGATAACGGAAGAGCCAATGGAGGAACCGGTCTATAAAGTAGTGGAAGTGATGCCCGAGTTTCCGGGAGGTATGAAAGCCTTAATGGATTTTATTCAAAAGAATATCCGTTATCCGGAAGAAGCCCGTAAGAATGGCATTCAGGGAAGAGTTGCTGTCAGCGTGGTGATTGACGAGAATGGTCGTGTGACGGACCCCGTTATTATGCGCAGCAGGTATCCTGCCTTGGATGAGGAAGCATTACGGATTGTAGGATTGATGCCACAATGGAAACCGGGAATGCAGCAGGGTAAAGCCGTGAAGGTGGAATTTTCTTTTCCGGTTACTTTTAAATTGGAGTAGTAGCACCGGTAAGATTAAGCACAAAGACACGGAGGCATAGAGTTTTATTCTTTTTCCTTGAATTTAATATCTCTGTGTCTCCGTGCCTCTGTGTTCTATTTAAGGAAGCGAGGGGTGTAATTTCTCTTGCAAGAATTGTCCCGTATAACTTGCCGCACACTTCGCCACTTCCTCCGGTGTACCGGTAGCTACGATGTTTCCTCCTTTGTCCCCTCCTTCGGGCCCCAGGTCTATCACATGGTCCGCACACTTCACCACATCCAGATTATGTTCGATGATGACAATGCTGTGCCCGCGGCGTATCAGGGCATCGAAGGCTTCGAGCAGTTTCTTGATGTCATGGAAGTGTAGTCCGGTGGTCGGTTCATCGAAGATGAACATGGTCGGGTCTGCTTTCTCCTGGCTGAGGTAGAAGGCGAGTTTCACGCGCTGGTTCTCTCCACCGGAGAGGGTGGAGGAGGCTTGCCCCAGTTTGATATATCCCAAACCTACATCCTGCAAGGGTTGCAGCTTCTTCACAATCTTTTTCTGTCCGTGTTGCGTAAAGAATTCGATGGCTTGGTTTACGGTCATCTCCAATACGTCGTAGATATTCATGTCGTGGAACTTCACTTCCAGCGTGTCCGCCTTGAAGCGTTTGCCGTGGCAGGATTCGCATTCCAGTACAAGGTCTGCCATGAATTGCATCTCCACCGTGATGGTGCCTTCACCCTTGCATTCCTCGCAACGGCCGCCTTCGCTGTTGAAGCTGAAGTATCCGGCACTGTATCCCATCTGCTTGGCAAGCGGTTGGTCTGCCCATAGTTTACGGATTTCATCGTAGGCCTTGATGTAGGTCACGGGGTTACTTCTCGATGACTTCCCGATAGGATTCTGGTCAACAAACTCTACATTGCGCAGGTTCTGCAAGTCTCCTCCAATGGAAGTGAACTCGCCCGGACGTTCGTTGCATTCGTCCAACTCCCGTTTCAAGGCGCGGTAGAAGATGTCGCGTACCAGCGTACTCTTGCCCGAACCGCTGACACCGGTGACTACGGTCATTACATTCAGCGGGAACCGTGCCTCTACACCCTTCAGGTTGTTTTCGCGCGCGCCTTTTATTTCTATGTAGTTGTTCCACGGGCGGCGGTGTTCCGGCAGGGGGATGGTTTCTTCGCCCAGCAGATAGCGCACGGTATAGCTGTCACTGTCTTTCTGAAGGTCTTTCATATCTCCTTGGTAGACGACCTCCCCTCCCAGGCGGCCTGCCCGGGGACCGATGTCGATGATATAGTCGGCAGCGCGGATAATCTCTTCGTCGTGTTCCACTACCACTACCGTATTGCCCAACTGTTGCAACTGGCGGAGCACGTGTATCAGTTTGTCCGTATCGCGGCTATGCAGGCCGATGCTCGGTTCGTCAAGAATATACAGACTGCCCACCAGGCTGCTGCCCAATGAAGTGGCAAGGTTGATTCGCTGGCTTTCACCGCCGGAGAGCGAGTTGCTGAGGCGGTTCAGCGTGAGGTATCCCAAACCGACATCCAATAGGAATTGGATGCGGCTGTTGATTTCTGTCAGGATGCGGCGGGCTATGTCGGCGTCATGCGGGTCCAGCTGCAGGTTGTCGAAGAAGAGCTTCAACTCAGTGATGGGCAAGTCCACCAGTTCGGAGATGCTGTGTCCTCCTACACGTACATAGCTTGCTTCGGGCTTCAGGCGGGTGCCGTGGCATTTGGGGCAGAGCGTCTTTCCGCGGTAGCGTGCCAGCATCACACGGTATTGTATCTTGTACTGGTTTTCCTGCACCATCTTGAAGAAGGCGTTGATGCCCTCGAAGTAGGGTGTCCCTTCCCACAGCATCCGGCGTTGCTCGTCGGTCAGTTCATAATAGGGAGTGAAGATGGGGAAGCCGGCTTTCTCGGCTCCGTGTATCACCATATCCCTCCATTCGCCCATCTTTTCGCCCCGCCAGCATACGACGGCTCCGTCATAGACGGACAAGGAACGGTCGGGTATCACGAGATGCTCGTCGATGCCGATGACCCGTCCGAATCCCTCGCATACGGGGCATGCGCCGATGGGAGAGTTGAAGGAGAACATCTGGTCGTTCGGTTCTTCGAAGGTGATGCCGTCTGCCTCGAACTTGGTACTGAAACGATAGAGGCAGGTACTCCCGTCGGGCTGGTAGAAACGCAGCAGGCAGGCGCCGTCTCCTTCGTACATGGCTGTTTCGGCCGAGTCGGTGAGGCGGCTGACGGAATCTTTTTCTGAAGAGGCTGTCATACGGTCAATCAACAGAAAAACGGTGTCTCCGGTTTTTGGCTTGTATTCGTCGATGCGCATCATTTCACCGTTCACTTCCAGACGGGTGAAACCTTGCTTCATGTCTATCTCCAGTTGTTGTTGCAGCGTGCGGTCTTCGCGCAGTAATATCGGAGCGAGCACGGTATACCTGGTCCCTTCCGGATGCTCCAGCATGCACTTCACGATGTCTTCTGCCGAGTGTTTCTTCACTTCCTGTCCGCTGACCGGGCTGAAGGTTTTCCCCACGCGTGCATAGAGCAACCGCAGATATTCGTATATTTCAGTGGAGGTACCCACGGTGGACCGTGGGTTACGGCTGCTTACTTTCTGCTCAATGGCAATGGCAGGTGGAATCCCTTTGATGAAATCGCATTCAGGCTTGCTCATACGTCCCAAAAACTGGCGGGCATAACTGCTCAAGCTCTCCACGTAGCGGCGCTGCCCCTCGGCATATAATGTATCGAAAGCAAGTGAGGATTTTCCGGAACCGGACAGTCCGGTGATGACTACGAGTTTGTTACGGGGAATCTCTACGTCAATGTTCTTGAGGTTATTGACACGGGCTCCCTTTATGATAATCGATGTATTTTCTGCCATATAAAAGTCACTTATGTGATTTAGGATTTGCAAAGATAATGCAAACCGGGGTAGAATAAAACGAACCTGCTGGAAAAATCGTATCAGATAGGCAAGGTTAAGATTTGTTATACTTTAGGATGACTGCTAATTTACATTAAATAAAAGCACTAAATTCGCATCCGACTCCTTTTAATGTCCGAACATGGTAAAGCGTAATATAAAATGGCTTCTTGTTGTGCTGGTGTTAGGTTTATGCCCCTCAATCCTGCATGCCGAAGACCCTTATGGAGAGATGAAAGCTCTGGCAGATAGTGCGCAGAAAGTGTTGGGACAAGACCGATTGCCTTCCATCAATGCCCGGTGGATAAAACTTGCCCGCGAACTGAACGATACGGTACAGATTAGTGATGCCCATAACAACTTGATTTCTCATTATTATCAGTTGGGGGACATTGACCACTTGAAAGCCGCAACCTATGAATATATGGACTGGTGCCGGAAATACCAACGGACACGAGACCGGTATATGGCGTGGCGGCAGTACATTCAGCGCATGACGGAGAAAGGTATGCAGGAGGAGGCGATGGCTGAAACCGTCAGGCTCCATCAGGATGCCGAGCAAGCCCGGGATAAATACGGATTGGCATGTGGCGAAATGTGCATCGGGTATAACCATCGGGTCTTTGGAAACAACGTAAAACTGTGTATAGAGAATTACAACAATGCACTGAAACTTTTCGAGGGGGGCAGCTATTATCGTGACGCATACGTGGTGTTGCTTAATATTATCCAGACTTATCTTTCACGCAGTGAGTATGCGGAAGCCGGCGAGTATCTGAGTAAATTGTCGCAACTGGAGGACAAACTGAACCGTAAACAAGTCAGCATAGACCCTTCCCTGCACCTGCGTTTCTGTGAATTCAGGGTTATAGGCTTATTGGCCAATGAAGGTAGAAAGGCTACTGAGCCTTATATTGAGGAGACCGACCGCTTCTACCGTCAACATCCGGAGAGCTCGACGCCCGAAGCATGGTTTGGCTATAAGATAATGTGTTGCCGTATCCTCGGTGATTTGAAAGGTAACATTGCTTACGTGGATTCACTCATGGATTATCAGCATTCACTGGGGCTTTGCTATCCTTATAACCATTATATGAAAGGAGAACTGCAGGAACAGTTGGGCGATTATCGTGCGGCTTGCCGCAGTTATGCCAGATATGCCGCCGTGAGTGACTCCGTGCGTACGGCAGAAATGGATGACAAGCTAAGCAAATATACGGCACAGTTTGAGGTGGACCGGTTGAAGATGGAGAAGCTGGAGCTGAGTGCCAGATTGAACAAGGAACGACTGATGATAGCCTTGGCTGTTGGCGGACTGGTATTGTTGCTTTTGCTGCTCATTACTTATCTGTATATCCGCACCCTCTCCATGAACCGCAAGTTGGAAGCTGCACGCAGGGCGGTGGAAAAAATGAGCCAGGTCAAAAGTTCCTTTATACAGCATATCACCCATGAAATCCGTACTCCGTTGAATTCCATCGTCGGCTTTTCTACCTTGCTGGCTCAAGAGAAGCTGGATGATGTGGAGAAACGCGAGTATGTTGAACAAGTGGAGGGCAACAATACATATCTGTTGAGTCTGATGGAGAACATACTCAATATTGCGGATATGGATTCGCGAGTGTGGGAGATGCCGCGGGAGGAGATAGAAGTGGATGCGTGTTGCAAGGAATGTATTGAGGGCTTCCGTCCGGAACTGAAGCCGGGAGTTGAACTGGAATATGTGCCTGCTTCCGGCATTATGGCCTTTTATGCAGCCCGGCAATGGCTGAAAATGGTGCTGGTGTCTTTGTTGGATAATGCGGTGAAGTTTACGGAAGAAGGTCATATACGCGTTTCCTGCGAGGAAGATAAGTCCCGACATGTATTGCGCTTCGTGATAGAGGATACCGGTATAGGCATCAGGCCGGACGAATCGGACCGTATTTTCGAACGTTTTTATAAAGTGGACACGTTTACCAAAGGGTCCGGATTGGGGCTTGCCATAGCCAATGAGATAATGGAGTTGGTGGGAGGCCGGATTTATCTGGATGACACCTATTGCGGAGGATGCCGCTTTATTGTGGAATGGCCGATGAAGGACAAACCTTAATTATAAACTATTTTAAGTATTAAAAAGCTGTAATTAGAGAATGAGAGTAAAATCCCTTTTATGTGTATTCTTCTTGCTGCTAATGGCGGGAGGAGTATTTGCGCAAGTGCAGACCGGGTCTACCTATCCTAAACGTGAATTTCGTGCAGCATGGATACAGTCAGTAAACGGACAGTTCCGTGGAATGCCGACCGAAAAACTGAAGCAGAATCTGATCGGGCAGTTGAATTCCTTGCAGAAGGCGGGAATCAACGCCATAATTTTCCAGGTACGTCCCGAAGCGGATGCTCTGTATGCTTCCAGACTGGAACCGTGGAGTCGTTTCCTTACCGGAGTGCAGGGTAAAGCGCCCGAACCCTATTGGGACCCTATGCAGTTTATGATTGATGAATGCCATAAGCGTGGTATGGAGTTTCATGCATGGATTAATCCGTATCGCACGAAGACGACCTTGAAGAGTGAGTTGGCTCCCAATCATGTGTACAATATCCATCCGGAATGGTTTGTCACTTATGGCGACCAGTTGTATTTTGACCCGGCACTGCCTGAGAGCCGCCGGCACATCTGCATGGTGGTGAGCGACATCGTTTCCCGCTATGATGTGGATGCCATTCATATGGACGATTACTTTTATCCTTATCCCATTAAGGGAAAGGATTTCCCTGACGATGCAAGTTTTGCACGTTTTGGCGGAGGTTTCAGCAATAAAGGAGACTGGCGCCGGAGCAACGTGAATGTGCTGATTAAGAAACTGCATGAAACAATTCGTGAAATCAAGCCGTGGGTGAAGTTCGGGGTTTCTCCGTTTGGCATTTACCGGAATGAAAGCAGTGACCCGCTTGGCAGTAAGACCAAAGGCCTGCAAAACTACGATGACCTTTATGCGGACGTGTTGCTGTGGGCCCGTGAAGGTTGGATAGACTATAATATTCCGCAGATTTATTGGCATATAGGACATCCGGTTGCCGACTATGAGACACTGGTGAAGTGGTGGGCCAGGAATACGGAAAACCGCCCCTTGTTTATCGGCCAGTCCGTGATGAACACCGTGCAGAATGCCGACCCCAAGAACCCGTCGATAAATCAGCTTCCTCGCAAAATGGCCTTGCAACGGGCCTATCAGACCATCGGTGGCAGTTGCCAGTGGCCTGCCAGTGCGGTTGTAGAGAATGCAGGCAAGTATCGCGATGCCCTGATTGCCGAATATCATAAGTATCCGGCGCTACCTCCCGTTTTCGATTTCATGGATAACGAAGCCCCGGCAAAGGTACGTAAGATGAAACCGGTGTGGACGGAAGACGGATATATTCTTTTCTGGACAGCTCCCAAGTATAAAGAGGAAATGAACCGTGCCGTCCAATATGTGGTCTATCGCTTTAATGACAAAGAGAAAGTGAATATAGATGACCCTTCCCATATTGTAGCCATCACGCGCGATAATTTCTATAAACTTCCTTACGAAGACGGAAAGACAAAGTACCGCTATGTGGTGACAGCCTTGGACCGTCTGCATAATGAATCGAAATCCGTTGGAAAGAAGATTAAACTTTAAAAATTAGGGATTAAGGATTAGGGATTAATCATTAACGTTTAATCCTTAATCCTTAATAAAGTATCAATCCTGCTATTCCACAAGCTACAATCATTCCTATCGGGTTCAGTTTATATTTCTTTGTGCCTATAAATGCCACGAGGAAGATGAGGCAGCTGATGACGAAGGAATATATGTCTTCTTTGGGAGAACTGAAGTTTTCCGAATTCATCAATACCAGCGCGGCTGAGGCTAGCAGACCGACCACTGCCGGGCGGAGCCCACTGAATACCGCTTCCACGGAAGGATGTTTCTGGTATTTCAGAAAGAATTTGCTGATGGTCAGCATCAGTAGGAAAGAAGGAAGCACCACGGCAAACGTAGCAATAATAGAACCTAAAATACCATAGCTTGTACCGTAGCAATCAGCTATCGTAGTATAACCCACATAAGTTGCCGAATTGATTCCTATCGGACCGGGTGTCATCTGGCTGATTGCCACAATATCAGTAAATTCCTGCGCTGTAAGCCAACCGTAACGGGTAACTACTTCACCTTGTATCATAGACAACATGGCATATCCGCCACCAAAGCCGAAAAGCCCAATCTTAAAGAATGTATAGAATAACTGTAAGAAAACCATGATTAGTAATTAATGATAAATGGTTAGTGATTAATGATTAATGTTGCTATCCTTTTTAATTTTTAATTCTTTAATTTTTAATTCTTCGGACGTTGAAAACGTCCGAAGCAGTATCCTCCTACACCTGCCGCAATGATAATCCAGATGGGAGAGAAGCCCAACAGCCAGATGAGCAGTGCTGAAACCACCGGTATCCATATGTTGTATCGGTTTATCCGGGCCGATTTAGCCATGCTGAATGTAGGGGCTGCAATCAATGCAACCACTGCCGGGCGAATACCTTTGAATATACGTTCCACAATGATGTTGTCCTTGAAGTTGTGAAAGAACAACGCTATGGCGAGGATGATGAGAAACGAAGGAAGTATGGTTCCCAATGCAGTGATTATGCTCCCTCGTATTCCCCGTAGCCGGTACCCTATAAAAATGGATATATTGACGGCAAGGATGCCCGGAGCGGACTGTGATATAGCAAGCAGGTCAATGAAATCTTCTTTGGCTATCCAGTTTCGTTTGGTTACGATTTCGTTTTCTATCAGCGGTACCATAGCATAACCGCCGCCGATGGTAAAGGCTCCTATCTTAAAGAAAATGGAGAATGCTTCAAGATATATATTCATATTCAAAATGTTGTAATTTACTTTATTTCTTTATCATCTTTCCCTTCCTTCCCTCTCTTGGCATACTGGCTTGGGCTCATATTGAAATGTTTCTTGAATACTTCACGGAAATATTTCGCATCACTGAAACCGGTCAGCTCTGAAATCTCGGTGATGGTATGCTTTTGTTCTTTCAGAAGTTGGGCAGCATGTTTCAGTCGAATCAGCCGGATGTAGTCAGCCGGAGCTTGGTCGGTCAGTGCCTTTATCTTATTGTAGAAGCTGGTCCTACTCATATTCAGCAGGTTGCAGAGCACGTCGACGTTGAAGCTTGGGTTGTCCATATTGTCTTCGACGCTCTTTTTGACGGTTGCAATGAATTTCCAGTCCAAGTCGTTGGAGCAGTTGATGCAATCCGTATTGTTCTTCTCGTCGTTCAGGTCCAGGCTGGCATATTTGTGGCGCAACAGTGCCCGGTTAGTCAGCAGGTTGGCAATGTTTGCCCGCAATATACCGATATTGAAGGGTTTCACAATATATTCATCCGCTCCGCTTTGCAGTCCCTCGATGATATTCTTGTCGGTATTCAGTGCTGTGAGCAGGATGATGGGGATATGTGATGTCTCGATGTCGTTCTTCAGGATATGACACAATTCGTCTCCTCTCATTTCCGGCATCATGATGTCTGAAATGACGAGGTTGGGCATATACTCCTTGACAATGGTCAGTGCTTCTTTTCCATTGGAGCATACTTGTATGTTGTATTGTTCAGACAATGTTCTACGCAGATATTCCCTTAATTCGTCATTGTCCTCTACAATAAGAATTTTCTGGTGGTTACTGTTGTTTTGTGACTGTTGTTGCGTCTTGTCGTAGATTCCACTGGAAGCAGGGGATGATGTAGTAGAGGCATTGATAGGCACTCCGGAGGCCGAATAAACAATCCGTTCGTTTTTGGGTTGAGGGCGTTGGATTGCTTTGCGGAAATGCTTGTTCCCTTTGGGGAACGTGATTTTGATGCAAGAGCCTTTCCCTTCCATGCTGCTGAAGTTGAGCTTTCCTTTATGTAAGCGTACAAGTTTCCCTACCAGAAGTAGTCCGATGCCGCTGCCGATAACTTTGGAATTGATAGCATTACTGCCACGGAAATGCATCTTGAACAGCTTTTTCTGTTCTGAAGCCGGAATTCCGATACCGGTATCTTTCACCTCAATACTCCAGGTATCTTCTGTCTCGGAAGTAAAGACATGTACATTGCCGCCGTCCGGTGTATATTTCAGTGCGTTGGATATGATATTTTTCAAAATGGAATCCATCTTGTCCTTATCTAACCATACGTTCAGATAACGGAAGCTGCTTTCGTAGGTTAGGTTGATGTGTTTTATGTTTGCGTATGAACGGAAAGCATCGATCGTCTCTTCCATATATGTGCTCAGTTCGTATTCGGATACGTATAGACTTCCGGAATAGGTGTCTGCGCGTTCGAAATTAATAAGGTTGGTGGTCAGGCGCAACAAGGCATTTACGTTTCGCAGGGCTGTATTGATGTTGCTCTGTCCGCTGGAAGTCAGTTGCTCGCGTTCGGTGATTTCTTCCAAGGGTGCTTTGATGAGCGTCAGTGGAGTACGTATATCATGCGCTGTATTGACGAAGAAGCGTATTTTCTCATCGGATTCTTTCCGCTGTTTTCTCAAGACTATTATTCGTAGAGTGATGCTTGCAATGGATATGATAATCACTGCATAGAGTATCAGCGCCCAGAAACTGAGCCAGAGGGGTTGCTCGATAATGATGTCCATACTGCGTTCCTCCAGGACAATACGACGGTCTTCGTTGGAGATGGCACGTACGCGGAGGGTATAGTTGCCCGGACTCAGGTTGGTAAAACGGATGACGTTTTCCTCTCCCGGACGGCTCCAACCCTCATAGAAGCCTTCCAGTTTCCAGGAGTACAGAATTAGGGAAGGATAGTCATAGTTGATGTCTGAGACCTGCAATGAGAAGATGTTCTGGTTGTACTTCAAACGCAAGGTTTTTGTCTCGTCAATATCCAGAATAAGTGGAGAACCTTCATCCTTGGGATAAACGGTCTGATAGAATACCCGCAGGTCACTGAATACCATTTTGAACTTATAGTCGCGAGGCAGGATCATGTCTTTGTTGAATTCTATGGCTCCATCCGTACTGCCGAAAATGAAATTGCCGTTTTTCCTCAAGGTGCCTGAGGCTGCGTTGAAATGGTCAGACTTCAGTCCTTGTTCTTTGGTCCAGTTATGGAATGTCTCTTCGACAGGATAGAAGGTGGACAGACCGTGTTCTGTACTCAGAAAGATATTTCCTTTACCATCAGACAATAGTGTATAGATATTATTGGAAATCAAGGCGCAGTTGTCTCTATGATAATGTCTGAATGTGTTTTTGGTCGTATCATATACCAGTAAACCGGCATTGTTGGTACCGATATACAGCATTCCGTCGGAAGCTTGGCATAGGGAGTAGATGTAGTAGGATTCTACCGGCATCTGGATATAGGTATACTTACCGGTTGCTTTTTCCAACAGGTACAAGCCGGTGGAAGTGCCTATCCACATATGTGTGGAGTCTTTCTCTATGATGGCAGTGATACCATTCAAGCCCGGGAAATGGCGTATATTTTTTCTGGAATAATCTATTTCTTTTAAGTTATAATACCCTCCGAACCAGATGTTTCCTGAAGAATCTTTCATAATGGAACGGATATACTTGTCCGGCCGGATATTCAGATTACTGAATAAAGACGGAGTAAAGAACTCTGTGGACAGTAGTTTCTTGTTGATCTGGTAGATGCCGGAACTATATCCTCCGGCCCAGATGATGCCGGGCTCCACTTCGCACAATGAGATGAAGATATGGTTTTTACTATGGCTTGCGGTGTCGAAACTGCTGAGAAAAGAATGCCATTGTTTCGTCTTGCTATAATAAAGGCTGATGCCGTTATTGGTGGCAAACCATAAATCGCCGTCATGGTCTTCAATGATGGCATTTACCTGGTCATTGATGAGTGACTGTTTATTGCCGATAGAGTGTTTTATCCATTGATAATCGGCATATCGGTTGTTGCGTACAGTTATACCAATGGGATAATTAGCCATCCAGATGCGTTGTTCACTGTCAATGTAGATATCATTGATGGTATTTCCGTTCATTGAGTTGTACCGGTTATAGTCAGCAACAATGTATGGTATAGATTCATAGGTATCGGTATTCATTTTGTAGACACCGGCCCCGTCTGTAGCTATGAGGATTTCATTGTTATTGTAGGCACGGATACAGTTAATACTAACGTCCATCAGTCCGGATGGGATATGCATGACTTTGTGCTCATTCAGGTCATAGGTAAATATTCCCCGTTGGAAAGTACCGATAAAAACCTTGTGAGACGGTTTATGATAGTATAGTTCGTTGATTTGTATCTTCAAGGTGTCCAATTGGTTGCAGGGACTGAGGGTGAGGGTGTTGTTGGCCAGCTCAGCATAATGTATGCCGATGTCGGTCCCGATGAAGAAGTGGGTCGAATCAATCTGTGCGATATCAGTAATTCGTTCTCCTATTTCGTTTTGAATGAATGTCACCTTCTGGGTATTGCTGTCGTACAGATATAGGGCATCTTCATTGCAAAGCCATATTACGCTGTTGGCATCCACAAAACCGTAACTGATAGGGGTTGGACGTCCTTTCACTTCGCTTTCGGGTAGCTTGTATACCAGGACAAAACGGTCGTGTTTTGTATCATAGCGGAACACGCGTCCTTTCTTGCCAATTTCCCATATGGTTCCTTTGGAATCCACATAGAGCCAGTTCAGGTTCATCATGGAATTCACTTCCTCATCTCCATCCATCAGTTTGTACGGCTTGAATTCTTTTCCGTTGTATCGGTCGATGCCGTCGTGGGTAAGAAACCACATGTAACCTTTGGGTCCCTTTTGAATAGCATATACCCGTCTGTTGCTCAAACCGTCTTCCACACCGATGTATTTGTATGTTTGTGCAATGCCTATAATTGGCAATAATAGTAGTATGTAGAAAAAGAAGTACTTTTTCATAATTGTCGAGCGGTTTTTTGAATGTTGTACTGAGGGAGAGTTGAAAATAAACACAAAAATAATGCTTTTGTTTGAGAAAAGCAAAAAAAGAAAGCGAAGAATAGAAATGTAACAAGCGCGGGATTATTCATAACCCGCGCTTGTTACATTTCTATAAAAAAGGAAGTTCAGTTCATTTTTTATTGGCTTCCACCCACTTGCGTGCATTGACAAATGCTTCTACCCAAGGAGTGATTTGGTCGCTGTTTACGCGGTCTGCGGGGTAGCAACCGTTCTGCCAGGGGAAGATGGCACGTTCCAAGTGGGGCATCATGGCCAGATGACGTCCGTCGGCACTTGCCAATCCGGCTATGGAATAATCTGAGCCGTTGGGGTTGGAAGGGTATTCGTCGTATGAGTATTTCAGCACGACGTTGTATTTGTCCTCGTCGTATGGCAAGGAGAATTTTCCTTCACCGTGAGCTACCCAGATACCCAGTTTGCTTCCACTCAGTGAGCCGAGCATTACGCTGCGGTTGGTGGGGACAGTAACACCGAGGAATCTGGATTCAAACTTGTGTGAGTCGTTATGAAGCATCTTGCCGTTTTTCTTGTGCTCGGGATTGATAAGATTAAGTTCCATCATGAGCTGGCAGCCGTTGCAGACACCCAGTGAAAGCGTATCCTCGCGTGCATAATATTTGTCGAGCGCTTCTTTTGCTTTCGGATTGAAGAGGAAAGCACCTGCCCAACCCTTAGCAGAACCAAGAACGTCGGAGTTGGAGAAACCACCGCAGTAAACAATCATGTTTACATCTTCCAACGTTTCGCGACCGCTGATAAGGTCGGTCATGGTAACGTCCTTCACATCGAAGCCTGCCAGATAGAGTGAGTAGGCCATTTCGCGTTCGCCGTTGGTTCCTTTTTCACGGATGATGGCGGCGCGGATACCGGAAGGTGTGCGGCGGTCCGGGTCGATGCCGTATTGTGAGAACTTGCCTTTGAAGTCCGGCATGAAGGCGAATTCCACCGGTTGCATCTTGTAGTTCTCGAAACGCTTCTTGGCACAGCCGTTCATGGACTGCTTACGGTCAAGGAGATAAGAAGTAGAGTACCATACATCACGCATATAGTCGATGCCAAACTGATAAGTAGCATCGCCTTTTGATACAAGAATATGGCGTTCGTCTGTCGGTTTGCCGAGCTTCACGTAACCTACGCCTGCATCTTCCAGGATTTGCTTTACAGCTTCCTTGTGCTTGTCGCTCACCTGGATAACGATACCCGGGTTCTCCGCAAACAGAATCTTGATAAGGTCTTGCTCCTTGATTTTATCCAGGTTGATTTCCATACCGCCTTCCACATTGGCAAAGCACATTTCAAGCAGTGTAGTGATAAGACCACCGGCGGAAATATCATGTCCGGCAAGAATCAGTCCCTTGTTGACCAGTTCCTGCACGGCAAGGAAAGCATCGCGGAAGTATTCGGCATCCTGCACGCTGGGAACTTCGTCACCTACCTTGCCCAGGGTCTGAGCAAAGGCAGAACCGCCGAGTTTCAGGTTGTCGAAACTGAAGTCTATATGATAAATGGTAGTCTTTTCATTGTTAACCAGCACCGGAGATACGACTTTCTTGACGTCGGAAACTTCTCCACCGGCAGAAACAATTACCGTGCCCGGAGAAATTACTTTGCTGCCGTCGGGGTATTTCTGTGTCATGGAAAGAGAGTCTTTACCGGTCGGTACATTGATTTGCAGGGAACAGCAGAAGTCACTCAAGGCCTTTACTGCCGTGTACAGACGGGCATCTTCACCTTCTTGCGAACGGCAAGGCCACATCCAGTTGGCAGAAAGGGAAACGCTGTCCAGACCTTCGGCAAGCGGTGCCCAAACCAAGTTGGTCAATGCTTCGCTGACGGAAAGAACGGAGCCGGCTGCCGGGTCGGCAAGTGCCGCCTGGGGAGCATGGCCCAGAGAGGTTGCGATACCCTTTTCGCCGCGATAGTCCAAAGCTACCACACCACAATCGCTCAGAGGCAACTGCAATTCACCCTGGCACTGTTGGCGGGCAATCTTGCCTGTTACAGAACGGTCCACCTTGTTTGTTAACCAGTCTTTACAAGCCACAGCTTCCAGTTGGAGCACATTGGTGAGGTATTCGTGTAGTTGGGAAACTTCGTATTGGGGCATTTCGTAGTGACGTTCCACGGTCTTGTCCACCATATAGGTCTTGGGGGAAGAGCCGAACATCTGTTCTACGGCGAGGTCGAACGGACGTACACCGTCAGCTTGCTGGAAGGCAAAGCGATGGTCGCCGGTCGTTTCACCGACTACGTACATCGGGGCACGCTCACGTTCGGCTACCTTGCGTACATGTTCGATGGCCTCTTCCTGAATCAGCAAGCCCATGCGTTCCTGGCTTTCGTTGGCAATGATTTCCTTGGCAGACAGAGTCGTGTCACCGATGGGCAACTTGCTCATGTCAATTAAACCGCCGCATTCCTCTACCAATTCGGACAGACAGTTTACATGTCCGGCAGAGCCGTGGTCGTGGATGGAAACCACCGGATTGGTCTCTTCCTCACAAAGTGCGCGTACCACGTTGTAGGCGCGTTTCTGCATTTCGGCGTTGGCGCGTTGCACGGCATTCAGCTCGATGCCACTGCTGTAGCGTCCGGTATCTACGGAAGATACGGAGCCGCCGCCCAAACCGATGCGATAATTGTCTCCACCGATGACAACCACTTTGTTGCTGGCTTCCGGTGTACCTTTCAAACAGTCACGCTGGGTACCGTAGCCTACGCCTCCGGCAAGCATAATCACTTTGTCGTAACCATAGACTTCATCTTTTTCCTTATGTTCGAAAGTGAGCACGGAACCGCAGATTAGCGGTTGGCCGAATTTGTTCCCGAAATCACTGGCACCATTGGAGGCTTTGATTAGTATTTGTTCGGGAGTTTGATACAGCCATTTGCGTACCGGCAGAATCTCTTCCCAGGGACGTCCTTCTTCCGTACGGGGGTAGGAGGTCATGTAAACGGCTGTTCCGGCAATCGGCCAAGAGCCCTTACCGCCGCCCATACGGTCGCGAATCTCACCGCCCGTACCGGTAGACGCACCGTTGAACGGTTCTACTGTTGTGGGAAAGTTATGTGTTTCCGCTTTCAGGGAGATGACACTCTTGATGTCCTTTACTTGGAAATAGTCGGGCTTGGAGTGGTCTGCCGGAGCAAACTGTTCGATAACCGGACCTTCGGCAAAGGCTACATTGTCTTTGTAGGCAGAGATAATTTTGTTGGGATTCTCTTGTGTAGTTTTCTTTATCATCTGGAAGAGTGAAGATTCCTGTTCCACTCCATCGATGATGAATGTCCCGCCGAAGATTTTGTGACGGCAGTGCTCGGAGTTGATTTGCGCGAAGCCGAATACTTCGGAGTCTGTCAGAGGGCGCCCGAGGTCTTTCTCTACCTTCTTGAGGTAATCCATTTCCTCTTTGGAGAGTGCCAGACCTTCCTTTTCATTGTATGCCTCCAGGTCTTCGATGTGTACAATCGGTTCCGGCTGCCGGTTGGTTGTAAATACATTCTGGTCCAGCCCCTTGTACATACGTTGCAGCATCGGATCGTGGTCTGCGTTCTCATCTTTTACGGGGAAGTACTCCTCGATGCGTATGATGCCGTCCAGCCCCATATTCTGGGTGATTTCTACGGCGTTTGTACTCCAAGGAGTAATCATCTCACGGCGCGGGCCGACGAAATGTCCTTTCAGGTTGTCTTCACTTTCGGGGGTGGCTTCTCCAAAAAGCCAGCAGAGTTTGTCGCTGTCTGCCTGGGGGAGTTCGTGATTACATTCTACGGCAATCACACTCTTGGATGGGGTTCTGAAAAAAAGAATCATAGTTATATTTACGATTTTACGATTTACGATTTTACGATTGAAGTTACTTCTTTGAGTATCTTCATCTTTTCTTCTTGGGGGCAAAGATACGTAAAATCGGTGGGGAGGAGAAAAAAAGGAAAACAAAAAACGCATGCAATTTTACTCGTATGCGTTTTTTGTTCTGTTTCATAAAAACCGGATGTGTGTTATTGTATGACGATTTCATCCGTAAATAAGAATTGCTTCTTCCCTTGTATGGCATGGAAGCGTACATATCGTGCCTCAGTGGGGGTGCCAATCCAGCCGAAATCACGGAATATCACGTCCTTTCCGGCCTCTTCCTCGCTGCAGATATCACTGCCCAGCAGGGTGAAGTTCTTGCCATCAACAGATGCCCATACTTCCACTTTGGCAGGGAGAAATACTTGTGGGGTACGGATTTGCATGAAGTTGGCCATGACCCGATGTATGGCGGTCACTTCGCCCAGGTCGATAATGGCATCCAAATCATTGGGGCAGAAGCCCTGCCATCGTCCGTCCATGTAGCTTTTGCCGCCGCGAAGTCCGTCGAGGAGACCGGCGTCACCGCCGCCTTTGTATACTTCTTTATGCTGATAGTATCTGCCGCCCGGTGCATAGGTTATCTTTTTGCCTATGCCCTTATGGTAGTCGGTGCGCAGGTGAAGGCTTTTTCCGATAGGCTTTTCTCCGTCGAAAAGGCGTGCGGTCAGCAATATGGAGTCTTTTACGGCAAACGGTTTCTTGTATAACTTGGAAGATACAGTCGGTTCGGAGCCGTCCGTTGTGTAGCGGATGTCAATCGGATGTTTTTCGGAGGTGAGGGACAGCATGATTTTTTTCTTGGCATAGTCAACGGTCTGGCTGGTCTGCACTTGTTCCGACAAGGTGAACGGGTTGTACCCTTTCGTCCGGATGTATCGTATTTCGTTGTTGATACGTCTCTTGAAACTCTCCGGATGCTTGTTCTCCATGGGAGTCCAGCCTACTTCTGCCAGAGCGATGATGCGTGGGTATATCATATATTCGGCATGTTCGTAAGTGGGCAGATATTCAGCCCATACATTGCCTTGCACGCCTAATATGTATTTGCAGATATCACTTCCCAATGAATCGGGAGCCGGGTCGTAGGAGTAGGTCTGTCCGATGGGGATGCAGGCGCCAAACGCCAGCGGCTGTGTCTCAGGGTCATCCTGGTAGTGGTCCAGATAGCAGTGGCTCTCCGGTGTCATGATGGCGTAATGCCCCATGCGGGCGGCGGCAATGCCACCCTCCGTACCCCGCCACGACATGACGGTTGCGTTGGGGGCCAGGCCTCCATCCAGTATCTCGTCCCAGCCGATGATTTCACGCCCTTTGTCGTTGAGGTACTTCTCTATGCGGACTATCATATAGCTTTGCAGCTCACTTTCATCTTTGAGCCCTTCTTCCTTCATGCGCTTCTGGCATTTGGGGCATGCCTTCCAGTGGCGTCTGCTGGCTTCATCACCTCCAATATGGATATACCGGGAAGGGAACAGCCGTATCACTTCATCCAGCACATCTTCGAAGAACTTGAAGGTCTCTTCGTTTCCGATACAGACTTCACCGGATGTATAAGGCTTGCCGGTACAGGACAGCTGTGGATAGGCTGCCAGTACTTCTCCCGAGTGTCCCGGCATTTCTATTTCGGGGATAACGGTGACATGCCTCAAGCGGGCATATTCCAGAACCTCACGTACATCCGCTTCCGTATAGTAGCCTCCATAGGCTCCTTCTTCATCCTTCTCGCAGAAGTGATGGTCATATTTCCCCCAATCCTGCAGATTGGCGGCTTTTCTCCAGGCTGCGAATTCTGTCAGGCGGGGATAGCCCGGAATCTCCAGCCGCCATCCGGCACCGTCGGTCAGATGCCAATGCAGGCGGTTGATTTTGTAGGTGGCTACCAGGTCTATTTGTTTCTTGACATAGTCCGTGTTAAAGAAGTGTCTTGAAACATCCAGGTGCAGCCCACGATAGGGGAATCTGGGTTCGTCCTTGATGGTCGTGACTGGCAGTTCCTTCCCGTTACGGGCAAGTTGTGCCAGGGTTTGCAGTCCATAGAAGGCACCTGCTGCGGAGGAGGCCTGAATGTTTACACCTTGTTTGCTGACTGTCAGGTTGTAGCCTTCGGCAGCGATTGGATTATCCGTTGCGTCCGTTATTTCTATCGTTACAAAAGGATTCTTGTCGACAAGCTTCATGGGGATGGCAAAGTCCGGCAGATAGGCCAGCAAGTCATTCATGTCGGATTTCGCCAGATTGGTCGAGAAGGTTACCGTAGATGGCAGTTCTACTGTTTTTGACGTTGTTTGGGCATACTGCGGATATGGAACCACACCGAGTTCCTTGGGGGCTTCGCATGCCGTCAGTAGTAAGACGGCCATGGAAACGAGTGTTAGAGTTTTTTTTATTCGTTTCATAAGGGGGTATTGTTAAGTTCGGAGGTAAATATACGGAATAATATGTAAAATGGATAATCTTTACTTCTTAAAATCCTTTTCCGTCGAAAAAACGTTAACACTATTCGTTCGTCTCATAAAAAAGTCCGATATTTGCAGCCATGATTCAGATAGAGACCATATTTGACATATTGTGGAAGGGGTTCATTATCGGCGTCATTGTGTCCGCGCCATTGGGTCCTGTAGGAGTATTGTGTATTCAGCGTACTTTGAATAAAGGACGGTGGTATGGTTTCGTAACGGGGATAGGAGCTTCGCTAAGCGATATTGCATATGCTTTGCTGACGGGCTACGGGATGAGTTTCGTTTTTGATTATGTCAACAAGAACATCTTTTACCTGCAACTTTTCGGAAGCATTCTTCTGTTGGCGTTTGGCGTTTATACGTTCCGCAGCAATCCGGTACAGTCCATCCGTCCGGTATCCATCAACAAGGGTTCCTATTTTCATAACTTCATAACGGCGTTTGCCGTCACGCTTTCCAATCCTCTGATTATATTCCTTTTTGTAGGCCTTTTCGCCCGCTTCGCTTTTGTAAGTGAGGGAGTGCTGGTATTCGAGGCCGTTACCGGATACTTGGCCATCGCATTGGGCGCTTTGGCATGGTGGTTTGGCATTACCTTTTTTGTCAATAAAGTCCGTACACAATTCAACTTGCGTGGCATCTGGATGCTGAACCGTATTATCGGGAGCATTGTCATTGTGGTGTCTGTGGTGGGATTGGTGTTTACGCTGATGGGTGAATCGCTGTATTGAGTGGGAAGGTGAAAAATCATAATTCATACATTTTATCGTGAAGATTGCGCAACAACTGAAAGAAAAGAATATAGCCGAATACCTTATATATATGTGGCAGGTGGAGGATTTGCTCCGTGCCAACGGCTGTGACATAGACCGGATACGCCAGAACATCATTTTGCGCTATCCGGAGGAGGAACGGCCTGCGTTGGAAGAATGGTATGGAAATCTGGCAGATATGATGCGTGCGGAAGGCGTAACGGAAAAAGGACATCTGCAAATCAACCGGAATGTCATTCTGAACCTGACGGAGCTGCATGGCGAATTGCTGGCTTCTACGAAATATCCGTTCTATAATGCGGCTTATTTCAAGGCACTGCCTTTTATCGTGGAGCTGCGCCAGAAGAGCGGCCGGAAAGAGGAGCCTGAGGTAGACACTTGTTTCGAGGCACTTTATGGAGTGCTGCTGTTGCGCTTGCAGAAGAAGGAAATCAGTCAGGGCACGGCAAAGGCTATGGAGGCCATCAGCGGTTTCGTCTCGTTGCTTGCCAACTATTATGACAAGGAGAAGCGGGGAGAATTGGAGTTGATGGATAATTGATAATTATGGAGGAAAATATTGTTCATCGTAACATTCTATATATAAGTGTAACTTTATTAAATGAATATTCTGATAACCGGTGCCAACGGTCAACTTGGCAATGAAATGCGAGTGTTGTCGAAAGAAAACGGACAACATGCTTATTTTTTCACTGACGTGCAGGAATTGGACATTTGCGACGAACAATCTGTGCATGGGTTTGTGAAGGACAACCGGATAGATGTAATCGTGAATTGCGCCGCTTATACGGCTGTAGACAAGGCGGAAGACA
Source organism: Bacteroides sp. AM07-18 (assembly GCF_003602695.1). Classification (NCBI taxonomy): domain Bacteria; kingdom Pseudomonadati; phylum Bacteroidota; class Bacteroidia; order Bacteroidales; family Bacteroidaceae; genus Bacteroides; species Bacteroides sp. AM07-18. The sequence continues at coordinate 96,770 of NZ_QTLM01000002.1, forward strand.
ATCAGGAGCTTTGCGACAAGCTGAACCATGTCGCTCCGGGCTATCTGGCTGCCGCTGCCGAAGCTTGCGGTGCTGCATTGATACAAGTGTCTACCGACTATGTTTTTGACGGAACCGGACACATCCCCTATACGGAAGAGGCGGCTACTTGTCCCGATTCAGTATATGGTTTTACCAAACTGGCGGGTGAGCAGGCGGTGATGAAGCATTGCAGCCGTGCCATGATTATCCGTACGGCGTGGCTCTATTCCATTTATGGAAATAATTTTGTGAAGACGATGCTCCGTTTGGGACGCGAGCGCGAGACGCTGGGAGTTGTATTCGACCAGATAGGTACGCCGACATACGCCAATGATTTGGCACGCGCCATCTTTGCGGCTATCAGCCAGGGAATCGTGCCCGGCATCTATCACTTCAGCAACGAGGGAGTCTGCTCGTGGTATGATTTTACGTTGGCTATCCATCGTCTGGCAGGTATCAAGAGCTGCAAGGTAAGTCCGCTGCATACGGACGAATTCCCTGCCAAGGCGCCGCGTCCGCATTATTCCGTGTTGGACAAGACAAAGATAAAGAAGACATTCGGCATCGATATACCCCATTGGGAGGCGAGCCTTGCCGTCTGCATGAAGAATTTGGAAGAGTGATTATTACTGACTAATTGATATATGGCCAATAACAACGAAATAGAGAGACGGAGAACGTTTGCGATTATCGCGCATCCGGATGCCGGTAAGACATCATTGACCGAGAAGCTGTTGCTTTTTGGTGGACAAATCCAGGTGGCGGGTGCCGTAAAGAGCAATAAGATAAAGAAGACGGCAACGTCGGACTGGATGGATATTGAAAAACAGCGTGGTATTTCCGTTACCACTTCTGTAATGGAGTTCGACTACCATGACTACAAGGTCAACATCCTTGATACTCCGGGTCACCAGGACTTTGCTGAAGATACCTACCGCACGCTGACGGCCGTGGATAGCGTTATCATCGTGGTGGACGGTGCGAAAGGTGTGGAAACGCAGACACGCAAGCTGATGGAGGTCTGCCGTATGCGTAATACGCCGGTGATTATCTTCATCAACAAGATGGACCGTGAAGCCAAAGACCCGTTCGACCTGCTGGACGAGCTGGAGGAGGAACTGCACATCCACGTGCGTCCCTTGACGTGGCCTATCGAGAGCGGTGTCCGTTTCAAGGGTGTCTACAATATCTACGAGCATAACCTCAACCTCTACCAGCCCAGCAAGCAGGTAGTGACGGAGAAGGTGGAAGTGGACATCCATACCGAGGAGCTGGACAACCAGATTGGCGCCCAACTGGCCGACAAGCTGCGCGGAGAATTGGAACTGATAGACGGTGTTTACCCCGAATTTGATAAGGAGGAATACTTGAAAGGAGAGCTTGCTCCCGTATTCTTCGGTTCGGCACTGAATAATTTCGGTGTGCAGGAACTGTTGGATTGCTTTGTGGAGATTGCTCCCAGTCCCCGTCCCGTGAAGGCGGAAGAACGTGAGGTGGAGCCGGAAGAACCTAAATTTACCGGATTCATCTTTAAGATAACCGCCAATATCGACCCGAATCACCGTTCATGTATCGCTTTCTGCAAAATCTGCTCCGGGAAGTTTGTACGCAATGCCCCGTACTTGCATGTACGTCATGGCAAGACGATGCGTTTCTCGTCGCCTACGCAGTTCATGGCGCAGCGCAAGACAACTGTCGATGAGGCTTGGGCGGGAGATATTATCGGCCTGCCGGATAACGGTACGTTCAAGATTGGCGATACGCTGACCGAAGGCGAGGCGCTTCACTTCAAGGGGCTTCCGAGTTTCTCGCCGGAGATGTTCAAGTACATTGAGAATGCCGACCCAATGAAGCAGAAACAGCTTGCCAAGGGTATCGACCAGTTGATGGACGAAGGTGTGGCGCAGTTGTTCGTCAACCAGTTCAACGGGCGTAAGATTATCGGTACGGTGGGGCAGTTGCAGTTCGAGGTCATCCAGTATCGTCTGGAGAATGAATACAGTGCGAAGTGCCGTTGGGAGCCGCTCAGTCTGTATAAAGCCTGCTGGATTGAGAGCGATGATGCGGCTGAACTGGAAGCCTTCAAGAAGCGCAAATACCAGTACATGGCGAAAGACCGCGAGGGTAGGGATGTGTTCCTGGCGGACAGCGGATATGTGTTGCAGATGGCGCAGATGGACTTCAAGCATATCAAGTTCCACTTTACGAGCGAGTTCTAAGCTATACGATTTTTGCTGACTCACGGCTATAAATGATGCAAGTCGAAGAAAAAGAGGAGGTACAAAGTAATGAAAAACTTTGTACCTCTTTATTTATTGTGGGAAGAAAGTGTTACCTTTGTTTCTGCAACGATTAATATGCATTGATTATGAAAACTGTTGAAGTAAGCTCGTTCCTTACCGATTTTACACCTTGCTTATTATAAACACAAAATTTCAAGATGAAACATACCTTCCTTTTTCTCCTGCTGATTCTCCTTCTGGGGCTGACAGCCTGCTCGAAACCTGCCGATAGAACTTTGATGAACTACGAACAGTCCCTTTCTCATGCTGACTCGTTGGTGCAATGCGGTGCTGTCGACAGTGCCCGGGCCGTCCGCCTGATTTCCGGTTTGCACCGTGAGTATAATCAGATAAAGGAGCTTTCCGATGGCAGGCATGTGCGGCTGAAGCCGGTCAGTGGTTACGAACGTTTTTTCTGGGGAGTGTTTTCTGTGATTATGTTCAGCATTTCCGGTGCTATGCTGTTCAGCCTTATCCGTTTCAAGAAAGAACGTAGTCACCGTAACTATCTTGTCACCCTGAGTGAAAACGAACAGCGCTTGCGCAACAATGAACGCGAGCGCGAGGAACTGGAAGAATGCCTGAAGGAGATGTCGCTGACCGACGAAGAGCGCGAAGAAGTGCATAGCTCGCTGACAAACCTCATGGAACATGGCAGCCGTCTGGATAAGGAAAACGAGTCACTCCGTGCCCGTCTCAAGGAGTATGAAGACAACCCTGTGCCCCGCGAACTGGAACTGTTGAGGAAAGAGGGCGAGCGTGTCCGGATGCTCGACGGGCAGGTGCAGGCGCTTGCTTCCGCCATGATAGACGCAGACGAAGTGGTGAAGCAGTTGCGCATCCAGCCCAAATTCCTTGCGGACAGCCAGTGGGACTACTTGCAGAAGCTTACTGACAGAGTATACAAGGGCGCTTCCAAACGCCTTGTCCTGCGCTTTCCCCAGCTTACGCCTGCCGACAGCCAGCTCTGCATGCTTATCCGCCTGCACTTCAGCAATGCACAGATTGCCACGCTCATTGCCGTGTCTCCCGCTTCCGTGTCCCAGCAGAAGTTCCGCCTGAAGAAGCGGATGATGCAGGCGGATGGGAGGCTGTTTGCCGACGGAGAGACGCTGGAGGGAGTGATTGGAAGCTGCTGAGAATGATAGATTCTTCAAGAATCTCGAAGTTTCAAGAAGATTTTAGCTGCACTTTCATCGCCGAATCAGGTATAATCTCACTTGGTATTTCCCAATTTCCATAAACTGTTTTTTTGCCAACGCTTGTTCCGGATGTGGTTCTGTGGGTGGGAAATCTATACTGAGCCCTATTCAGTCGTATACTTAGATACCCTCAGTCGTATACTTAGGGTACCTCAGTCGTATAGTGAGATACCCCCACTTCAGAAGGTGTTTTGGGAGGGGGATGGGCTGTGGCGGCTTGATAGCTTGAAGCAGATGCTTTGGGGGGTTGAAATGTTGTTGCAAAATGAGATGAAAAACTGATTGGTGACTTAAAAAAATGTTATTCCTTGTTATTTCAATAGTTCGCTTTCCATCGGACTGCTAAAGTGTTGAATTGATTACGGATGAGAGCATAGAATCAAATTGCTCCATAATTGAAAATATCCCTCCAAAAGAAGTGAGTTTACCGGATTTTATGCTTATTTTTGTCATGCTTGTTGAAGATTTCTTATGTTTTTTTTGCAACACTAATTTAAGTGAATCTTCTGACATGGCAAAGTACTGGGCAATATTTTATTGCTCAGTACTTTAAATAATTGTTTTTGTAAAGTGTCGCGGAATTAAGGTTTAATAAAAACGAGGATGGAACATCCCAAATTAATAAACAATATAAGCGAGCGTGTAGTGGATGACATCAAAGGACGGTTATCCAAAGGCACTTTTGTGTCTATTGCTGCGGCTTCATTCTCCATCTATGCCTACGAAGCATTGAAAGAAGAATTGGAGCAAGTGGAACAATTGCGTTTCATTTTCACGTCTCCTACTTTCATCAAGGATAAATCAAAGAAAGAGAAACGGGAGTTTTTCATCCCTAAACTTAACCGGGAACGTAATTTATATGGCACAGACTTTGAACTTCGCCTTCGTAACCAATTATCACAAAAAGCAATTGCCAAAGAGTGTGCAGACTGGATTCGTAGAAAAGTGCAGTTCCGTTCCAATGCTTCGCAAGAACAGATGGGTGGATTTATGCACGTCAACAACGAAACTCAACGGGTTTACCTCCCGTTTAATGAGTTTACTACCACACAATTGGGCTGTGAACGTGGTGCTAATGTGTATAATGTGGTAAATGTATTGCCTTCACCGACAGCAAACGCATATCTGGAAATTTTCAATGAGCAATGGAATAACGATGAGAAATTTGAGGATGTAACGAAGCGTATATTGGAGTACATAGACACTGTATATCAAGAAAATGCACCGGAGTATGTCTATTTTATTGCTCTTTATAATATCTTTAATGAGTTTTTGGAAGACATCAGCGAAGATGTGTTGCCCAATGAACGCACGGGGTTCAAAACGAGTATTATTTGGAATAAACTCTATAATTTCCAACGTGATGCTGCGCTGGCTATCATTAACAAGTTGGAAAAATACAATGGTTGCATCCTTGCCGATTCAGTAGGTCTTGGCAAGACCTTTACGGCATTGGCGGTTATCAAGTATTACGAGAACCGTAATAAGTCGGTGCTTGTACTTTGCCCTAAAAAACTGAATGACAACTGGCAGACTTTCCGTGCCAATTACAAAAACAACCCCGTAGCTGCCGATCGGCTAAGGTATGACATCCTTTTCCACTCCGACCTTTCACGTGACCGTGGTTTGAGTAATGGCCTCGACTTGGAGCATGTGAATTGGGGAAACTATGACTTGATTGTGATTGACGAAAGCCACAACTTCCGCAATGGCGGTAATGTGGACGAAGAGGATGAAGCGGATTTTGATACGCTCGTAGAGACAGACCGCCACAAGGAGAACCGTTATCAGCGGTTGATGCGACGTGTCATCCGTCAGGGTGTGAAGACAAAAGTGCTCATGCTTTCAGCAACTCCGGTCAATAATCGGTTCGGTGATTTGAAGAACCAGTTACAACTGGCATACGAGGGGCGTGTGGAGAATATCAACGAAGCCCTTGAACTTGACCGTAACATTGACGACATATTCAAGTCTGCTCAGACTGCCTATAATCGTTGGGCTAAGTTGGAGCCAAGCGAACGGACTACGGAACGATTGCTGTCAAGTCTTCAGTTTGACTTTTTTCAGATGCTCGATGCCGTGACCATCGCACGTAGTCGTAGCCATATCATCAAGTATTACGACACGAAAGATATTGGCGAGTTTCCTAAGCGGCTTGCCCCCTTGTCTCGCCGTCCGCGTTTGACGGACTTGGGCGATGCCATCAATTTCAAGGACATTGCCGAACAGCTCAATGCCCTGAATCTTTCCATATACACCCCTTCGCTTTATCTCTTCGATTGTGCCCGTAGCGGTTACAGTATCGACTACGATGGTGAAGGTCTGTCTATTGACGGGCGTGAGAAAGGCTTGCGCAAACTCATGGCCACCAACCTGTTGAAACGTCTGGAGAGTTCGGTCAATTCTTTCCGACTGACGCTTAACCGCATCCATGAGTACATTCGGCAGACAATGGAACTGATAGATGCATACGACAAGAAATATTCCGGTGCAACCATTGATGTATCTTCTTTCACTGATGATATGGATTCATCCGAAGGCGACACTGATCCGTTTGCCACCAAGAAGTCGAAGATTTCATTGGCTGACATGGACTATGTGAGTTGGCGACGCGATCTTGAAGCCGATTTTGAACGGTTAGATCTGCTCTTGTTGATGTTGAAGGACATTACGCCCGAACATGACAGCAAGTTACAGATGCTTATCGGGGATTTGAAACATAAATTTAGTAACCCGATAAACGGAGAAAACAAGAAAGTGCTTATATTTACGGCATTTGCCGACACAGCCAATTATCTCTATGAGCAGTTATCCACGAAGATAAAGGAAACCTGCGGACTCGATACGGCTCTCATCACCGGCTCTACCGATGGCAGATGCACATTGCCGAAGTTTCCTATGTCGTTCAATAATGTGCTGACTTATTTTTCACCTTTGTCGAAAGACCGTTTAGCCCTCTTTCCCAATGCCACGGATGAGATTGATGTACTTATAGCTACTGATTGTATCAGCGAAGGCCAAAATTTACAGGATTGCGACTACCTCATCAATTATGACATTCATTGGAATCCCGTACGCATCATCCAGCGTTTCGGGCGTATTGACCGTATCGGTAGCCGTAACAAACAAATCCAGCTTGTCAACTACTGGCCGGATATGGAACTTGACGACTATATTCAGCTCAAAGGACGTGTCGAAAGTCGAATGAAAGCTACTATCCTTACCGCAGCAGGTACCGGCAATCCGCTTTCTATGGGCGAAGAAGCCGATTTGGAATATCGCCTTGGACAACTAAAGAAGTTACAGAATGAAGTGGTGGATATTGAAGATATGGACACCGGTATCAACATCATGGATTTGGGATTGAACGAGTTTCGGCTTGACCTCTTGCAATATGTCAAGGAACATCCGGATATTGAACATGCACCTTTCGGATTGAATGCGGTGGTAGCCGGTTCCGAATTGGCGAAACCGGGCGTGATGTTTGTGTTGAAGAACCGCAACAATGCCGTTAATATTGACCGTAAGAATCAACTGCATCCGTTCTACATGGTCTATCTGGCAGACGATGGAGAGGTTATTTGCGACCATCTGCACCCTAAACAACTGCTCGACATCATGCGTGCGCTCTGTAAAAATCAAAACGATTATGACCGTGCGCTCTGTGCTGCGGTCAACCGTGAAACGCAAGACGGCCGCCGCATGACCAAGTACAACACGTTGCTCCAAATGGCTATTGACAGCATCGTAAGCATTAAGGAAGAAACAGACATTGAGAGCCTTTTCTCTGTGGGTGAGACAACAGCCTTGCATGGAGAAATTAAAGGTTTGGACGACTTTGAGTTGATAACCTTCTTAATAATTAAAGAGAAATGAAATTATCTGATATAGAAATAGGTACTATAGTCAACTTCTTAAATGAAGGAGGTTATGTCCTGGACTTTAGTACAGCTGATTTTGATGCTTTTACCTATAAAAGTATAGGCGTTCCACTTTGTGAAACATATAGACTTTCAAAAGGCAAATCTCTGATAGCATATATCAACGATGCAAAATATGAAGATAAAATGAAGCTACTTAGCGATTTAATCAGATATTACGAACTTTCTTCAATGAAGGAACATGATGAAGAAAATCGTAAAAGCCGTGCGGTTGCTTACAAAAAATGCCGTAGCATACTTGATAAAGCAGGTGGTACAATGGTTATGACCGCTACGGCTGAAACTTTAAAAGAAGCTTTTGACAGCGATTACATATCAGCCCAAATTGATTTAATGCTCAATCTGAAGGACGGAAATCCAACAGAAGCAATTGGTAAGGCTAAAGAACTAATTGAAAGTTGTTGTAAAACAATACTTGAATTTGAAGGCTGTACTGTAGATAAAGATTGGGAAGTTCCACGTCTTGTTGATGAAACTTTCAAACATTTTCATCTGATGCCTAAAAATATCTCTGATGATGTTAAAGGAGCTAAGTCTATAAAGGCTATTCTTGGTAATCTTAAAGCTATTGCACAAGGCGTTGCAGAACTGAGAAATCTGTATGGTAGCGGACATGGCAAGTCCAGTTCATATAAAGGGCTTGAATCTCGTCATGCTAGTTTAGCAATTGGAAGTAGTACAACTCTCGTGCGCTTTTTATGGGATTCGTATGAACGGCATCATAATAATGAGGTTAATTAGATGAGACAAAATGGACAATATACTTAACTTTCCTACCTCCACGCACGTGGACAGATTGGTACCCAAGACAGCCTTTTACAAGCATTTGGAGATTAACACACGCTTAAAGACGCGATTTGTGGAAGATGTGGAACGCATACAATGGCTCTATAAGTTGACTCCATCCACCATGAATGTGGACGAGGGTAAGGCGGTGCATGAAATTGTGGTGTTCTTGGTGACGCTCAAAGTGAAAGATACGCCGGATGATGTGTTTCTTGCCATCGACCGTCTGATGCCGCGCCATGTGGTGTTTGTGCTGCAATATGTCAATCGTGGTAGATTGTTGCTCAACTACAAGGAATGGACGGATGTGGATAAGACACGATTCAATATCTTGAAAACTTTCCACACAGAATGGATGCCGCAGGCGAATGTAAAGTTAAAATTGATAGGTTCATCACTGGATAACATATACGAAGCTTTTGCGGGGCAAATCTCCGGATTCGGTACTACCAATGCTACCGATACAAAACAGATTATGGCATTGCAAGATGAATTGGCCCGTAAGCGACGGGTAGCGGAAGCCTTGCAGAAGCGTGTACGGAATGAAAGGCAGTTTGCCAAACAGATGGAACTCAACAGTGAAGCCCGTGCCTTGAAGCGTGAGATTGCTAAGTTGGAAGAGGAACTTAAAACATTAGAAAACAATTAAGAAACAAAATATATGGCTGACATATTAAAACATTTGGACTTGAACTCCGCAGACGGAACGCAACTCAATCTTGATGCGCTCTATCAGATTGCACCTTCGGCATTTACCGAAGTACGTGATGACAAGACGGGTGAAATCTCTCGAAAGGTAAACTTCGAGGTGCTTCGCCGATTGCTTGGCGACCATGCCACAGATGGCGATGGCGAGATGTATCAGTTTACATGGGTCGGTAAGAACGCAGCTCGTGCGGAAGCTGCCAAACCAACCGATAAGACCTTGCGCCCGGTGGTGGAAAATTCCGTGGATTGGGACAACACAAAGAATATCTATATCGAGGGCGATAACCTTGAAGTGCTCAAACTTCTGCAACGCTCGTATATGGGTAAGGTGAAGATGATTTATATCGACCCGCCTTATAATACGGGTAATGACTTTGTGTATCACGATGATTTTGCCCGCACCGCCGCCGAGGAGGATATCGAAGCTGGCAATGTAGACGAATTAGGCTATCGCTTCAGGAGGAATACCGATACGAATGGTAAGTTTCATTCGGATTGGTGTTCAATGATTTATGCACGTTTATTGGTGGCTCGTTCTTTACTGACGGAGGATGGAGTTGTCTTTATTTCGATTGATGATAATGAGGTGCGCAATCTGAGAAATATTTGTGACGAAGTATTTGGGGAACATAATTTTGTAGCACAATTAGTGTGGGAAAGAGCTTTTTCTCCCAAGAACGATGCAAAGTATGTATCAAATAGCCATGATTATATCTTGATGTACGTCAAACAGATTGAAGATTTCACAATAGGCAGATTAGATCGAACAGAAGAAGCTAATTTACGGTATTCTAATCCAGACAATGATCCACGTGGAGTTTGGATGTCAAGTGACATTTCTGTAAAAACGTATAATGCTGCTTGTGATTATCCGATAACGACCCCTTCGGGGAAAATTGTAGAGCCTCCAGCAGGACGCTGCTGGAGTCTCTCTGCAAAAGCTTTTGCAGAGAGACTCCAAGACAACCGAATATGGTTTGGTCCTAATGGAGATAATACACCAAGAATAAAACGTTTTTTATCTGAATTGAAATATGAAGGTATGGCACCAACCTCAATTCTGTTTTATAAAGAAGTTGGTCATAGTCAAGAAGGAGCACAAGAAGTAGTATCTCTTTTTGGTGACAAAGGTGTATTTGACGGGCCAAAGCCTGTAAGATTGCTTCAACGTCTTATTACTTTAGCTAACTTGAAAGAAGATTCCATCGTATTAGATTTCTTTTCAGGTTCAGCAAGTACTGCACATGCTCTGATGAAAACAAATTCAGAAAAAGATAAGCATTGTCAATTTATTCTTGTTCAATTACCTGAAGAAGTAAGTGATTCAAAGAAAGACCAAGGTTATAAAAATATCTGCGAAATAGGAAAAGAACGCATCCGTCGTGCCGGTGCAAAAATCAAAGCTGATTTTCCGCTTACTACACAAAATCTCGATACCGGCTTCCGTGTCTATCGCCTTGATGAAAGCAACTACGAGAAAGTATCAATTTCGCCCAAGGAATACAAGCAAGATCAGCTCGACCTCTTTGCCAACAATATCAAGGCTGACCGTACCGACCTCGACCTGCTCTATGGCTCGATGTTAGCATGGGGTGTTCGCTTGGACTTGCCCTTGCAGACAGAAATCGTGGACGGTTGCACCATCTATACCGTCAATGAAGGTGATCTCGTGGCTTGCTTCTCCGAAGGTATTACCGATAAGGTAGTAGCTGCGATGGCCGGCAAAAGCCCCTTGCGTGTACTCTTCCGTGATGCTTGCTTCAAAGAAGATGCTCAGAAAATCAACATTTACGAACAGTTCAAGCAAGCCTTGGACTGGGCAGATAATGATGCGTTTAATAATATCAGAGTAATTTAACGTGTCCATGGAAGAGAACAATAAAATACTAATCTATACAGACAATGACGGTCTGACAAAGATAGATGTGAAACTTGAGGAAGATACCTTATGGCTTACTCAAGCGCAGATGTGCGAGCTGTATCAGACGAGTAAATCGAATGTAAGTGAGCATATTAAGCACATTTTCGAAGAAGGCGAACTACAAGAGGACTCAGTTGTTCGGAAATTCCGAACAACTGCCACAGATGGTAAGTCATACATGACAACCTTCTATAATCTTGACATGATTATCGCTTTACTTGATTTCGCAGAACGCCAAGCCGAGAAAGAGCAACCCATGACCATGAACGATTGGGCAAACTATCTGGATCGCATACTCACCTCAACTGGAGAACAACTCCTGCTGGATGGAGGCCGAGTATCCCATCAAGAAGCAATGGACCATGCCACTACTGAATATCGTAAATATAAACAACGCACACTCAGCGATGTGGAGCAAGATTATTTGAACGCTATCAAGGCGATTAGCGACAAAAGTAAGAAAGGAGGCAAAAAGTGAAAATAAGATATAAACATCAACGCTTTCAAGCGGAAGCCACCAAATGCGTGAGCGACGTATTTCAGGGACAACCCAAACACGACGGCAGCCGCACCTTCTTGAACAAGTTTGGTGCGCTCAGTTTCGACGGCTTCGGCAATCTGCCCCTTGTACTTGACAATGAAAGCATTTGCGAGAATGTGCGTGGTATACAGATGGCAGAAGGATTGAAGCCCGTGGAGCATCTGGAGGGCGACGGACGCACCTTTACCATCGAGATGGAAACAGGTACGGGTAAGACCTATACCTACATCAAGACCATGTACGAGCTGAACGCCCGCTATGGTTGGTCGAAATTTGTGATTGTAGTGCCCAGTATTGCCATCCGCGAAGGCGTGTTCAAGAGTTTTGAGAGTATGGCAGAACACTTTGCTGGAGAATATGGTAAGCGTATGCAATACTTCATCTACAATTCGAAGCAGCTTGCTAAGATTGATGCCTTTGCTTCGGATAACGGCATTCATGTAATGATTATCAATACGCAGGCTTTCAATGCTTCGCTTAACGAGGATAAAAACAAGGAAGGTCGCGCAGGTGATTCCGCTGCCCGTATCATCTTCTCACGCCGTGATGAGTTCGGTTCGCGAAAGCCTATTGACATCTTGGCAAAAACGAATCCCATCCTAATTATTGACGAGCCGCAAAGCGTGTTGGGAACGGATAAAAGTAATGCCACACGAAAGGGTATCAAACTGTTTAACCCACTCTTTACCTTGCTATACAGCGCCACACACCGTGAAATATTCAACCAAGTATATCGCCTCGATGCCATCGACGCTTATAACAAGAAGCTGGTGAAGAAGATAGAAGTACGCAGTGTACATCAAGTGGGTTCTACAGCCACCAATGGCTATGTTTATCTAGATGAAATCGTCATTAGTAAAGGCAATCCACAAGCTCGATTGGGCTTCGATGTCAAGACAACCAGTGGCACACGCCAGACCATTCGCTTGGTGAATGAGGGCTTCGACCTCAAAGAGCAAAGCGGCGGTTTGCAGGAATATGCCGATAACTTTAAAGTGGAACGTATAGACGGACTGACCAACACCGTGCATTTCCTCAACGGACTGACGCTTCATCCCGGTGAGGTGGTGGGCAGCGTGAATGAGGAGATTCTCCGCCGCAATCAGATACGAGAAACCATCAAAACCCATTTGGAGCGTGAACGCCAACTTTTCGCTCGCGGTATCAAAGTGCTGTCATTGTTCTTTATCGACCATGTGGACAGTTATCGCATCTACGATAAAGACAACGTGGAAAAGGGTAAGTTCGCAAAGATGTTTGAGGAGGAGTACCAACGTGCCTTGCAGGAGTTTATGCCTACCTTTACGGATGCCTCTTACACACGCTTTCTTTCCGACCCGAAGCATGCGCCCGAAAACATTCACGATGGTTACTTCTCTATCGATAAAAAAGGGAAGAGCGTGGAATCGAAGAATAAGGAAGGCGAAAACGAAGAACGTGGTTTCGACCTTATCATGAAGGATAAGGAGCGTTTACTTAGCCAAAGTTGCCCCGTTCGCTTCATCTTCTCTCACTCGGCCTTGAAGGAAGGTTGGGACAATCCTAATGTGTTCCAGATTTGTACGTTGAAAGACACCTCCAACGAAATCAAGAAACGTCAGGAGGTGGGACGTGGTATGCGCCTATGCGTCAACGATAAGGGCGAACGTCAAGATGCCGATGTATTGGGCGACCATGTGTTCGACACCAATATCCTGACTGTTATTGCCAGCGAGAGCTATGACGACTTTGCCAAGAAGCTGCAAACCGATATGGCAGAAGCCTGCGCCAACCGTCCGGCAGTGGTGACAGCCACACTGTTTGCCGACCAACTGGCACAGACACAAGATGGACACAGCATAAAGATTACGACCGAACAGGCCGTGGAAATCCACGAAGAACTGATAACCCAAGGTTACATCAAGAAAGGCAAGCTCACGCAAAAGTACTTTGACGAAAAGAAAGCCGATTCGCTCCAGTTTGGTGAGGTGGAAAATCTACATTCGTTTATCATCAAACAGTTGGATAAAGTGTTCAATCCCGATGCCTTCAAACCAGCCAATGGACGTAATAAAACGGAGGCTCACTTAGTTAAAGACAACTTCAACAAAAAAGAGTGGCAAGAGTTGTGGCGGCGCATCAATACACGTACCTACTATAACGTGAGTTTTGAAACGCCAAAACTCATCAAGAGTGCCATTGATGCACTCGACAAGCACCTGAATGTGACAGAAATCCGTATTGTAGTGGAGAGTGGCGGCATGGAAAGCATCCGTGACCGCGAAGAATTGGAAGCCGGAGCAGCCATGAGTGCCGCTACAGTGAAAACCATTCGGGTAACGGAAGTTATTGGAGCAGAAGTAACTTACGACTTGGTAGGTGAACTCGTGCAATCCACCGGTCTAACTCGCCGCACCATTGTAGAAATGCTGAAAGGCGTTAATCCTGCGACTTTCCATCAGTTCAAGCTGAATCCAGAAGAGTTCATCATCAAAGCCGGTCGCATCATCAACGATTGTAAGGCTATCTCGCTCATCCAACACATCCAGTATGAGAAACGTACTGGGACCTTTGGTACTGACATCTTTGAGGAAGCTACGCTGCGTGGTACACTTGGCAAGGACGCTATCGAAAGTTCCAAGTCGCTTTACGACCTTGTAGTGGTAGATAGTGAAGGTATAGAAAAGAGTTTTGCCGAGTCGCTGGAAGCTGAGGATGATGTGGTGGTATATAGCAAACTGCCCGGTGGATTCTACATCAACACCCCGATGGGCAAATATAATCCCGACTGGGCTGTAGCTTTTCGAGAAGATTCCGTGAAGCACGTTTATTTCGTGGCAGAAACCAAAGGCAACGACATCGAAGTATCACAACTTCGCCGTGCCGAGGATGCCAAGATAGAGTGTGCCCGTCGTCACTTTGCAGCTATCAGCACTGGCGATGTGGTGTATAGTGTGGTGAAAACCTATCAGGATTTGTATAATGCGGTAACAAAGTAAAATCAGCCAAACACGTAGAGAGGCACATTCTCTCTATGTGTTTATTCTTTCTTTTCACTGGCATAAACTCATAAATGATGTCATATTGCAAAGAATAACTTATAACAATTACCTTGTAGAGATAGGAAGATACAGGTGGCTTCATTATCAGGGGTTTGCGTGTGTCGCTTGTAGAGATTATCACCTTATTCCTCTTATTTAAGCTTTATTTCCCCCCTTCTTCTTGTAGAGATATGGTTTTTGTAATCCTTTGTTTTTAAGTGATTTATGAAAATCGGTTGTAGATGCCATTTTCTTGTTTTCCCTTGTTTCCCACCCTAACTTTGCAACATCGAATTTGAGAAAAGCAGACGGCTGAATCGTTGAGGCCTCACGATGAAAACTTCTGCTTCTCGGGTAAGACAAGAGAAACAGAATATACCTATTATTAATCATTTAAAACATTACGATTATGGCATTTTTTAAAAGAGTTCAAAAAAAAGTAAACGATTTGTGGTATCCTCAATCAGTAACCTGGGGCAAGGCGGTTACTACCCGTGAAGTGGCAGATGAACTGTCTTTCATTTCTACCGTGACCCGTGGTGACACGTATGCGGTGATGGAGAACTTGGGGCGTGTATTGAGCAATTTCATGGGGCAGGGACGTACTGTGAAGATAGACGGTATAGGCACTTTCTACTATACTGCTACCTCTACCAAAAGAGGGGTGCCGACGGCTGAGGAGGTAAGCGCTTCGCTGATAAACGGAGTACGTGTCCGTTTCCTGCCCGAAGTGGAGCGTAATAGTGGCAATCAGGTGACTACCCGCAGCATGGTGAATACAAAGATTGTTTGGAAAGAGTGGGGTAAGACTTCTACCTCCACCGGTACTACTCCCGGCGACAATACCGGTGGAACCCCCGGCGGCAACGACGGCGACCAGGGTGAGAATCCGTTGGGCTGATTCTCCTTCCTTGAAAGCAATTGATGACTGACACCGTTTTATGCTAAAAGTTTCCTGTACCGCCTCATTGGTTGTGCGGGAAGCTTTACTTTTTAGCATCTTTTATCATTCTTCTCTGCCTTTCTTTAATGGATTATCGTTAATTTCGAGCGATTTTTCGTAAATTCGGCTGAATAACTAATAATTTATAATATGGAAAACTTGAATACAGCACTTCTGCTGATGGTGGTAGGTATGGCAACAGTCTTCGCTATCCTGCTGATTGTTATTAACTTAGGAAAAGCTCTTATTGCACTGGTGAATAAATATGCGCCCGAAGAGGTGACACCGGCTAAAGCTGCGGCAAATGGTCCCGCACCTGTCCCCGGTAATATTCTGGCAGCTATCAGTGCAGCCGTAACAGTAGTGACACAAGGTAAGGGTAAAGTTGCTAAGGTAGAAAAAATCTGAAATAATAATCTTATATAAAAACACACCGAATAATTTAGTATGAAAAAGGAAATTAAGTTCAGTTTGGTATTCAGGGACATGTGGCAGAGTGCCGGAAAATATGTACCCCGTGTTGACCAACTGG
The DNA here is from genome assembly GCF_003602695.1 of Bacteroides sp. AM07-18. NCBI lineage: Bacteria > Pseudomonadati > Bacteroidota > Bacteroidia > Bacteroidales > Bacteroidaceae > Bacteroides > Bacteroides sp. AM07-18. The sequence goes on from NZ_QTLM01000002.1 coordinate 112,667, forward strand.
TGAAAGTTGCTCCCGCCATCATTGAGATGGGTTGTTTTGCGCGCGTGGAAACCAATGGCGGAGGTTTTGAACAAGTAAATCTGCTGTTTGGGGAGAATCCGAATAAAGCCGTGCGCGAGTGGACGAAGCCGTTCCATGAAGCCGGTATCCAGACTCACATGTTGGACCGTGCCCTGAATGGCCTCCGCATGAGTCCCGTGCCCGCCGATGTGCGCAAGCTGTTCTATAAGGTAAAGAAAGCGCAGGGTACGGACATCACGCGTACTTTCTGCGGTTTGAACGATACCCGCAATATCATCCCTTCTATTGGCTATGCACACGATGCCGGAATGATTTCCCAATGCTCGCTCTGCATCACCCATTCACCCATCCATACCGTAGAATACTACACGGAGATGGCACTGAAGCTTATCAAGGCAGGTGCCGACGAAATCTGCATCAAGGATATGGCAGGTATCGGACGTCCGGTTTCTTTGGGCAAGATTGTGGCCAATATCAAGGCGGCGCATCCCGATATTCCTATCCAGTATCATAGTCATGCGGGTCCCGGTTTCAATATGGCAAGTATTCTTGAAGTGTGCGAAGCGGGTTGCGACTATATCGACGTAGGCATGGAGCCGCTTTCCTGGGGTACGGGACATGCCGACTTGCTCAGTGTGCAGGCCATGCTGAAGGATGCAGGCTTCCAGGTGCCCGAAGTCAATATGGAGGCATATATGAAGGTACGCGCACTCATCCAGGAGTTTATGGACGACTTCCTTGGCTTGTACATCAGCCCGCGCAACCGCCTGATGAACTCCCTGCTGATTGGTCCCGGACTGCCGGGTGGCATGATGGGCAGTCTGATGGCAGACTTGGAATCCAATCTGGAGTCCATCAACAAATACAAGGCAAAACGCAACCTGCCCTTCATGAAGCAGGATGAACTGCTCATCAAGTTGTTCAACGAAGTGGCATATGTTTGGCCGCGCGTGGGTTATCCCCCGTTGGTGACTCCGTTCAGCCAGTACGTCAAGAACCTTTCCATGATGAACGTCATTGCTATGGAGAAAGGCAAGGAACGCTGGGGTATGATTGCTGACGACATCTGGGATATGCTGTTGGGCAAGGCAGGTAAGCTGCCGGGTCAGCTGGCTCCCGAAATCATAGAGAAGGCCGAACGCGAAGGACGCAAGTTCTTCACCGGCAATCCGCAGGACAACTATCCCGATGCTCTGGACAAGTACCGCAAGCTGATGAAGGAGAACAAGTGGGAACTGGGCGAGGACGACGAAGAGCTCTTCGAATACGCCATGCACCCGGCTCAATACGAGGCTTACAAGAGTGGCAAGGCCAAGCAGGACTTCCTGGAGGATGTGGAGAAACGCCGTGCCGAACGTGACAAGTCTCCGCTGGACGATGCCAAACCCAAGACGCTCACTGTGCAGGTGGACGGTCAGGCTTACCGCGTGACGGTGGCATACGGTGACATCGACCTGCCCGCTTCGGCCACCGAAAAGGTGACAGCTCCCCCCGTAGGCGAAGGTCAGGACGTTCCGGCTCCGCTCGAAGGCAAGTTCTTCCTGACAAAGAATGCGCAGGAAACCCCGTTGAAAGTGGGTGACAAGGTGAAGAGTGGCGACCTCCTCTGCTATATCGAAGCTATGAAGACATACAATGCCATCCGCGCAGACTTTGATGGAACGGTTGTTGCCATCTGTGTCAATCCGGGTGACTCTGTTTCTGAAGATGATGTATTAATGAAGATAGGATAATGGAAGATATATTTGCAAAACTCTATGATATGACGGCCTTCAGTAACATCATTGCTGATCCGTCGTTCCTCGTGATGTATGCCATCGCTTTCATCCTGCTTTATTTAGGTATCAAGAAACACTATGAACCATTGTTGTTGGTACCCATCGCTTTCGGTGTGCTCATTGCCAACTTTCCCGGCGGCGAGATGGGGGTGATTCAGGCAGATGAAAACGGAATGGTCATGGTAGGCGGGGTGATGAAGAATATTTGGGAGATGCCGTTGCACGAGATTGCGCACGACCTCGGACTGATGAACTTCATTTATTATATGCTGATTAAGACCGGCTTTCTGCCGCCTGTTATCTTTATGGGTGTGGGTGCGCTGACAGACTTCGGTCCGATGCTCCGTAACTTGCGTCTCTCCATATTCGGTGCGGCTGCGCAGTTAGGTATTTTCACCGTACTGCTTTGTGCTGTGATGATAGGGTTCACTCCGCAGGAAGCAGGTGCGTTGGGCATTATCGGTGGTGCCGATGGTCCTACGGCTATCTTTACTACCATCAAGCTGGCTCCCCATCTGTTGGGACCGATTGCCATTGCTGCTTATTCTTATATGGCGCTGGTACCGGTCATCATTCCGATGGTGGTGAAGCTGTTCTGTACCAAGAAGGAATTGATGATTAACATGAAGGAGCAGGAGAAGCTGTATCCTTCGAAAACCGAGATTAAGAATCTGCGTGTATTGAAGATTATCTTCCCGATTGCAGTGACTACGATTGTTGCTTTATTTGTGCCCACAGCAGTACCTTTGATTGGTATGTTGATGTTCGGTAACTTGATTAAGGAAATCGGTTCGGATACAAGCCGCTTGTTTGATGCTGCTGCTAATAGTATCATGAATGCAGCTACCATCTTCTTAGGATTGAGCGTTGGCGCCACGATGACCAGTGAGGCATTCCTGAATTGGACGACTATCGGTATTGTGATTGGTGGTTTCCTGGCATTTGCATTGTCCATTACGGGAGGTATTTTCTTTGTGAAGCTGTTCAACCTATTCAGCAAGAAGAAGATCAATCCGCTGATTGGTGCTACCGGCCTGAGTGCCGTACCCATGGCAAGCCGTGTCTGCAATGAAATAGCAACGAAGTATGACCCGAAAAACCATGTGCTGAATTACTGTATGTCCAGTAATATCTCCGGTGTAATCGGTTCGGCTGTTGCGGCGGGTGTGCTGATTTCATTCCTGGGATAAACGGTCAGTAGGAAAAATATAAAGAAACTCCGGTATGGCTTTGTAAAGCTATGCCGGAGTTTTTTGTATGTTTTTCTTTGAGGGGCATTTCATTCACTAACCACCTTCCAATATTCAGCCACCGCCATCTTCTCTGCCAGATACGCATCAATTAGGTTGGTGTGTGCCTGCGTCCACGAGAGTTGTGCGGACAACACATCTGCCATGCTGGCTTTTCCTTCATTATAAGAGAAGGTGACAAGGCCCAGATTCTCTTCGGCGAGTATCATATTCTCCCGGGCCGTCTTGACTTGCTGTTCAGTTTCCGTCAGTTTTGTGGTGGCTGCGGAGAGTTCCTCCAGAATATTGTCCGTTACATAGCTTTGTTGCAGCTTCTGTATGCCGATATAGGCTTTCTGTTGGCGGTTTGTCTTGAAGCGGGCTCCCCAACGGAAGATGGGGATGCTGACATTGACTCCTACGACGGGAGTATGAGGTACATCCTGCCCCATATAGGTGATTCCCGTATCCCAACCGGTAGCGAGAAACATGCTGACTTGTGGGTTGTAGCGGCTGAGGGCGGCATGCCGTTGCGCTTCACTGCGGGCGATGTTCACGGAGGTACTGGCATATTCTGCCCGGCGAAGCAGCACATCATCCAGGCCCAGAGGTATGATGGAGGCAGTCGGTATATCTATTTCGGCTATGCTGTCTATGGGAGCGTCCGGTTCCGAGCCCATAAGGATATTCAGTTTTTGCAGGGCAAGGGTATGGTTTTGGCGTGCCTTGATGTACTGCAATTCGGCTTCCTTACGTCGGGTGGAAATCATCAGCAAGTCTGTGCGGCTGATGGCACCGTCATCAAAGCGGTCTTGGATGATGTCGTACTGCTGTTGTACAATATCCTGAAAGGTAGCCGCGGCTTTCAGACCGGCACGGGCGGCAGAGGCATTCCAATAGACGGCGTCACTTTGATAGTGTATCTGGTCGAGGGTCAGCTCTGTGGTAAGTTGGTCCAGTGCCTCTTCGGCTTGCGCCACTTTCTTTTGGGCTATTAGGGAACCTCCGGTATAAAGCGGCTGCGTCAAGGTGGCAAGTGCCTGATAGGTATAAGGGTGGTAGTCTCCTTTCGGACTGTTCCATTGGTCCAGATGATTGAGATTGGCGGTACCCTCGGCAGTGATGTCAATCTGGGGCAGGAAACCGGTGGAGGCAATCTTGCGTGCCTCGGTACTGGCGAATGTTTTCAGATGCTGTTGTTTCAGAATCTGGCTGTATGCTTCTACCTTGTCGCGGTATTCTTCGCGGCTCAGATATGCTTGTTGTGCCCCGGCATTCAGTCCGGAGCACAGTAATGATAGAATAAGTATCTTTGTTTTCATCATTCAATTGGTAAACTGTAAATTGTTGAATGTTCTCTCACTTGATTTTATGAATGGCGCAATAAGCCACCGGCAGCACGAATAGTGTCAATGCCGAGGCTACCAGCAAACCACCCATGATGGTTGCCGCCATGCCGCCGAACATGGCGTCGAACAATAACGGCAACATTCCCAGGATAGTGGTACCCGATGCCATGGCCACCGGGACAATACGGGTGGTCGTTGCACTGATAACGGCTTCACGCGGTGCTTTTCCGGCAGCGGTTTCCGTATCAATCTGGTCCACCAGCACGATGGCATTCTTGATATTCATTCCAATCAGCCCCAGCAAGCCGAGGATGGAGAAGAAGTCGAATGATTTCCCCAATACCACCAGTCCCAGTACAATACCTATAAAGATAAGCGGCAGCATCAGCAGGATAACAATCGGCTTCCGGTAGCTGCGGAACAGAAACAGCAAGGTGACGAACATAAGGAAGAATGTCAGCGGCAGGTTAGCTGCCAGTGCGGCATTGCTTTCTGCCTGGCTTTCCTGCTCTCCGAAGTATTTCATGGTGTAACCTTCGGGCACATCAATCTCTTCTTGCACTTGCTTCCATATACGGTTGAAGGCGGCAATGGCATTCACACCGCGGCGTGGGTCGGCCTGCGCCATCATCACCATCTGCCGGTTGTAGTCTTTCACATTGGAGAACTTGTACTGGAAGTCGAACCGGCTGACGACTTGTTCCAGAGTGGTTGTTTCGCGTGCAGTGCCGAATACGGGGAGTGTACGCAAGTCGTTGATGCGGAAAGAGTCGATAGTTTTATCCTTCAACAGAACGGGAAGTACCTGGTCTCCTTCCCTATATTCCCCAAGTGTCATGCCGTTCGTACCGATCTGGATACTCTGTGCCATGCTTTGACGGGAGATACCCAACGGTTGTGCACGCTCCTGACTGTAAACGGGATGCCATACCGGTATCTTATTGCCCCAGGAGTTGCGCACGTTGATAAGTTCGCCGTCACGGTGCATGATGTCCAGAGCCTTGTTGGTCAACATGACCAGCGTATCCGTGTTATTGCCGATGAACCCGATTTCAATGGCGGCATCTACAGCAGGAGAGAGTTTGAACAACATGGTACGGGTGATGGCATTGGGATAGTTGGCCTTCATGTAGGCATCAAGGTTCTCTTCCTGCTTCTTGGTATATTTGCTGTCCGTTACTTCCACCAGGATATTGGCGAAGTTAGGTTTGGGACCGACGGAAGTGGAGGCCAGATAGTAACGCAACGGTGTGCTGCCGAATGTGACGGATACCCGTTTCACTTCCGGCTGCTGCATCAGATGCGCTTCCACCTTTTTCATTTCGGTTTCTACTTCGCGGATGCTGTACCCGTCCGGATAGAATACATCTGCCCGAAAGTAGGGCTTGTCCAGAGAAGGGAAGAAGTTCTGGGGCATCAGCCCCATGACGATGAGGGAGAGGATGAACAGTGCTGTAATGCTTCCAAGGGTCAACGCCTTCTTGCGTATCAGTGTGCTGAGGATGGAGGCGAATTTATGGTAGAAAGGCTTGTCGTATGGGTCCTTGCTACCATCTTTAGCCTTTGCTTTCAGTATGAAGTTGCCGAATGTAGTGGTTTGTGTCAACGCCAGCACCCAACTTAATCCCAGGGAAATGGCCAACACTACGAATAGCGGTTTCACGATTTCGGCTACGGAAGAGGGAGCCAGATACAGTGGCAGAAACGAACAGATGGCAATGAACGTTGCTCCCAGCAATCCCCATTGGGGACCGGTGGCACCGTCTATCAGCGCTTTTCGGCGGTCGATGCCGCGGGCAATGGCAATTTGGGCATTATCTGTCACCACGATGGCATTGTCCACCAGCATTCCCATGGCTATGATGAATCCGGCGAGGGAGGTCCGGTTCAGACCTACGCCAAGAAACGACATAATGAGCAGTGTGCCTCCGATAGAGAATATAAGGGAAGAGCCAATCAGTACTCCTGCACGCATGCCCATCACCAGCATGATGATTACAATCACAATCAGGATGGATTCTATCAGATTGATGATGAACCCGTTGTTGGCTTCTTTGGCAATCACGTTTTCGGGATACAGACTTTCCAGTTCCAGCCCCACGGGGATGAGGGGCATGAGTTCGGCAAGCCTCCGGTCTACCAGTTCACCGGTTTTTACCACATCCTTTGTCGGGTCGGTGGAGATGCCGATACCGATGGCGCGCTTTCCGTTGACGTGCATGATATTGCCGGGAGGTTCCATGTATCCCTTTTCAATGATGGCGATGTCACCCAGCTTGACTTGTCCGCCGGAGGTAGTGATAACCTGGTTGTGGATATCATCGACAGTCGTGTAGGTACCGTTGGCCACAATGCGTAACTGTTGTTCTCCGGCACTGATTTCACCCGTATTGATAATCTGGTTCTGCGATTGCAGCAGGCCGGCCAGCTGCTTGGGGTCGATACCCATTCCTGCCAGCTTGTTTACGGAGATGAATATATGGATGACCTCTGTCTGTGTACCGAAAAGGGCTACCTTCATCACACCGTCTGCCGTGATGACTTGTGTCTTGATTCGTTCCGCCCAGTTTCTCATTTCTTCATAAGAGAAACCGTCGTTACCCACCAGGCCGTAATAGATGCCGAAAACGTCTCCAAAATCATCCGAGACGGTCGGTACAGAAGAGCCTGCGGGCAGTTGGGGCTGTATGTTGAGCACTTTACGCCGCAGTTCGTCCCACTTCTGCGGAATGGATGCGGCAGAGAGTGACGGTTGCAGTTCGAAGGTTATCTTGGAGAGTCCGTACATGGACTCTGACTTTATCTTGTAGACGCCGCTCATCGACTGTATTTCTCGGGAGATGGGTTCGGTGACGAGCCGTTCCACTTCTGCCGGCTCCGCTCCCGGGTAGCGTGTCATGATGACTGCCGACTTGATGACGAAAGGTGCGTCTTCCTTCTTTCCCAACCTGCCGAATGACAGTATACCGCCGATAAGCAGCACAGCCAGAAAGAAGTAGACTATCTTCGTGTTGTCTAATGAATATTGGGCTAGATTCATAATGAATATTTTTTAGATAAATGGGGAATGTAATGTGCCAATGTGATTAATCACATTAGTACCTTTATTGCTTCTCCTTCTGTCAGCTGGTATACTCCGGCCGTCACAACGGTTTCTCCCGGTTCCAACCCTTTAGAAATAAGCAGGTTTGCCTCTCCCGTTGGAGAATAAACGGTCACTTCGCGGCGACTGACTTTATTACCTTCCACCACCCATACATACGTTTTCCGGTTTTCACTGTCGCCAAATACGGCGCTTAACGGTACATTCATCAGCTTTTCTTCCAGAAAGGGAGCGACATCCGATGCCAGCTTTATTTTGCATGTGAATCCCGGTTTTACGTCATAACGTGTACGGTCAAAGTGCGGGTCGTCAATTGTTATTGTCACCGGAATACCCGTCCCTGCTGTGGAGATGTCAAGATACTCTTCCAGTCTGGCATCGAAAGCCTCTGTGGGGTAGCTGTCGAACACCACCTTGAACTTTACGTCCTTGGCACGGAGCAGATAGAGATAATCATCCGGTACGGTGAACTTGATTCGTAGCTTCTGTGTATTTACCAGCTGTACAACCCCTTCTCCTGCATTGACACGCTGATAGTTCTCTACCAGCCGTTTTTCGATGGAACCCTCGAAAGGGGCTGTCAGCCGCGTATCCCGCATATTGTTGCCGGACAACTCGTAAGTGGATTTTGCTTTCTGATAGTTGGCTACGCTGATTTCGTATTCCTGCACGGAGATAGCCTGGCGGCCAAGCAGCCGTTTGTTACGTTCCACTTGTGCGGCAGCTGTTTCGTAGGCAGCCTTGTCGGCTGCATATTGCAGGGAGATGTCGCGTGGGTCGATGGCGGCAATCAGTTGCCCCTTTTTTACCCGCTGTCCCTCTACAACCGGGAGGTTGATGATTTGTCCGCTGACGCGGAAGGCAAGTCTCACATATTCCACGGCTTCCACTATTCCGGAGAAGTCTTTGCGGATAACCGACTGTGAACTGACTTGCGCAGTCTTCACCGGTCGGATAAGGGTATTGCTACCCTTTTGTTTTTGCCCGCACGACGTGATGAGCAACGCCATGACCAGGGCGAAAAGAAACATTTTTTTCATTGGTAAACAAGTATATAGTTATTCGTTCAGGTATATATAAAAACATAAAACCGGGAAAACAACCAAATGTTCTCCCGGTTATAGGATAAATGATGATTTAATGTGCCAATGTGCTAATTGGCTGCGCAATGTTTATGCTGCGCTATCACGCCGCAGGTCATTGGCACATTGGCATATTAATTTTCAATTCCGTCCCCCGTTCCAGCGTATATGGGTGTCCGTAGACTTGTATGTCCACTTTGCTGCCTGCTGTAAGCGAGATTTCGATTTCTTTTCCTACCCGTATGTGAAGTGTGTTTTTCAGATAATTCACCTTGAATGAATAGCTGTCCCATTTTTGCGGTATGACAGGGGAGAAACACAACGTCTCCTTCAGCACCTGCATACCTGCAAATCCGCGTACAATGGCCAGCCAGCTGCCGGGCATACTGGTTATGTGCAGACCTTGGTCTGCTTCGTTGTTGTAGTCGTCCAGGTCAAGCCGTGTGGCATGCAGGAAAAGCTGGTAAGCTTTTTCCACTTTGCCGATGCGTGCAGCCAGGATGGAATGGATGTGGGGAGAAAGGGAGGATTCGTGTACGGTCATCGGCTCATAGAACTCGAAATTGCGGCGGACGGTTTCCGTGTCAAAATAGAAATAATAGAGGTAAAGTCCGAGCAACACGTCGCTCTGCTTGATGTAGCAAGAGCGCAGAATGCGGTCCCATGACCAATGTTGGTTGATGGGGCGTTCTTCGGCAGGAATGTTATCTGTACTTTCCAGTACTTTATCCATATAGCCGTCATTTTGGATAAAAATACCCCGTTCCTTGTCTTCCGGCAGATACATGTGTTCGATGATGTCTCTCCACCGGGCACTTTCCTTCACTTGGTCGAGATTGGTGATGCGGCGTATGTGGGCATATTCATCCGGATATTGCTGTGCCACCATTTCCAGAAAACGGAGGGTCATCTTGAGGCACTGTATACAGGAATAGTTAGTGTACCAGTTGTTGTCCACATTGTTTTCGTATTCATCCGGGCCGGTAACCCCCAGTATGACATATTTCTGTTTGGGTTGGGAGAAGGATACCCGTTGTCTCCAGAAACGGCTGACGGCAATCATTACTTCCAGGCCATATTTAGCGATATAGTCCATATTGCCCGTCAGCGCTGCATGCTGAACGATGGCATAGACAATGATATTGTTACGGTGGATTTCCTCGAAGGTTATTTCCCATTCACTGTGGCATTCCTCTCCATTGTTGGTTACCTGCGGAAACAACGCTGCACCGTCCTTGAAACCCAGTTTACGGGCGTTTTCGATGGCTTTGGGAAGCTGGTTGTACCGATATGCCAGCAAGTTCTTTGCAATCTCTTTGGGAGTGGAGAGCAGAAAAAACGGTACACAACACAGTTCCGTGTTCCAATAAGTATTTCCGCCATATTTTTCTCCGGTGAATCCTTTGGGGCCGATGTTTAGGCGCGGATCATCTCCCCGGTAAGTCTGATACAGCTGGAATATGTTGTACCGGATACCTTGTTGCGCTTCCGGGTCCCCTTCGATGACGACATCCGTTTCGTCCCAGATTTCCTGCCAGGCCCTTCGATGCTCTTCTACCAGCGTATTCCAGCCTATGCTCTTGGCTTCGCGTGCCTCGGCCACGGAGTGTTCCACCAATTCACTCCGTTCGTGGTAGAGAGAAGAAGCAATGGCGGTGTATTTGATGAGTGTCACGTTGTCTCCGGGTTTTACGTCGGCACCTACGCTGAAACCGGTCTGCTTTTCCTTTTCTATCCGTATGGGGTTGGCAGTGGTTTCCTTGTTGTTTTTGAAGAATTGGTAAGTCATGGCGTAGCACACTTGTGCATCTTCCCGGCGGGTCTGTGTCCAGAGATAGGCACAGCTGCTGGTAGAACCGGAACGCAGTATGTTCCATATTTTCAGGTTTGGCAGGTCGGCATCGTCTACTATATTCCCGTCAAGGATGGGCACGAGTGAGATTCTGCCGGTATAGTTGATGGAAGACACGCTGTACTTGATGAGACAGAGGTTGGGTCTTGCCATATTTGTGATATGCTCTACATGGATGTGGAGCTGGTTTCCGCGAGGAGACGTCACTTCCATGTCCCGGTAGGAGATACCTTCCTTCATATCCAGGCGGCGGTTGAAGCTGTCGACATCCCAGCCTGCCAAATCGAGTTCCTCATCGATGAGGCGCAGGTTGATGCGGCTCCAGTCAGCAGCCCTGGGTATACGGGTGTAATATGGGGGAAATCCGTTCTTCCACCATCCTACGCGGGTTTTGTCCAGGAAAGTGATGCCGGCCACAAATGAACCACGGTAACTGTCACTGCTGTAAGGCTCCTCAAAATACCCCCGTTGCCCGAAACGTCCGTTTCCGAGACTGAATATACTTTCCGACATCCGTTGACGGTCGGGGTGGAATTGGTCTTCGATGATGTTCCATTCATCGGTCTTGAGGTATTTTTTCATGGCGACGTGTTTTCTGTAGTTATCGCCGTAAAGATACGCAATATGCGGAAATAAAAGAGAAAAGTGAGGACAAAAATAGTGAAAGGGGAAGGGAGGGGATTAAAAAAGATAATATAGCACACAGATGACACAGATAAGGCAGATGAACACGGATAAGTTTGTCTAATAATCCGTATTCATCTGCCTTATCTGTGTCATCTGTGTGCAGAAGTAGGAGCTTGGTTCTATTTCTCTCCCTTAGTCTCTTTAATTAAATATACACAGAAAGCACCTATTATCAGCATCACTCCTGCCAATACAAGCATATTGATTTCGGGGGGCAGTACTCCTTTCGGAGTAAACAAGGACAGAATACTGCCGCCCAAAGCTGCCGCAATAATCTGTGGAATACAGATGGTACCATTGAAAAGACCTAAGTAGGTACCCATATGTCCTCCGCTCAGTGCATTGGTCAAGATGGTGAACGGCAGTGCCAGCATGGCAGCCCATGCACAACCTATCAGCAGGAAGGAAATGAACAACATATACGGATTATGCATAAAATAGGTGGAAATGAAACCTATACCTCCCAGAACAAGGCTGAGTGAGTAGACGCGGCGGCGGTCCTTGAACATCGGTATGCAGATGGCCCAAAGCACAGAGCCGATGGCTTGCACGGCAAACAGTACGCCTACCCAGTCGGCGGCATTCTGATATTGCAGGCTCTTGGTGTCGAGTACTATTTTGGTCACACCATCTACCAGGTGCTCCACTGTAGGGGCGTCAAAAGCATTGGCAGCGATACTGCCGTTGGTATAGGTCCACATGAACATAAAGGCAAACCAGCAGAAGAACTGTACCAGTCCGATAGTCCAGAATGCTTTCGGAGCCTTGATGAGCAGCTTCAGCATGTTGGTCTTTTCATGTTCCTCTTCTTCGGTGATGCCGTGATACTCTGCATATTCGGCAGGCGGCATCTCTTTTACTTTGATCGAAGTGTAGATGACGCAGAAGATAAGGATGGCTGCTCCGATGTAGAATGAGTAAATCACCGAGTCGGGGATTACTCCTTGGGGAGCTGTATTGCTGATGCCAATCCATGCAAAGATGAACGGGAAGAGATATCCCACCAGGCTGCCTGCATTGCAGAGAAAACTCTGGATGGAGTAGGCGAGCCCTTTTTGTTTCTCATTCACCATGTCACCCACCATCATTTTGAAGGGTTGCATGGCCATATTGATGGAGGTGTCGAGGAACATCAGCGATACCAGTCCGAAAATCATGGCTGTACTTACTGCCATGCCGAAGCTTCCGGCATTGGGTAGCAGGCACATGACGAGTACGGCCACCAACGAACCTATAAACAGATAAGGGATGCGCCGTCCGAAGCGTGTCCAGGTCTTGTCACTGGCGGCTCCCACAATGGGTTGTACAATGATACCTGCCAACGGCGGTAATATCCAGAAATAACTCAAATTATGCGGGTCTGCACCCAAAGTGGAAAAGATACGGCTGATGTTTGCACTCTGCAAAGCATATGCAATCTGTACGCCGAAAAAACCAAAGCTGATGTTCCACAGCTTCCAGAAACTTAAATCGGGTTTTACTTTCATGATGGTTTAATATGTTTTATTATTTCGTAGTTCCTCTTATCACCAGATTGGTACGTACTATCTTGTTGTTGCTTTTCTCTTCTCCCTCCAGCTTTCCGGTCAGAATGCTGAAAGCGCTTTTACCTACTTCCTCGCCATGCTGCTCCACGGTAGTCAGCTTCGGGTCGGTGCTTTGCGCAATGGCTCCGTCGGTGAATCCGCAGATGGATACTTCGTCGGGAACTTTTACGCCGACCAGTTTGCAGGCATACAGTATGCCCGAAGCTGTCTCGTCGTTGATGGCAAAGAAACCGTCAGGGCGGTTTTCGCTTTCCAGCAGGTCGGGAGTGATGGAGATGGCGCGTTCACGGGTGTCGCACAACAGAATCATGCTGTCGTCCACCGGAATTTTATACTTCTTCATGGCATCCAGGTAGCCGTTTCGGCGATTCTTGGTAATCTCCAGGTGGGGAGCCGCACCATAGAAAAGGATACGCTTGCATCCGGTCTGTATCATGTATTCCACGGCGGCAAAGGAGCCGGCATAATCGTCCACCACCACTCGCTCGGTTTTCAGCCCCGTGCAGATACGATCGTAAAAGACAATGGGAATATCGTTGTTCAGTAGCTCCTGGTAATGGTCGTATTGGGAAGTGTCCTTGGCAAGTGAAGCGATGACTCCGCAGACACGGGCGGCAAGGAAAGAATGCACAATCTTCACTTCCTGCTCGTACGATTCGCTGCTCTGCGCCACTATGATATTATATCCGGCATTTGCCGCCGCTTTCTCAATTCCGCTCAATACGCAGGAAAAGAAGTGGTGTACCAGTTGGGGGACAATGACGCCGATGGTATTGCTGCGGCTTGCGCGGAGATTTACGGCCAGTACATTGGGCTTGTAGTTATGTTCGCGCGCATAGGCATGGACAAGGTCACGAGTTTCCTTGCTGATGTCCGGATTGTCTTTCAGCGCTCTTGACACGGTGGAAGGGGAGACATTCAGCGCCCGGGCAATATCCTTGATGGTAATCTGCGGTTTATTCATGGTATAGTTTTGAGGACAAAGATAAGGTAAACTTCCCTAATCCGATTGCAAAAATAACGTAATATGGTAAATTGTGCTTATTCGTTGAGGTTTATCGGGTTGTAAGTTTGTGCAAACGATTGCGGTTTCTTATCTTTGTCCGGACCTTTAATGAATATAACCTTGAGTATGTACAAATATATTCTTTTTGTTTTTATACTTTTACAGACTGTCCTTCCTTGCCGTATGTGGGCACAGAAGCCCGATTACCGGTTGTTTCAGAATATCAGTTTAGGGACAGAGGCATCTGTCATCAGCTGTTTTCTGCAAGATACACAAGGACTGATATGGATAGGTTCGGATAAAGGTCTGTTCAGCTATGACGGCTATTCCACCCAACCGCATTTCATTTTTGGCGAACGTAGCAATACGCGTATTTATTGCGGAGAAGTAGTAGACAGTACCTATCTTTATCTGGGAGCAGACAACGGGTTATTGATATACAATTACCGGACAGATACTTATGAGGAACCGGGAATTGATTTTCCGACGGACATCCGTACACTGGTGATGTACGATGGGTTGCTGTGGTTGGGCACACTGAACGGGCTGTATACGTATCATCCACAGACCCGTGAGATTTCTTCCGTAAAAGAAGGTATCCCTCATCAGACAATTTACTCTCTTATCCATTCTTCAGACCATCAGCTTTACATTGGTACCTATAATGGCTGTTGCCGCTATACATCCGTTACCGGACGTTTTGAAATGATAGAACTACCTGCTAGCAGGAATAAAAGTAATCTGTTTGTAAACTCTTTGTTGGAAGATGCGGTGAGGAAATGTATTTGGATAGGTACGGAAGGATGTCTTTTCAAATATACTCCTGCCGACGGGCAAATACAGAGAATTGATGCTTTTCATGACAATTCTGTCAAATCAATGGCTTTGGATGGATATGGGCAATTGTTGGTGGGGACAGACAATGGACTGTACATATACGGAGAAGATTCACCTTTACAGCATATCGTGCATGATTCGCGGAACCTCCAGTCACTGTCCAACAACATTGTATGGACTGTTTATGCGGATTGTGAACGGAATATCTGGCTGGGGACGGACTATGGCATATCCATGGCACGTTGTAAAGAGACATTACGCTATGTTCCCATATCGCGGATTACCGGGACGGGGGAAGGAAACCAGTTTTATTCCATGTTGCGTGATGTGCATGGTAATTTTTGGTTTGGGGGAACAAATGGACTTATCCGTTTCACGTTTTCTGAGGAGGAAAGGCCGGAAGGCCGGGTGCCGGGAAAGGGCAGGGATGTTACCTGGTACAAGATGGGAGATAAGAATTTTCCTTTGACCCATAACCGGGTACGACAGTTGTATGAAGACCGGGACGGATACCTTTGGGTGGCAACAGACGGGAGCATCAGCTGCTATGATGAGGAAAGCCGCCAGTTTATACCTTATAGTATAGTAGACAGTACCCGCCGCTACAATACTAACTGGGCATATGGCCTTTTCGAAGACAAGAATGGAAAGTTATGGGTAGCTACTTGTTTGGGCGGTATTTTTGTCGTAGACAAACATAAATTGCTGCATGCCTCTACACAGCCATATGTAGCCGAAGGAACCTATTCCATACACAATGGTTTGTCGGGTATGTTTATCAACCAGATGGTTCCTGACAGTGAAGGAAATGCACTGGCCCTGCTCAGTAGTGCCAACAGTATTGAGAAAATAAATTCTTCTACCAATAATATTACCCATATTGCTTCAGGAGAGTTCAAGGAGGGGCAAAGGCCCAATTTTGTCTTGTGTGCCGAGGATGGTTGTATTTGGATTGGCTTTCCCGGTGGAGTAATGCGTGTGGAGCCTTCGGATAATAGGGTAAAGGTTTTGCCGTTCGATGCTTTCAATCATTATGAAGTGCTTTCCATGATAGAGGCTGAAGGAAAGATATGGATATCCACTACTGACGGATTTTGGGTGGCAGACCAGCGGACATTGGAAGTGCGACGCCTGAGTATTGCCGACAAACGTTTTACCAGCTTGTTCTTTGATAGGAAAGAGGGTGAACTATACTTGGGCACAGCGGATGGCTTTGCCATTTCCTCCCCGGATGCATTGCTGGCAGAACATCCGGAACGCCCGTTATTGCTGACAGCCCTTTATGTGAATAACCGGCTTTATTTGCCCGGTTCGGAGAAAAACTGCCGGAGCATCCGTCTTATGGAACAGATAAACTTGGAGTACAACCAGAATAATCTTGCTTTTGAACTGTCGGATTTGCCTTACTCGCTGGAGGAGAAAAGCAGGATTGTATATCGTCTGGAAGGGGTAGAGCGTGAGTGGACTCTTCTGGCTCCCAATACCAACCGCATCATTTATAATAATCTGGATTATGGAAACTATCGGTTAATGGCAAGTAAGCTGGATTCCTATGGCAAACCCTTTGAACAAATATATAGTCTGGATGTCCATATCCTTCCACCATGGTACTATACTTCGTGGGCGAAGGCATTTTATATGCTGTTATGCTGCGCTTTGATTGTTTGGACCATTCACTTTTTCCGTGTGAAAAACCGCTTGAAGCTGGAACATTTGGAAAAGGAGAAGATTTTGGAACAGTCGCGTGCCAAACTGGAATTCTTTACCAATCTTTCCCATGACCTCAAGACACCTTTAAGTATGATTATTGCCCCTATCAGCAGGATGTTGCCGGAAATTAGGAATCAGCAGGAGAAGAAGCAGCTCGAATTGGTTCAGCGCAATGCCATGAAACTGAATTCATTGATTCATCAAGGGCTGGACTTGAACCGGGTGGATAGCGGCAATAGGACTTTATTGATTTTATCACAGATAGAACTGGTCTCTTTTGCACGTGATTTGCTTGCACTCTATACAGAAGGAAAAATGAAGGAAAAACAGCTCGCTTGTGAATTTCGGACGAATCGGGAACAACTATACATTCAGATGGATGCCATCAAGTTGGAGTCTGTTTTGGATAATCTGCTTTCCAATGCTGTAAAATATACGCCGGAAGGCGGAACCGTTACTCTTTCTTTGGATGCTCCCGAAGGTGGGAGGGAGGTGTATATTTCTGTGGCAGATACCGGTACCGGAATACCAGTTCAGGACCAACCGTATATTTTCCAGCGTTTCTTCCAATCATCCAAGACTGCGGGAAAAAATGAGGGAACTGGAATCGGACTTTATTTGGTGAAAACCTATACGGAATTGCATGGTGGCAATGTTCGGCTGATGTCAGAGGAGAATGTTGGTACTACGGTAACCCTGACTTTGCCGGTTGTGAATCAAGAGCAGACAGCTCCGGTAGGGGTACCTGATTCATCACCGGATATTCTTTCACCGGATGCTCCTCTTGTATTGATTGTAGATGATAATGCGGAAGTGGCGGAATTCATTTACCAGATTCTGCATGCCAAATATCGCTGTCGTGTGGCAGAAAATGGCAAATCCGGATTGGAGCTTGCCATGGAATTGCTGCCCGATTTGATTGTTTCGGATGTAATGATGCCTGTAATGGATGGGTTAGAGATGGTACGGCGTTTGAAAAAACATATCCCTACATCCACCATCCCGATCATTCTGCTGACGGCTAAGAGTGATAAGGAGACAGAACTTGAGAGTATACAGTTACACGTTGATACCTTCATAGCCAAACCTTTCGAGCCGGATATCCTGCTCTTGCGGGTAGAGCAGTTACTCTCCAGCAAGCAGACTCATGAGGCCAAGGCGCGTATGGAGGTACTTGCTACTCCGAAAGCGATAGAGGCCGTTTCGTATGACGAGAAATTTCTGGCAAATGTCACCCGCTTGATAGAAGAGCATATTTCGGATTCCGAGCTGAATGTGAATACTCTTTGTGACTGGGCGGCGACCAACAACAAGCAGATGTACCGCAAACTGAAACAGCTGACGGGAATGACCCCTGTGGAATATATCAAGTCCATCCGCATGAAAAAAGCAGCCATGTTGTTGCAGCAGAAAAAGTTTACAGTGGCAGAGGTAATGTATATGGTAGGCTTTTCCAATCACTCTTATTTTTCTAAATGTTTTCAGGCAGAGTTCGGACTTCCCCCTAAACAATACGCGGCAGAATAATGCCGCTTTTACAAGGACAAACCCTCATCAGAATATATCTGGTGAGGGTTTGTCCTTTTTTTATCCTCTTATGTCCGATATCTGCTTTCGGGGAAAATGATGTTGCTCTAAATTTGCCGGTGAAAGGCAAGACTTGAATTTGATAGCGGAAGAATAGACTCCTGGTTACAGATACTTTCTTACGTACAAATATACAGATAATTGATATTGTTAACTTTAATTTATTGAATGCATGAAGCAAGTTAATCTTAGAATCTATCGGATGATTCTGCCCTTAATCCTAGGGCTATTCTTGTCAGTAGGCACTTATGCACAAAGCATCACTGTGAAAGGGCATGTTAAAGATGCCCTGGGTGGAGTGATAGGTGCAAGTGTAGTAGAAAAAGGAAATACCACAAACGGGACTATCACCGATCTTGACGGTAATTTCTCACTGAATGTACCCAAAGGTTCTACTTTGGTAGTTTCTTTTATCGGTTATAAGACTCAGGAGGTGGTTGCAGCTTCCAGTGTAGTCGTGACCCTGCAGGAAGACAGTGAATTGTTGGATGAGGTTGTGGTCATCGGTTACGGTGTGGCTAGGAAAAATGATTTGACCGGGTCTGTAACGGCAATTAAACCGGATGAAATGAACAAGGGGCTGACGACATCTGCCCAAGACATGATGCAAGGCAAGATTGCCGGTGTCAGTGTTGTTAACAATGGTGGTGAGCCGGGTGGCAGT
Organism: Bacteroides sp. AM07-18; assembly: GCF_003602695.1. Taxonomy (NCBI): domain Bacteria; kingdom Pseudomonadati; phylum Bacteroidota; class Bacteroidia; order Bacteroidales; family Bacteroidaceae; genus Bacteroides; species Bacteroides sp. AM07-18. The sequence continues at coordinate 131,119 of NZ_QTLM01000002.1, forward strand.
GCCACTATTCGTATCCGTGGCGGTTCTTCATTGAATGCCAGTAATGACCCGTTGATTGTAATTGACGGACTTGCCATGGATAATTATGGAGTGCAAGGAATGTCCAATCCATTGGCTTTGGTGAATCCGGCTGATATAGAGAGTTTTACTGTGTTGAAAGATGCTTCGGCTACAGCTATTTATGGTTCCCGTGCCTCCAATGGCGTTATCCTGATTACTACTAAGAAAGGACAGAGTAACTCTAAACCCCGTATTTCTTATAATGGTAATGTGTCCGTCAGCATGGTTACGGACAAACTGGATGTACTGAATGCCAAAGAGTTCATGAAACTTGTACAGAACACATATGGTTATTCTGATGAAGAGTTTCTGGCGAGTGCGGAATATCAGGCATTAGGATATACGAATGCTCAGGGCGAGCATCTTTTTGCCGATACCGACTGGCAGGACGAGATTTATCGTACGGCAGTCAGTACCGACCATAATATCACTGTTTCCGGTGGATTGAAAAATATGCCTTATCGTGTTTCCCTGGGCTACACCAATCAGCAAGGTATCCTGAAAACATCAAGTTTTGAGCGTTATACGGCCAGTGTGAATCTTTCCCCTTCTCTTTTTGATGAGCATTTGAAGGTTAACTTCAACGCAAAGGGCATGTACTCTGTGACAAGCTATGCCAATACCGATGCCATTGGAGCTGCCACTTCAATGGACCCTACCAAGCCGGTTTATGGCGGGACGGAATTTTATGATAAAAACTTTGGTGGATATTGGGAATGGCCCGAAGCAGTAGACTGGAAAGATTCTGAATGGGGATACAACATCAATACTTTGGCTACGGCCAATCCCGTCGGGATGCTGAATAACCGTTCGGATAAAGGAAAGTCAAAAGTGCTGATGGGGAACATTGAACTGGATTATAAGATTCATGGTTTCGAGGATTTGCATTTGCATGTTAATGGTGGTATGGATGTGGCAAGCGGCAAGTCCAACAAGAATTACAACCGTTTTGACCTTGACAATTATTATTATGGACGTGTCGGTTGGAATACACAAGATACATACAATTTGTCATTGAACATGTATGCACAGTACATGAAGGACTTCGGGAAAGCGCACCATTTTGATATCATGGCCGGTTATGAATGGCAGCATTTCCACAAAGAGACAGATTACTATTATTATGGAACTTACCCTGATACGAACCTTGAACATGCCGGTGAAATCTATAATCCGTCAGAAAATACACTCTACAAGACGGAGAACTATCTGGTTTCTTTCTTTGGCCGTATGAACTATTCTTTACTCGACCGTTATCTGCTGACCTTCACCTTGCGTGATGATGGCTCTTCCCGTTTCTCTAAAAAGAACCGTTGGGGATTGTTCCCGTCCGTTGCATTGGCATGGAAGGTGAAAGAGGAGGGTTTCTTGAAAGATGTGGATGCTGTTTCCGATTTCAAGTTTCGTGCAGGTTATGGTATCACCGGACAGCAGGAAGGCATTGGCGATTATACCTATTTTGCTTCATATACCCCCAATTCGGAAGGAGCATATTATCCAGTTTTGGGTAATGGCATCACTTACCGTCCGGATGCCTATAATAATGACTTGACCTGGGAAAAGACCACTACTTATAACATTGGGGTTGATTTGGGATTCCTGGACAACAGAATCACTGCCAATTTTGATTATTACTATCGCAAGACGAAGGATTTGATTAATGATGTTTATGTAGCTGCCGGTTCCAATTTCAAGAATAAGGTGACGAGCAATATCGGTTCACTGCATAATAAGGGTTTTGAATTTGCAGTGACATGGAGAGCCATTCAGCAGAAGGATTGGCGTTGGGAGTTGGGATTCAATCTGACACACAACACTAATGAAATAGACGAGCTGGTGAAGAGTACAGGTGACAAATACATCATTCGTCATGGAGGAATTGCCGTTGGTGATAGTGGTTCCAATGGAATCAAGGGATATTCCGTAGGCGAAGCTGTCTCTGCCTTCTACACCTATCAGCAAGTCTATGATGAGAAAGGCCAGCCGATAGAGGGCGAATTCGTAGACCGTGACAATAATGGCATCATCAATGACAACGACCGTTATTTCTATAAGAAATCAGACCCGGACGTATTGATGGGACTTTCCTCGAAATTGATTTATAAAAATTGGGATTTTAGTTTCTCGCTGCGTGCTAGTCTGGGTAATTATGCTTATAATGCTGTTGAATGTAGCCGTTCTGATTTGTCGGTTACCGGTATTTATTCGGGCAATGCATGGCACAATGTGCCTCAGATGTCACTGGCCAAGAACTGGAAGAAAGTGGATGCCCTGGATGCCCTTTCTGATTATTTCATCCAGAATGCCTCTTTCTTGAAGTGTGACAACATTACGCTGGGCTATTCTTTCGACAAATTGTTCGGGCAGAAAATCAGCGGGCGTGCTTATCTCACGGCCCAGAATGTGTTTACGATAACCAAGTACAAAGGTCTGGATCCTGAAATCAACGGTGGATATGATGGCAGTATCTATCCTCGTCCTCTGGTGGGAATTTTCGGACTCAGCCTTAATTTTTAATCCTTTAAAACTAAGAATAGTATGAAATTCAACAATATGAAATCATTAATTCCGGTTGCTGCCTTTACACTTATGATAGGGTTTTCGTCTTGTGTGGGAGATTTGGATGTAAAGCCTATCAATCCGCAGCAAACCATGACTTTGGATCAAAATGCTCTTTTTAACAAGATATATGCAAGTTTCTGTTTGACCGGACAGACCGGCCCAAGCGGTAATGCGGATATTGACGACATGGACGAAGGACGTTCAGAATTTTTCCGCATGGCATGGAACCTGAATGAGCTCACTACGGATGAGGCACACTGGATATGGCTCACAGATACCGGTATGGATGAAATGCTCCACAATTCTTATGGAGCGAGTGCCGCATTCTCTATCGGACTATATTATCGTCTTTATTTTACTGTCACGTTGTGTAACTTTTTCTTGGAGCAGATTCCGGATGATGGCGGGACGTCTTCCATGCAACGTGCGGAAGTCCGTTTTATCCGTGCTTTACAGTATTATTACATCATGGACTTGTATGGTAACGCAGCATTTACGGAAGAAGTCTCTTCTGAATTGGCAGAACGCTATACACGTACCCAGTATTTCGATTATATTGAGAAAGAACTGAAAGAGTGTGAGGCTGATATGGCAGAACCGGGACAGAATACTTATGGGCGTGTTGACAAGGTAGCTGCATGGAATTTGCTGGCCCGTCTCTACTTGAATGCTGAGGTTTATACCGGTACTGCCCAGTGGCAGAATGCCATGGATTACGCAGAAAAGGTGATAAACAACGGGTATTATCATCTGTGTACGGAGGGAGCTACCAATCCGGTGACTGGTGAAGTTTATTCCGCCTATCAGATGCTTTTCCTGGCAGACAACAATACGAATGGGGCACAGTATGAAAACATTTTTCCGATACTCTTTGACGGGGTTACTACAAAAAGCTATGGTGGGATGAATTTTCTGGTTCTTGCCACTTATAATTCAACAATGGATGTTACGATTCCTTCCGGCACGAATTGCAGCTGGGGAAAGTGCGCCCGGGTCCGCAAGCAATTGCTTGACAAGTTCTATACGGCAACTCCTCCTTCGGGAAAGACGGTTGCGGAAATGACAGCTCCGGCCAATGATGACCGTGCTCTTTTCTATGGTGACGGCTTTTCCGCTTCCATTAAAGACGAAACGGATGCGACTGCAGGTTTTGCATGTGTGAAGTTTCGTAATGTCCGTTCGGATGGACAATCCAATCAGGTGGTCGATTATGTAAATGCGGACCTTCCTTTTTTCCGTGTTGCTGAGGCTTATTTGATTTATGCAGAAGCTTCTACCCGTTTGAACGGGTCTAATACGGATGCAAAGGAGAAAATCAATGAACTTCGTTCCCGTGCCAATGCTGCCCAGAAGAATCTATATACGTTGGATGATATTTGTGATGAGTGGGCGAGAGAATTCTGGTTTGAAGGCCGCCGCCGCATGGATTTGATACGGTTCAATAAATATGCCGGTCAGGCATCCTATAAATGGGAATGGATGGGAGGCACTTATGAAGGTGCGCAATTCAGCAATATCAGAGCGATTTTTGCGCTTCCTGAAAACGATTTGGCGAACAATTCCAACTTAATTCAGAATCCGGGTTATTAATCAAAAAAAGAACAGAATATGAAAAGATATTTATTCACTTTGTTGTTGGCGGGATTGGCGATGTTCACTGCATGTACAGATGATAGAGACTCCAATCCGACAGTACAGCAACCCAGTACTTTCGAACTGAATATGCCTGCCTTGGGAGGCGGTGTATATGACTTGGCTAACACAGACTCCATTAGGTTGACCTATGAACAACCAGACTATGGTTATACGGCTCCCGTCAAGTATTATGCGCAGATTTCTGTCTCCGGTACCTGGAATGACGCCACTTCTGCAGAAGCGGATGACGCTACATATATCGAAATGGACGGCTCTGTCACAGTTTGTGAGTTTGGTGCGGCGGCTGATTTGGTGAACAAAGCTATCATGAAATTGGGCAATTATACTGACCCGAGCCAACTGCCTGCTGAAGGGATATCCTTGTACGTGAGAATGAGGGCAAGGCTGAATGCCGGTTACGAGTGCTATTCAAATGTCATAGAACTTTCTGTTGCTCCCTATTATGTAGCTTTGGTATCAGCTGCTCCGGAACTGTGGTACTTGATTGGAAGCTGTATCGGTGATGGTTCTTGGGGAAGCGAAGTAGGTACGGGAGTCATTCCATTGTCACCGGTGGAAGGTGCCAAGTATGATGATGTGACGGGTAAGGGAGAATTGACCTATACCGGTTACTTCCCGTCCGACAAAGGTTTCAAGATTGTAAGGGTGCCCGGTGAGTGGGATGACCAGTGGGGAGCTGATGGAGGTGACTTCAACAAACCGCGTCTCAAGGATGCCGATGGTGAGGGAAGTGATTTTTATGTTCCTGCCAGTGGATATTATAAGATTTCCTTGAACACGAAAGAGAACACTCTCTCCATCGTTGCCACTGATGAACCGAAAAATGTTTATGATGGATTATTGATTTCCGGTGACTTCAACGGTTGGGGTACTGATACGAAGATGATTCCCGTAAATACGGTTGAAGGTGTGGTCAATCATGTCTGGAAGTATGAGTTGGATGCGACAAGTGGAGATACCACGGCAAAATTCTTATATGCTGGATGGACCCCCAACTGGGGAGCTTCCACTTTCCCATATGGATTCGGAGTGAACGGAGGTGCCAATATTCCGGTAGTTGCCGGCAAATACGTAGCTATCCTGAATGACATTGACGGTTATTATCATTTCTTCAGCAAATAATTAATGAAATAATAAGGTAAGATTCGATATGAAGAAAAAAGTATTGTTTTCAGGAATTCTGCTGGCTTTCCAAGTTTTGTTGGGGCATGCCCAGCAGCGTCTTTTGGGGGGAGATATTTCTTTGCTCCCCTCTTACGAGGCGGCAGGAACTGTATATAGAAATGCAGTTGGAGAGCCGGTTGCTCCCCTTGACTTTTTCAAGGAACAAGGTTGGAATGCTGTTCGTGTACGGCTTTTCGTTGAGCCTTCCAAAGCCTCCGCGGAGCATAAGGGAGAAGGAGTATGCCAGGATTTGGATTACGTAACCAAATTCGGACAACGGATAAAGGATATGGGTTATCAGTTCATGCTCGACTTTCATTATTCCGATACATGGGCTGACCCGGGGAAACAGTTCATGCCGGACTGTTGGCTGGATGCCGAAACGGCCTCATTGCCTGACAGTGTGTACCGATACACTAAAAACACCCTTCGGTCTATGGTGGAAGCCGGTGCATGTCCCGATTTGATACAAGTAGGAAATGAGATAACGAATGGGATGATGTGGCCTGCTGCCAAAGTCGATCCGTTGGGAAGTGATAACTGGGATTTGTTAGTGAGACTTTTGGAAAGTGGCGCCAGGGCTTGCCGTGAAGTCTGTCCCAAAGCAAAGATAATTATCCATACCGAGAAAGCCGGCGAATGGAATAAAACCAGGACCTACTACAATCGTCTGCAGCAGCTTGATTATGATATTATCGGACTCAGTTATTATCCTATGTGGCACAAGGCGGTGGGGGTACTTGCCGCTACGCTCGATTCTTTGGCAGTCCACTTCCCGAATAAGGAGGTGATGATAGTGGAGACTGCAGCTTATTATTCGCACGAGAATGACAGATGGGCAAAAAGTGCGGACGAATATTCCGAGTTTTATCCGGTCAGTGCAGAAGGGCAACGTATCTTCACTCGTGAGCTGGTAGCTGAACTGCGCCGTCATGCCAATGTAACCGGGCTGTTCTGGTGGTTTCCCGAGGAGAATGCCAGTGGCAATACTGTGACGGAGGGATGGTTGAACCGTGGACTCTTTGATAACCATACGGGAAAGGTGCTTCCGGCAATGGAAGAGCTCAGACGGTTTGTACAGCCGATTGACCGTTGATTTCAAATTATTGGGAACCTCATCCCTTAGTAAATGTGCTAAATTATTATATTTGCGGAAATAATTAAGATAACGCCATGAAACACATGAAGTTTTTGACTTTCTTTTTTTGTATTGCCTTTGCTGTATTTGCATGCAGCAGCAATAATGAGACAGACCCCAACGCAGGTGGACTTCCCGATAAGGAAGAGCCTCTTACTACGGACTTTGCTAAAGGTGCCGACATAGGCTGGTGCACCGAATATGAATCCAAAGGATACGACTTCTACAATGCTAAAGGCGAGAAGCGTGAATGCACGGCTTTGATGAAGGAGCTGGGACTCAATGCCATCCGCATCCGTGTATGGGTAGACCCGAGCGACAACTGGTGCAATACTGCCGACGTGGTGGTGAAGGCCCAAAGAGCCAAAGCGCTGAATATGGATGTGATGATAGATTTCCACTACAGTGACTGGTGGGCAGACCCCGCCCAGCAGAATAAACCTGCCGCATGGGTTGGTAAGAATCTGGCGGACTTGAAGAAAGCTCTCAGCGACCATACGGTGAGTGTGCTTCGGGAACTGAAGGCGGTCGGTGTCACTCCCAAATGGGTGCAAGTGGGCAATGAAATCCGTCCGGGCATGCTGTGGGATAAAGACAAGGCTTTGAGCGGCGCATCCTATGACGTGAAGGAATCCGACTTGAAAGATGCTCCGGCAAACGCTTCTTCCGAGGTGGTATATCCCATGAATTGGGCCAATCTCGGCGCATTTATCACTACCGGATATGATGCCGTGAAGTCGGTCTGCCCCGATGCCATCGTCATTGTTCACCTGGACAACGGATGGGACAATGGTTTGTTCAACTGGTTTTTCGACGAACTGAAGAAGAACGGAGGCAAGTGGGATATGATAGGTATGTCACTCTATCCTTACTGGTCGCGCGATGCCAAGCCGGAATATACAGCGGCTGATGCCGTTATTACGGACTGCATCAAAAATATCAAAGCGGTAAGTGCGAAGTATAACTGTGATGTGATGGTGGTGGAAACCGGTATGGAGTGTGCCGACGACAAAGGGAACCTGGCAAGTGCTTCCGTACTGGCAGAAGGGAAACGCCAACTGGCCCGTGTCCTGAAAGAGTGCAAAGAGAATACTGACGGACGCTGCAAGGGTGTGTTCTACTGGGAACCGGAATGCAGGCCGAACCAATATCGGCTGGGGGCATTCACTGAAGACGGCCGCCCCACTGTGATAATGGATGCTTTTAAATAATTATATTAACAAAATCTTTTAAAGAAGAATGAGAAAGACAATACTTATCTTTTCCTGCTGCGCTTTTTTTGCCTTGGCGGCAATGGCGCAGCGTACAGAAGCATTGTTGGAAAAGAACTGGAAGTTCACCAAGGGAGATGTTCCCGAAGCAACACAAACAAATTTCGACGACAGTAAGTGGGAGACAGTGACCATTCCTCATGATTGGGCCATCTTTGGTCCGTTCGACCGCAACAACGATTTGCAGGAGGTAGCGGTTACGCAAGACCTTGAAAAACAAGCTTCCGTAAAGACCGGGCGTACCGGAGGGTTGCCTTATGTGGGTGTCGGTTGGTATCGTACGGCTTTTGATGCTTCTGCAGACAAGCAGGTCACTCTGGTTTTCGATGGTGCAATGAGTGAGGCTCGGGTCTATGTCAATGGGAAAGAAGCTTGTTTCTGGCCTTTCGGATATAACTCTTTTCATTGCGATGTTACCGGTTTGCTGAATGCCGACGGTAAAAACAATGTGCTGGCTGTCCGTCTGGAAAACAGACCCCAGTCCTCCCGTTGGTATCCGGGGGCGGGATTGTATCGCAATGTCCACCTGGTTACTACGGAACGTGTTCATGTTCCGGTTTGGGGTACACAGCTCACCACACCGCATGTTTCTGATGAATACGCTTCCGTGCGTCTGCGTACTACAATACGGAATGCCGGTGATGCGGATGTTCGTATTTCTACTGATATTATTGCGCCGGACGGTAAGATAGTAGCCCGTAAGGATAATAGCCGGAAAATTAATCACGGACAGCCATTTGAGCAGAATTTTCTGATAAATGCTCCGTCTCTGTGGTCCCCTGAGACACCTTATTTATATAAGGCAGTATCTAAGATTTATGTAGATGGCAAACAGACTGACGAATATACCACGCGTTTTGGTATCCGCAGCATTGAGATTATAGCTGATAAGGGATTCTTCCTGAATGGTAAGCACCGTAAATTCCAGGGGGTATGCAATCACCACGATTTGGGCCCGTTGGGTGCGGCTGTCAATGTGGCTGCTCTTCGCCGTCAGTTGACATTATTGAAGGATATGGGATGTGATGCAGTCCGTACCTCCCACAATATGCCTACACCCGAATTGGTGGAACTCTGTGACGAGATGGGCTTTATGATGATGTTGGAACCTTTCGATGAATGGGATATTGCCAAATGTGAGAATGGTTATCACCGCTATTTCAACGAATGGGCAGAAAAGGATATGGTAAACATGCTGCATCATTATCGGAACAATCCTTGTGTGGTAATGTGGAGTATAGGAAATGAGGTTCCTACCCAATGTAGTCCCGAGGGCTACAAAGTGGCTTCTTTCCTGCAGGATATTTGCCATCGCGAAGACCCTACACGCCCCGTTACTTGCGGTATGGACCAGGTGACTTGTGTGCTTGCCAACGGGTTTGCGGCAATGATTGATGTACCCGGTCTTAATTATCGGGCTCACCGTTATGTGGAGTCTTATGAGACTCTTCCACAGAATATTGTGCTCGGTTCGGAGACGGCTTCCACTGTAAGTTCCCGTGGTGTCTATAAATTTCCCGTACAGAAGGGAGCTAGTGTGATGTATGATGACCATCAGTGCTCCGGTTATGATGTGGAGTGTTGTTCCTGGTCGAATCTTCCCGATGAGGATTTTGCTTTGTCTGATGATTATGACTGGACAATCGGACAGTTCGTCTGGACGGGCTTTGATTATTTGGGTGAGCCTTCTCCTTATAGTACGGATTCCTGGCCCAGCCACAGCTCCGTTTTCGGTATCATAGACTTGGCAAGCCTCCCCAAAGACCGTTTCTATCTGTACCGCAGCCTATGGAACAAGCAGGCAAATACCTTGCATGTCCTTCCGCACTGGACGTGGCCGGGCAGGGAAGGGGAGAATACTCCGGTTTTTGTTTACACCAGCTATCCCAGTGCCGAACTGTTCGTCAACGGAAAGAGTTATGGCAAACAACGGAAACTTACTGCTGATGAAAGCCGTGCTTTGGAAGGTCAGGACTCCCTTGCTTTGCAGCGTCGCTATCGCTTGATGTGGATGGATGTTCCTTATGAACCGGGCGAAGTGAAAGTGGTGGCTTATGATGCTTCCGGCAATCCTGCAGAAGAAAAGGTGATTCGTACCGCTGGCAAGCCCCATCATCTGGAGCTGGTTGCCGACCGCACCCACTTGTCTGCCGATGGTAAGGACCTGGCATATATCACAGTCCGTGTCGTGGATAAGGACGGTAACCTTTGTCCGGCAGACAGCCGCATGGTAAACTTCTCGGTGAAGGGTGCCGGAAAATATCGCGCTGCTGCCAATGGAGATGCTACCAGCCTCGATTTGTTCCATCTGCCCAAGATGCCGGCTTTCAGCGGTCAGCTGACGGCTATTGTGCAGAGTGGCGAGCAAGCCGGTGAGATCGTGTTTGAGGCAAGGGCTAAAGGATTGAAGTCCGGAAAGCTGGTACTTTATACTTCAGAGAAATAAATAGCACTATTTGCTTCCACTCTACCACACCTGCTCTGTACCCCTTTGTTCATCGGTGTTTGAGGTGCGGTGGAAGCAACAGAAAAAGGTGGAAGCAAATTTTGCTTCCACCTCTGTTTTTAGGGTTGACATGATGTTAACTTGTTGTAATATAATAAGTTAACATCGTGTCGGCCATTTTGTTAATATCGTGTTAATGGCATATTAATATTGTGCAGACACGTTATTCATATCCTGAAAGTATGTTGCTTGGTTCATACATGCATGGCATTTCTTCAGTAAAAGCTTTGTGTTTCTTTTGTTTTGTCTTGATGTTGTGTAGTGCTTAACGGCCATCATCCGATCTGTTGACGGCCGTTAGGCGATTTGTTGACGGCCGTTGGCAGATTGCTTTACGGCCGTTAGGCGGTGAAAAGTTCTGTGGTTCAGTTGAATAAACATATGCATAGCATGCAGGAATGCCGTATGTGGAGTGTACAGATGCATTGTATGATGGTGCAAAGTAGCCAAAATCAAATGACTTTTTCGTATTGTGCAACTGCATGCAATCGTTTGCATTGTTTGCTCCCCACATTTTACACATTCTTTATACTTTACTAAATTAATAAAGCATATTTTTGTGGCGTCATGCTTTAGGTACTTGAAAGACATTAGAAAGCAAAAGTACGAAATTATTTTTACGAATAATATATATAGGTAATTAATATTGTTAACTTTAATTTATTAAATGCATGAAGCAAGTAAATCCTAGAATCTATCGAACGATTCTTACCCTAGTTTTAGGGCTGTTCTTGTCAGTTGGCGCTTATGCACAGAACATCACCGTGAAAGGTACTGTTACTGATGCGACAGGCGAACCGGTAATCGGTGCAAATGTCTTGGAAAAGGGTACAACTAATGGCGTTATCACCGACATTGATGGTAATTTTCAGTTGCAAACCTCTCGTGGTGCAATACTTCAGGTCTCTTTTGTCGGTTTCTTAACAGCTGAAGTAAAAGCAGCTCCTAATGTGAATGTTATTTTGCAAGAAGACTCCCAGTTACTTAGTGATGTTGTGGTAATTGGTTATGCTACAGGTAGTCAGCGAACTATCTCGGGTGCCGTTCAAAAAGTAGGCCGTGAAGAAATGAATGCAGGTGTAGTGGTTAATCCATTGGCTGCTATCAAGGGCAAAATAGCTGGTGTAAATATTCAAAAAACAGGTGGTGACCCTACAGCTGCCCCCGCTATTCGTGTTCGTGGTACTACTTCTCTGACCGGAGGCAATGACCCTTTGGTTATTATTGACGGTGTGTTTGGCGATTTGAACATGTTGAATGCCATTTCTCCTGCCGATATTGAGAATTTTACAGTATTGAAAGATGCTTCTGAAACAGCTCAGTATGGTTCACGTGGTGCATCAGGAGTAATTGTAGTTACTACTATCAAGGGCAAAAATGGTGTGAAGAGTTTGAGTTACGATGGAAGTTTCGGTATTGAAACTGTTTATAAGAATCTGGATATGTTGAGTGCGAGTCAATATAGAGCTGCTGCTCAAAATTTGGGTATCAGTATCCTGGATAAAGGGTATGATACGAATTTTATAGAAGAAATGCAACAGTCCGGTTATACTCAGAATCATCGTTTGTCTTTCTCAAATGGAAATGAGGATTCCAATTATCGCGCTTCTATTGGCGTTATTGACCAGAAAGGTATTATAAAGAACAATACGATGCGCAATTATACAGCAAAGATTGATGCAATGCAAAATATGTTCAATAATAAATTGAAATTAGAATTCGGCATGTTTGGTTCATTGAAAGAAAACAGATATGTGAATGACTATCAAAAAACATTTTATTCTGCTGCTTCTTATAACCCCACTTTCCCGAATGTGAAGAATCCTGAGACGGGAATGTGGGATGAAAATGCCAATGCTAATGAGGTGCATAATCCGCTAGGTCGTTTGGATATTGATGACCGCGAAACGAATGCATTTATTAATGCGAATGCACGCATTACTTATAGCATTACAGATGATTTGAAATTGAGTGCATTTGGTTCTTATACATACAATGTAAAGGAGAACAAGAAGTACATCCCTACTTCTATTAAAGCAGGGTTGAGTAATCGTGGTGAAGCTTATCGTGGTGACAATAAGTCGCAATCTATGTTGGCGAATATGATGTTGACCTATAAGAAGGCTTTTGGCAAGCATTACATCAATGCTTTAGCTTTGGCTGAAGTTCAAAGGGTAACTAACACAGGTTTTGGAGCTACAGTGAATGGATTTAGTTCTGATGATTTTTTATATAACAATTTGCAAGCAGGTGCAGTGTTAAAATGGGGTAATAACACTTCTTATTATAATAATCCGAGTTTGGCATCTTTCATGGGACGTGTTAATTATTCATATGCCGATAAATACATTGTAACTGTGAACGCCCGTACAGATGGTTCTTCTAAAGTTGGAGCAAACAACAAATGGGCTTTCTTCCCGTCAGCATCTTTGGCTTGGGTGCTTTCTGAAGAAGAATTTATGAAAGATATTGATATTATCAGCAATTTGAAGATTAGAGCTGGTTATGGTCTTGCTGGTAATCAGGATGCTATCAGTTCCTATATGTCTTTGCCTTTGATGAGTCCGAATGGTACAACTACAGTAAATGGCCTTCCTGTAGTAACTATGGGGGTGACCCGCAATTATAATCCGGATTTGAAATGGGAAGTTAAGAAAACTTTTGATGTTGGTTTTGACTTGGGAATGTTTGACGAACGTTTGACTTTGGGTTTTGATTATTATAATTCAAAGACAACCGACCTGCTTTACAATTATGATGTGAAGGTTCCTCCTTTTACCTATCCTACTTTGCTTGCCAATATGGGAGCTATGCGTAACACGGGTATTGAAATATCATTGGGTGGAACTCCTCTGAAAACCAAAGATATGGAGTTGAATATCAACGCTAACATAGCTTTCCAACAGAATAAGTTGCTCTCGTTGAATGGCACATATATGGGTGAAGCTATGACCGCCAAAGAATATATGAATTTGGGTGGCATGAATGGTGCTGGCTTCATTGGTGGCTACAATCAGATTATCTATCAGATGGTGGGGCAGCCGGTGGGTGTATTCTATTTACCTAAATGCGACGGTTTGGTCGATAATGGATTTGGTGACTATACTTACCACATCCAAGACATTGATGGTGTTGAAGGGGTTGACCTTGCAGATGGAAAAGATCGCTATATAGCAGGTCAGGCTATGCCTAAAGCTTTATTGGGTGCTAATGTTAGCTTCCGTTATAAACAATTTGATATTCAGGTGCAAATGAATGGTGCGTTCGGGCACAAAATATATAACGGTACCTCTTTATCCTACATGAATATGAATCAGTTCCCCACATACAACGTAATGCAAGGAGCTCCAGAGAAGAATATTAAAGACCAGACAGTGACAGACTATTGGTTGGAGAAAGGTGACTATTTGCATTTTGATTATGTGACATTGGGTTGGAATCTTAATACAAAGAACATGAAAGCTATCAAGTCCTTGCGTGTCACGTTCTCTGTAAATAATTTGGCTACAATTACCGGCTACTCAGGGCTTTCTCCTTTGATTAACAGTACTACCGTAGGTGGTGATTTGGGTGTTGATGACAAACGTTTCTATCCGTTGTCTCGTACTTACTCTTTAGGACTTAGTGTTAACTTTTAATTAGATGTATATTATGAAAAAAAATATATTATATAGCTTGTTGATTTCAACAGTGGCAACTGTCGGTTTGTCTTCTTGCGATGCTTTTTTGGAAGAGAATCCGAAAGATCAGATTACGGAGGAACAGGCATATCAAAATTCTACGCTACTCTATTTAAATACAGTAGCTTCGCTCTATACCGAAGTAGGTGCTAATGGTGGTGGATCGGGTTTACAAGGTACTGACCGTGGTCTTTATGACTTGAATACTTTTACTACCGATGAGGCTGTTATCCCTACACGTGGTGGTGACTGGTATGATGGAGGGTTGTGGCAGGATGTATTCCTTCATAAATGGGGAACGAAGAACGACTTGGTAAAAGGTTCATGGGATTATCTTTATAGGGTAATTGCTCAAGCCAATAAATCATTGGATAAGTTGAATGAAATTTTGGCGAAAGACCCCGAAAATACATCTGTGCCCAAGTATATATCCGAGGTTCGCGCATTCCGTGCTTTGTATTACTATTATCTGTTGGATATGTTTGCTCGTGTGCCGTTGGTTACCTCTTCTACTACGGCAATGGCTGATGTCGAACAGTCTGAACGTTCCGTTGTATTCACATTTGTGAAAACAGAACTTGAGGAATCTGTAGCTGATTTGAGTGATGCTCATAGCAACTTGCCGGGTGAGTATTACGGTAGAATAACGAAACCGGTTGCTTACTTTCTATTGGCAAAATTGGCTTTGAATGCCGAAATTTATACAGACGATAATTGGACTGACGGTTCAAAGCCCGATGGGAAAACTATCAAGTTTACTGTGGATGGAGCAGAAAAAAATGCTTGGGAAGCTACAATCGCTTATGGTACTAAGATTAAAGAGTTGGGCTATCAGTTGGCCGATAACTTTGCTTCCAACTTCTCTACGAAAAATGAAACTTCAGTAGAGAACATTCTTACTATTCCCATGGATCCTAATTTGTATAAAAATGAGTTCTATAACTTGATCCGTTCCCGTCATTATAATCATGGTAATGCTTATGGACAGGGGGGATGGAATGGCTCTTCGGCTACCAAAGAAGCTCTCGATGCTTTTGGATATGGAACAAATGCAGTAGACCCACGTTTTGATGTTACCTATTATGCCGGTAAAGTAGAAGGACCGAAAGGTATTATTAAATTGGATGATGGAACAGATTTGGAGTATCTTCCTGCTGAAATTTCATTGGATATGTCTGGTAAGGCTTCTGAAAAAACTGCCGGTGCACGCATGAAAAAATACGAACTGGATGCAGCTGCAACCAATGATGGTAAATTGCAAACGAATGACATCGTTTTGTTCCGTTATGCTGATGTATTATTGATGATAAGTGAGGCAAAGGTAAGAAATGGCGAAAGTGGAAATGTTGAACTGAATGAAGTTCGTGCTCGCGCTGGAGCAAGTACAGATGTAGTAGCTAACCTTGAAACATTGTTGGCAGAGCGTCTGAGGGAATTTGCTTGGGAAGGTTTGCGCCGCCAAGATTTGGTACGCTTTGGTAAGTTTACACGTGCCTACACTGACAGACCTCAACTACAGGGTGAAGCTAACGGATATACTACCGTGTTTCCTATCCATGAAGATGTTTTAAGTCTGAATACTAAGTTGACTCAGAATTACGGTTACTAATGTTTAATGATTTAATACTTGATAAAATGAAAAAAGTATTTGAATATATAGCAACACTCTTATTGCTACTGGCAGTAGGGACAAGTTGTGAAGAAGGAAATGATAACTGGAAGGTGATTACGGCTGTTCCGACAGGATTGTATATTACGGGTGATGCTACAATTTATAGTGCGGCTGCCACTTCCTCTCAATTGACAACTCCAGCGTTTGACAATGCTCCGGAAGGAACTAATATTGTAGGAATCTATACATGGCTCAAATCATCAGGGAGTTTCACTATGTTGGAGGTGGATTCTGAAGGCAATGAAATCAATTATGGCAGTGGAGAATCTGTTGCTACGACTCCGGCTCCGACTTATAGATTGACCGTAGGTGGTAGCCCGTTCACGGTTGCGAAAGACGGATTATATTATGTAGCTTTTAATAAGGCTGATAATCAGCTCACGGTTATCCCTACTGATTTTGGTATTATTGGTGATGCAACTCCTCAGCAGTGGGATGATGAAACTGCTATGGTGGGTGCTTTGAATGAAGCTCAGGCTACTGTGGAGTATACTATAAAAGATGTAACACTGGATAAGAAAGAAATGAAGTTCCGTTACTTGCATAATTGGGGCGTGGATATTCCTTATCAAGGGGCAACAGTGAAGATGCACTCAAATATGGGAGCCGTCGCAAAAGGTGCTATTTCCGAGGCATTCAGTGAATGTAAAGGTGGAGGGGATAACTTTACTGTAGGTAAAGCTGGCATTTATGATGTTACATTGAAACTGGATTTACGCACCGGTGTTTTTTCTGCTCAGGCTATTTGTACGGCAGAAGACACTTCAAGTGCTACGTTACCCGAAAAGATGTTTGTTGTTGGTGCACCATGGGATTGGAAGTGGGAAAATGCACCGGAAATGATACCGGTACATAGTCACGATGGTATGTTCTGGGGAATCTATTATATTGAAGCAGGTCAAGGCGTTAAGTTCAATAATGAAATGAGCTGGGATACTGGTGACAACTTTGGAGCTGAAAACGAAGAACCCAAAGGGTATGGCGAATATCCGGCAGGTGGAGCTAATTTGGTAATCAGTACATCAGGTTATTATCAGATAGTAGTGATATGTACACTTTCTGCGGATAAGAAGAGCATAAACAGAAAGATTGTTCTTTCTGAACCGGAGCCTTACTTGATTGGTGATGCAGCAGCTGGTGGATGGGATGCTCAGTTGGCAGATGTTGATAAATTCAAATTGAATGCAGAAGGTGAGTATGTGTCTCCGGTATGCAAAGAAGGGAATTTGCGTATGTGTGTAAAATTGGAGAACTGCGATTGGTGGCAAACTGAATTTAATGTTTTTGATGGCAAGATTCTATTCCGCGGTAAAGGCAATGATCAGGATGCCGTTAAGGTAGCTGCCGGACAAACAGTGAAGTTAAACTTCAAGGACAATACCGGGAGTATTCAGTAAGAACAATGTGCTGAAAGAATATAAAGTATTATAATGAAAAGGGCTGCAGGTGAAGTGCGCCCCAAAAGTTGGACAGGTTAAACATTAACCGGTTATAGAAAGAGTTCGGTATTGTACCGGACTCTTTCCATTTAACCGGGACTTTATTCTTTTATAAGTATGTTCTTTTATTTCTTTTATATTATCGGTATCTGTCATTAGCTTCGCTCAAAACCTCTTCTGATTATTTCATCAAGGTATAGTCAGAGCGTAGCGAAGAATCTACTTTCTTTATGAATACGCAGAGAAGAGATTCTTCGCTACGCTGAATACGGATAGTATAAGCTAATTATGGCGACATACTTGGTTTATAATCAGTACTTATAAGAAAACTTGAGAGATAATTGCATTGTTTGTGATGCAGTATTTGCTCAAGATTCAGCTCAGCCCCGACAAAAAGTTGAGCGCACTTTTACCCTCATGCCCTCATAATGTGCTGCATCCCTTTGTCCATCGGGCATACAGCTATGAGGGTAACCATGAGGGCAGCATGAGGGTAAGGCGTTACTCTCATAGCGTATCGTCCGCTCGCTTCGTGGCATCCGGGAAAAACAATGGCAAGAAAGATGTATACCCCTTTGCTTTCTATGCTGAATCACAGAGGTTTGTCGTGTTGAAGCACCTTGTCTGTCAACGGCTCACTATGGTGGGCTTTCTTGTTCATATGGGCAGGGCTGACGCATTAAAAATATTTCATTGATAAAAGTTCACAAAGAAGTTCATCATCCCATCCAGCAGCCTTTCTTTTTCCTTTCACGCTTCCCTTTCTTTCATTTTTCTTAATGACCATCAGTGCTATTTTATTCATAAGTGAAACATTCTGTGCCGCATTGCCCGTTTTTCTGCCTGCGTCTTCATTAAAGGAGACATCCAATTGCCAATGTAGATTGTTCTCAATAGCCCAATGTGCCCGTATGGCTTCTGCTATTCTTTGAGGCTCAAGTCCCAATGAAGTGATATAGAACCTATGGTTTACAGTCGTCTCGCCTGTCGTCCTGATGGTTCTTTGCGAGGAGATTCTCACAACTGCCTTCAATCCCTTCCAATCCTTTAACATCCCGGTTAACGCCTGGCAACTGTACACAAGACACTCACGGCGTTCGTGTCTGCCATGAGCCTCTTCCTCCGTTATGTATTTGCCGTATCTGGTGGCATAATAAGCCTTGTTGACATCTATATTCTTCTTGTCCAAATCATCGAACCATCCTTTGACTGTATTATAAAGATTCCGATGGTTTTCTTTAAGAGCCAGGACATAATCCGCCCCACACTCTATTATCTTTTTGGCAATATCCGTTTGACAGCCCATTGCATCAATGGTTACAAGGCATCCGGTTAAGTCCAATGCTTCCAGCAACAAGGGGATAGCCACAATCTCGTTATGTTTCTCATTGACTTTCAGTTGTCCAAGGCTGATTCCATTAGCTGTAGCCCAGGCACTGACCATATGGAGCTTAAATCCGGGATTCCCGGCGGGGTGGGAAGAGGTACACTTGCTGGCACCACGGATGGTCTTGCCGTCAATGGCCACGACACCCTCATATTTCTCACAAATCTCAAACATCCAGTGCCGGAAAATACGTTCGAAATACTCAGGGTTCAGAGCGCTGAAAAAGCGGTTGAAGGTATCATGGCTGGGGATGGATTCCAATCCGGGAAGACGCTCGCGGAAAAAGTCAATCTTGGCATTGCCGAAATCCTCTATCTCATACCAGGACTCCGCGCCACATATGACAGCAGCCATGGCGATATAAACGATGGCATCGGCAGAATGTACACGTTTTCTGTCAATACGAGGGTCATTGATTTGTTTACAGATACTAAATATTGCCATTGTTCTTGTCAACTTATGTTTCTTAATTGCTTATAAAGATAAGGATTTTAGATGATGTATGAAAGCGTTTTGTCTATTAGTTATCAAGCATATAAAGTATGCTTTTAATAGAATTATAATAGTTACTATGTTTGTAAATGCTGAAAATATTCGCTTGTCGGGACGGGTGGTCCCGCCCCTTGCCGCTGGGCGCTCCCCGACCAATGAATTTTAGATAAAGTAAAATAGGCGCAATAATTGAATTACTAAATTTGTAATTGACAAGATTCAATATTCAGTAATTAAAACTATTACACCTATGGTGCAAAGAAAAGAATTAAATTTTGAAGGTCAAAATATCTATATAGGTATTGACGTTCATTTGAAGACTTGGCATGTGTCAATCCTCACCGAATCCGGTTGCTTGAAAAAGCACAGCCAGCAGTCTTCCGCCCAAGCGCTCTTTGAACATTTGAAGAAACATTATCCCAACGGTAATTATCTGTCCGCTTATGAGGCCGGTTTCAGTGGCTTCTCCACTTATTATTCATTGTTGGATTTTGGTATAGAATGTCTTCCGGTTCATGCTGCCGATATTCCGACGGGACAATACGAATCCGTGATGAAAACAGATGCCATTGACTCCACCAAAATAGCGAGGGCTTTGAAGTCCGGTCTGCTTCGGGGTATTTACATCCCTAAGAAAGAGGTTCTTGATGACCGTAACGTCATGCGTTTGCGTATAACTTTGAAACGGCAACTTTCCGGTTACAAGTCACGAGTGAAGCACCTGCTTTATAATAACGGAGTTATTTATCCTGAATGTTTTCAAAACTCAAAGTCTCATTGGTCGAAACGCTATCTTAAATGGGTACATGAAGATGTACAACTGTTATCAGAAAGTCGAAATTCACTGGATCTGTTGTTGAGACAAGTGGAGTTGTTTCGTAAGAGTCTCCTTGAGATTACCCGTCTGGTACGTACGTTATCCCGTAACGGGCGTTATGGGGAAGCATACGAGAACATCGTCTCCATTCCCGGTATTGGTATGATTACAGGCATGTGCCTTTTGACAGAGATAGGTGACATTCACCGCTTCCGTAATGAAAGACAATTCGCCTCCTATCTGGGACTGGTACCTACAAGCCATAGCAGCGGTGAAAAGACAAGTCACGGCGAGATGACGTTCAGAGGAAATAAGCGGCTTGGCCCTTTACTGGTGGAGAGCGCCTTGGTAGCCATACGGCAAGACAGGGCATTGGCCGCTGCCTACGGAGAGTATTGCAAGCGTATGTTGCCGCAAGAGGCGATAATCCGCATAACCCGTAAATTGTCAAACAGAATACTGATTATACTCAAAAGTGGAAAAAAGTATGAGCATGACAGATGTTACTGACAGAAAATATAAAAGAGCCCTTCAGGCAAATTTCAACCGGGACGACTCCTGCATAAATTATGATGAACCTTCAAGGTTGCATCTCTAAATAGATTGTTGCGTCCTACCTATTATTCTGAAGAAGTAAATTGTTGGCTGCATACATTGTGGTACAACTTATAGAAGTTTGTCTAATAGGGCTTTTATTTAATTTTAAACGACACAAGGCTTACGGCTTTGGGTTAGTTCATAGGTTGTGGCTTTAGTCGCAATCGGGATGAATATTGTTTCTTTTTGTGAACTCAAAAAACGTAAGTGATTGATTTATAAAGTTAATAACAAATAAAAAGGTATTCAATTATTAGGAATACAACATAGAAAATATTTATGGTAAAAACTATAATGCGTCAGCCCTGTAGGCGTTTTTATCAAAGGAAAACGGTGCTGAAGCATAAGGATGCTTGCCTTGACGATGATGAACGCCAAGGGAGAGCAACCTCGCAACCATATTGAAGTTCCGCAAGTTGATTTGGTTCTGTTGTCATATCCGTGTTTCTTGATTCGTAATCCTTATCGTTTATTCTACAATCGGTCAAGCTAAACCGAGGAAAACCACGGCTCTTTCATTTAAGGGAGTCAGAAGGAGTTATCGGGAGTTAAAGGGAGTTGGAAGCCGGTAGTATCGTTATATATCAACAAGAGTATCGGCCTTTAACTCCCGATAACTCCTTCTAGCTCCCGACAACTCCTCTAAATGAAAGAGCCGTGGAGGAAAACTTGAAAAATCAGCAGCAATGCGCCTCTCTACAAGAACTTTTGCTATCTTTGTGTCGTTGATGCCAAAAGTGGCTGATTGAATAGAAAAAACAACAGGAGGACAGCAGATGGACCCATTGAAATACATAGTACCCGGCAGAAAGAGACTTCCCTACGGCATGATGAACTTCGCGGATATCCGCCAAGACAATTATTATTATGTGGACAAGACCCGCTTCATCCCCATGATAGAGGAGGCGGACCGCTTCTTCTTCTTCATCCGTCCGCGCCGCTTCGGCAAGAGCCTCACGCTGAACTTGCTGAGACAATACTACGACGTGCGCACCCGTGACAAGTTCGAAGCCCTTTTCGGTGACCTGTACATCGGGCAGCATCCCACGCCGAGCCGCAACAGCTATCTGGTGCTCCATCTCAACTTCTCCGGCATCGGCGGCGAGCTGAACGACTACCGCAGAGGGCTGGATGCGCATTGCGGCATTACTTTCGAGAACTTCTGCAAGATATACGCCGACCTCCTTCCGCAAGACACTCTGGAAGGACTGCGCAAGGCGAACGGAGCCGTGGAGCAGCTGGACTTCCTCTGTCAGGCTTGTGAACGTGCCGGACAGGATATGTATCTCTTCATCGACGAGTACGACCACTTCACCAACACCATCCTTTCCAGTCCCGAAAGCCTGCGCCGATATACGGACGAGACGCATGGCGAAGGTTATCTGCGCGCTTTCTTCAACAAGGTGAAAGCAGGAACGGATTCATGCATCAAACGTTGTTTCATCACCGGCGTAAGCCCCGTGACGATGGACGATCTCAGCAGCGGATTCAACATCGGCACCAACTATTCCCTCGCGCCGAAGTTCAACCAGATGATGGGATTCACCGAGGAGGAGGTGCGCGAAATGTTGGCCTATTATTCAGCAAACAGCCCCTTCCACCACAGCGTGGACGAGTTGATGGAGATGATGAAACCGTGGTACGACAACTACTGCTTCGCGCAGGAATGTTACGGTGAAACCACCATGTACAATTCCAATATGGTGCTTTACTTCGTCAAGAACTACATTGACGATGGCAAAGCGCCACGCAACATGATAGAGAGCAATATCCGCATCGACTACGAAAAGCTGCGCATGCTCATCCGCAAGGACAAGGAATTTGCCCACGATGCTTCCGTCATACAGACTCTCGTGAGTCAAGGCTTCATCACCGGTGAACTGAAAGACAGCTTCCCTGCCGTCAGCATCACCAATCCCGACAACTTCATCAGTCTGCTCTACTACTTCGGAATGCTCACCATCAGCGGCACGTATAAAGGAAAGACAAGGCTCACCATCCCCAACATGGTGGTGCAGGAACAGCTCTATACCTATCTGCTGAATACTTACGACGAGGCCGACCTGAGCTTCAGCTCTTACGAGAAGAGCGAACTTTCCTCGGCTCTGGCTTACGACGGCGACTGGCAATCCTACTTCGGCTACATTGCCGACTGCCTGCACCGCTATGCCTCGCAGCGCGACAAGCAGAAGGGCGAGTCCTTCGTCCACGGCTTTACCCTTGCCATGACTGCGCAGAACCGTTTCTACCGTCCCGTCTCCGAGCAGGACACGCAGGAAGGTTATGTCGATATTTTCCTCTGCCCGATGCTGGAAATCTACTCCGACATGAAGCACAGCTACATCGTAGAACTGAAATATGCCAAGTATAAGGATTCCGAAACCCGTGTGGAGGAACTTCGCCGGGAAGCCATCGCCCAGGCCGACCGCTATGCCGAGACGGAAACGGTGAAGCGTGGCATCGGCACCACCCGGTTGCATAAGATTGTGGTGGTGTATAAAGGTATGGAAATGCGTATCTGCGAGGAAGTAGGTTGATTGGCTACAAAAGTTTGTCATTCAGCTTTCATAAAACATGGTGGTACGGGAACATTTGCTTGCCATGCAAACGTTTCCGTAAGCTTGCTGCTACTTTTCTCTTGCGTTAATCGGTTTGCCCTTTCTTTTCCGGCTATATTTGTGAAGTGATAACTTTGAACACTTCATATTATGAAAATTATCAATCAACGTAAGATTTCTGTTTTATGGCATTTAATATGCTTCAGTTTAGTGCTGGCATTCGCGGCATGCAGTGACGACAAAGAGGAGTTCCAGGAGTATCTGACTCCTGCTTCCGGTAGTGAATCAATCTTTGAGCAAGGTTTTAGCTTTGGTGAAGCTGCTTCTTCGCAAAGCGTCAGTTTTGAGGCCGGGCAGCAGTGGACAGCCGAGCTGAGTGGTGAAGATACCGGTTGGTGCAACATCAGTCCGGCAAAAGGTACGTCCGGGAAAGCTACGATTATGGTTTCTGTCGGCAAGAATGAGACAGGGAAAGCGCGGACGGCACAATTGAATATTGTATCCGGTTCGAAGAAGAAAGAAATATCTGTCACTCAGGCTGCCAATGCGATTGTAGCTCCGGATGGTTTGAGTTTTACACCGGCAGCACCGGATGCCGACCAGTCCCTTGTAATTACTTTTAAAGCGGATGCAAAGTCTGCTCTCTATGGGCATAAAGGAGATGTGTATGTGCATATTGGTGTGGTCAGTGAAGGAACTTGGCTGTTCGTTCCGGCAGAGTGGACGGAAAACAAGGATAAATGTAAGATGACTTCAACCGAAGCCAACGTATGGAGCATTACGCTGAGCCCGAATATCCGGGAATGGTTTGGAAGCGGGAAGACACCGGTGAACCGGCTCGGAATAGTGATTCGCAGTGCAGACGGCAATAAGAAAGGGATAGAATCGGATTCCTTTGTTGAGGTGACCGACACAAAATATGAAGGTTTTGTTCCTGGTGAAATTAAAACTGCAGCAGTGCCGGCCGGTATGGTCGAGGGTATCAATGTAGTGGATAATTCTACGGTGACACTGGTACTTTATGACAAAGATGCGAATGGGAATCATAAGGACTTTGCCCATGTAGTGGGCGACTTCAATAACTGGACATTGGGCAATGACGAAAAATCGCAGATGTATCGTGATGATGCTTCCGGATGTTGGTGGATTACGTTGGCGGGGCTGGATGCTGGCAAAGAGTATGCTTTCCAATATTATGTAGGTACGAAGGCGGGTGAAGTGGTTCGCCTGGCTGATGCCTATACGGAAAAGATTCTTGATCCTGATAATGATAAATATATTCCGGCTTCTACCTATAACGAAAGTATGGCTTATCCTGAGGGAGGAGTAGGAATCGTTTCGACCTTCAAGATACAGAAAGACAGTTATAACTGGAAGGTCAATGACTTTAAAATAGCAAATCCTGAGCAATTGGTGATATACGAATTGCATCTACGTGACTTTACCGCCTCCAGCGACATCAATGGTGCAATGGGCAAGCTTTCTTATCTGAAGGCTATGGGAGTCAATGCCATCGAACTGATGCCGGTGCAGGAGTTTGACGGAAACGACAGTTGGGGGTATAATCCTTGCTTCTTTTTTGCGATGGATAAGGCTTATGGCACAAAGGCCATGTATAAGCAGTTTATTGACGCTTGCCATGAGGCGGGTATGGCAGTTATTCTGGATGTGGTCTATAATCACGCTACAGGAAACAATCCGCTGGCTAAACTTTATTGGGATGGTGATAAGACTGCAAAGAATAATCCATATTTCAATGTGGAAGCACCTCATCCTTATAGTGTGTTCCATGACTTCAATCATGAAAGCCCGTTAGTGCGTAAGTTTGTGAAGCGCAATCTGCAATTCTTGTTGAAGGAATATAAGGTGGATGGGTTCCGCTTTGACCTGACGAAAGGATTCACACAGACTTCTTGTACTGAAAGCACGGCATCCAATTACGATGCAAGTCGCATTGCTATCCTAAAGGATTATAATGCTGCCATCAAGGAAGTGAAAGAGGGCTCTTATGTTATCCTGGAGCATTTCTGTGATTCAAAGGAAGAAAATGAACTGGCTGCAGATGGCATGCACTTATGGCGCAACCTGAATAATGCCTATTGTCAGTCGGCTATGGGATATGCTGAAAATAGTTCTTTTAGCAGCCTTTATGAGAAAACACCTGCATGGGTAGGTTTTATGGAAAGTCATGATGAAGAACGCGCAGCTTACAAACAGTCGCAATGGGGTGAAGGTATACTGAAAACCGACCTTGATGCTCGCATGAATCAGTTGGCGCTGAACACTACATTCTTCCTTACTGTTCCAGGTCCTAAGATGGTTTGGCAATTTGGAGAGATGGGATATGACATTTCCATTGAGGAGAATGGACGTACGGGCAGGAAACCGTTGCATTGGGAGTATCTGGAGAATACTAACCGCAAGGAGCTGCACGATGTTTATGCGGATTTAATGAAATTGCGTAACGCCCATCCGGAATTGTTCGATTCAAGTGCCATCTTGACATGGAAGGTCGGAGTTTCTGATTGGGACAACGGTCGTTCATTGTTGGTAGAAAGTGTAACGGGCAAGCAGCTGGTTGTTATGGGCAACTTTACGCATAATGCGGTTGATGTAGCTTTCCCGGCAACAGCTGGTAACTGGACCAATTATTTTACCGGAAAGAGTGAAACAATAAATACACAGGTCAATGTACCGGCTCATGGATATGTAGTCTACACTAATTTCTAATTTCGGTAAAAATCATTCATACATCTTTATCAGCACCCGATTCAGCCAGTTCCAACGGAAACGGAACCAGCGTCGGGTGCTGCTTTGTTTTCCCCCGAAGCGGAGAACGAACTCACGGTAGCCATGCCTGCGGAAGGGAAGTCCCACGTCCATGAACTCTAAGTGGCGGTATCCGCGTTGTTTGGCATCATCCAGTGCTTTCCATACGGCAAGAATCCCCGGATATTGCAGGGCATAAGTCTTGCGCATGCCACCAGAGAACCATAGATAGGCGCTGTCATCTGAATAAATGCATGCGCTGCCACCGATAATCTTCTCCTTATAAATGACGATGAAGATTTTGCTTTGCTGCCCTTTTGTCAACTGGTTTTCGAGATGCTGAAAGAACTTGATGCTGGGGAAGTGGCGCCGTATCTTGGAAGAATATACGTGGCGCAACATCTGGGCAAAACAGAGAATCTCCTCTTTGGTACGTGCTTCCCGTACTTGGGCGCCGTTTTTGAGCCCTTTCTTTATTTGCCGGATACGTGACGGGCTGAAACGCTCTTCCACCTTTTCGACGCTGTGCAGCGAGTTGCGTACCCGCAGCCAATTGATGGCGATGTATTGGTTGTCTCGGAAAGATTTGTATCCGAACATGGCATTTTCCAGGTTGCGGAACTCGATGAGAAAAGAATTGCGCAATGCTTCATTGGTAAGCCTTTGCAGCATGTCACTGAAGATAATCTCTTTGTCTGCCTCGTTATTGAAATATTCTCCCGTACCGTACACCTCACATCTTTTGATGATGCCGGGTGGAAACATGCGGACACTTTTACGTATGGCGGCAAGCAGTTTCGCAACGGGCTTGTCATCTTCGGATGCCACAATGAGTATGGGGGTATACCCCGGAGTTGCCTCGTAGATTCGGAACAACTCTGTGGAATGGAAGGTGTTGGTGCCTGGCAGGTCAGGAACCTTGCTCCCACGGTAATATGTAGTGAGTTTGAGGGGCATGGCCTGCAAATTTAAAAAATAATCTCGTATCTTTGCAAAAATTATTGTTAATGTGTCGATGTGCACATTAGCATATTAGCACATAAAATCATTATGGAAAGTTTCAGTGAATTGATAAAAGCACGCCGCAGCATGCGGAAGTTTACAGAAGAAGAATTGACACAAGAACAAGTCGTTACTTTGATGAAAGCAGCCCTGATGGCACCCACGTCGAAGCGTAGCAATGCATGGCAGTTCATAGTGGTGGACGAGAAGGATAAATTGAAGGAATTGTCCTATTGCAAGGAGCAGGCATCGCAGTTCATTGCCGATGCGGCACTGGCTGTAGTGGTTGTTGCCGACCCTCTGGCAAGCGATGTGTGGATAGAAGATGCCTCCATTGCTTCCATCTACCTGCAACTTCAGGCCGAAGATATGGGGCTGGGAAGCTGCTGGGTGCAGGTGCGCGAACGTTTTACGGCTTCCGGTATGCCTTCCGGCGAGTATGTGCACGAGGTGTTGGATATTCCTTTGCAGTTGCAGGTGCTTAGTGTTATTGCTATCGGCCATAAGGGGATGGAGCGCAAGCCTTTCAACGAAGACAATCTGCAGTGGGAAAAGATACATATCAATAAGTACGGAGGAAAGTAACAGTGAGTGCAGCAAAAGCAAACAATAACCGTGATACATATAAGGCCACTGCCATCACACTGATTGTATTCGGCATTCTTTACTTGGTGGACAAATTGGTGCATTTTTCTGCAATCGGCTTGCCGTGGGTGATGAATAAGGATAATTTTCTATTGTATACCGCAGTGATTTTTTTGCTGTTCAAGCATGACAAGTCAGTGGGATTGGTATTGATAGGTTTGTGGCTGATATTGAACTTCGGGTTGATAACTGCCTTACTCGGTACGATGTCCGCTTATCTGCTGCCGTTGGCGTTGCTGGTATTAGGGACTATTCTGTATTGGTTGGCAACAAGATAAGCGTATGGCAGGAAGAAGTATAGAAGATACGTCCATTGCCTTTATCGGTGCCGGAAATCTGGCTACTAATCTGGCAAAGGCTCTTTATCGGAAAGGGTTTCGTATTGTGCAGGTCTACAGCCGTACAAAAGAATCGGCGCAGGAATTGGCACAGACGGTGGAAGCTGCATATACCACGGAGCTGCAGGCGGTTACGAAGGAGGCACAGCTTTATATCGTTTCGCTGAAGGACGCGGCTTTTGTAGAATTATTACCCCAGATTGTTTCTGGAAAGGAGAATGCTTTATGGGTGCATACAGCCGGCAGTATTCCTATGAATATTTGGCAGGGGCATGTAGTGCGTTATGGAGTGCTTTATCCGATGCAGACTTTCAGTAAGCAGCGTGAAGTGGATTTTGGACAGATACCGTGTTTTGTGGAAAGCAACTCGGAAGAGGATGTGCAGCTTCTGAAGGACATTGCTTCTGCCCTATCGGAAAAAGTGTATGAAGCAAGTTCTGAGCAGCGCAAAAGTTTGCATCTGGCGGCTGTGTTTACGTGCAATTTTACCAATCACATGTATGTGTT
This sequence comes from Bacteroides sp. AM07-18, assembly GCF_003602695.1. NCBI lineage: Bacteria > Pseudomonadati > Bacteroidota > Bacteroidia > Bacteroidales > Bacteroidaceae > Bacteroides > Bacteroides sp. AM07-18. Next base: position 159,379 of record NZ_QTLM01000002.1, read on the forward strand.
GGCTGCTGAACTGCTGAAAAAGTACGGGTTGCCGTTCGAGGCAATGCTCCCCTTGATAGACGAGACGGCCCGCAAGGTGCATGAGCTGGAACCGCTTGCCGCACAGACAGGACCGGCTGTGCGCTATGATGAGAATGTCATTGACGAGCATCTGCGGATGCTTGCCGATGAGCCGCAAATGCTGGAACTATATCGGGAGATTAGCGAGAATATACATCGGTTGGCAATAAGATAACCGGATGCCGATGCTTGCCTCTTTTGAACTAATGTTTTGCTGCATATAGGTATATTATAATGAACAAGAAAAAAGTGCAATGAGTACCATAAACTATGATTTGAAAAAGATAAAAGCCCTTGTTTTTGATGTGGACGGTGTGCTGAGTGCCAATGTTATCCCTATGAGTTCGGAGGGTGAACCTCTGCGTACGGTCAACATAAAGGATGGTTATTCCCTGCATCTGGCCGCTAAGCAAGGTGTGTTGCTGGGTATAATTACGGGTGGACGTACAGAAGCAGTCCGCAAGCGTTTTACTTCTTTAGGTTTTGAGGATGGAAATATCTATATGGGTTCTTCTGTTAAAATCCATGATTACCATGACTTCCGTGACCGTCATGGCTTGAAGGACGAGGAAATATTGTATGTAGGTGATGATATTCCCGACTTGGAGGTGATGCGTGAGTGTGGTTTGCCGTGTTGTCCTAAGGATGCTGTGCCTGAGGTAAAGGCTGTGGCTCGCTATATTTCGTATGCAGAAGGCGGTTATGGCTGTGGTCGCGACATTGTGGAACAGGTATTGAAAGTGCAAGGGCTTTGGATGGCAGATGAAAAAGCTTTTGGTTGGTAGTTGTTTCAATCGTTAAATTGTAAATCGTCAAATCGTAAATGATATGATGTTGGATAATCTGAAGAAATATAAGGTGATTCTTGCCTCTAACTCTCCGCGAAGGAAAGAATTGCTGGCTGGTTTGGGAGTGGAATATGAAGTAAGAACTTTGCCCGATGTGGACGAGTCTTATCCCGAAACGTTGCGGGGAGCGGATATTCCTCTCTACATATCCAGGGAAAAGGCAGATGCCTACCGTGATATGATGCATCCGGACGAATTGATGATTACAGCAGATACCATTGTCTGGCTGGATGGACAAGTTCTCGGAAAACCCAAGAATAGGGAAGAAGCTATGCAGATGTTGCGCGACATGTCCGGACGTACCCATGAAGTGTTTACCGGTGTATGCATCACTACCACTGAGTGGCAACGCAGTTTTGCGGCGGCAACAGAAGTGCGTTTTGCCAAACTGAACGAAGAGGAAATTGCCTATTATGTGGACAAATACCACCCCATGGATAAAGCCGGAGCTTATGGTGTACAAGAGTGGATTGGATTCATCGGGGTGGAAAACATATCCGGGAGTTACTATAATATAATGGGGCTCCCCGTACAGAGGCTGTACAGGGAGTTGTTGGAGGTCTAAACCAGATCCATCATTAGAGGGATATCTTTTTCACTGATTCCTTGTCTGACAAGTGTTTCTTTGTCTTTACCGAACATTTCTCTAAAAATCTCCTGCCCGCCATATTCCAAAGCTGCTTTACTGTAAAGTTCTGCAGCTTTTTCTATTTTGCCCGTTCTCCAAGCAACATGTCCGGCATTGAGATAGTCTGCTGCGAGTGGTTTGGAGGCGAGTATCTTTTCGTAATACTTCATTGCTTGCTCATACTTGCCGTTGACAAACGAACACCAGCCTATAGCACGCCATGCTTTGATACAATTGCTTTCGATGAAATCAAGCTTGAAGAAATATTGCAGAGCCTCTTCATATCTTTCCAGTTCGGCAAGGCAGCTTCCGGCGTAGAAAAGGATATTATGGTTTTCCGGCTGGATTGCCTCCACTTTCTTGTAGTATTCCAGTGCAGAGGCAAAGTCCCTTATCTGCCTGTAGCACGTAGCGAGATGGCGGATTGTCCAGACATGGTCGGGCTTTAGTACATCGGCTTTCAGGTAGGCGTCTATCGCTTCCTTATACCTCTTTTCCTTTTGCAGGCAATAGCCAGCCTTTTGGAAAATGTCTGCATTTGCATGGTTCAAGGCTATCAATTCCTTATAAAGCTCCAATGCTTCTGCCGGGTGTTCTTTGCGGAAGTGGAAATCGGCGATGGTAATCAGCAGCTCGGGTTTGCACAGAATATCTTTGAGTGCCGGGATACGGTGCAGGGCAATCTCTTCCTTGAAGATGTCACGGAACTCGTGTCTGCGCTGGCTTAACTTGAAGAAACGGTATAAGTCGTGGACATACTGGTTGCTGATGACATCCGGTCGTTCGGCATACTGCCGTAAAGCGGAAGATTTGCTTTCGTCCATGAGTGCATCCAAATCCTGGGAAGTCATCTGGCTGAGCATCATCGTACGCTGTGACTGTGGTATATGTGCCATTGTAAAGCAAAGGGAATACTTGTCACTATTGCAGAAGAAACCGGATTGGAGGATAAGGGAGAGGATGGCATTGTCTCCGGTAGGCTTGAATCCGAATTCCTTGATGATGCTGGAGTGATGCATGTCGAACGGATAGAACCAGTTGTACGGTTCCTTAAAGAACGGATAAGTCTTGAGTTGTGCAAACGTACTCATATAGACGTCAGCGCCTTCCAGCTGTAATTCGTTCATCTCCCGTATCTTGTCTCCCAGTCCGGAACTTTCAAAAGCTTTCTCCCAATCCGGATTAAGATCGTTTTCCTCAGGGTTCTCTTCAAAACCGAACTTCATGTTGCGCATGATGTTCACATTCCTCATCATCTCCGGAATGATTTCTTCACGCATCTTCTTGTCTATCTTTTCCGTTTCCTGGCTACGGAGCAGCTCGATGTAAATACGGTTCAGTTGCTTGCCGAAACTGCCGTCTTCGTTGAGCAGGGAAAGGCGGGCTGTCAATTCGGGATAAAGCGACAGACGGGTGGGATGAAAAAGAAGTGCGAAAGCGATACCTACCAAAGCCCGTTGGTTTACTTGCGTATTTGCATGCGTTACGGCGTCTAGCAACCATGAGAATTTGCGGGTATCGAAGCATTCCATCAGACTGAGCATGACGGCACTGGTGAACAGGCACAAATCATTGACGGGAAGCATTTCTGATTCCAGTAATCCTTTGGCTTGCTGTTCGTCTTCTGCAGACCAGTCACTGTTACTCCATGTGGAAAGGAAAAGAACCTGGGCGGTTTGTTCGTGCCGTTGCAGTACGGCGTCCATGCCTTGGTTATCCGGCATCAGCTGACAAACGGCCAGGTCATCAGGGAAAGATTCCAATACCTTCTGCAGTGCGGCAATATTGTATTCTTTGGGGAGGCGTTCCCGGTTATTGCGCAGGGAATGGTAATAGTGCGTGGAAACTCCGTCAAGGAGAGACAGACGTGCCTGGTCAGCGACTTCCCAAGTTTCGGTCAGAATCTGGCGATATAGTTTCTGTCGTTCAGGATCGTCGATTCCCTGGCGCATGTATTGCAGCATGTACTGATAGGATGTCTGAGCTTGTTCCAAGCGGTTGCGGAGTGTCCAGTCACCGCTGTTCCAAAGAAAGGCTTCCAGTTGGGATTGTGCTTCCTTCAGCCGTTGCTGCTTGAGTAGAGTAACGATATGCTGATATTGTTCTTGTATGGCTTGTTCGTTCATAAATCAGTCTCTTTTTGGGTATGTATCTTATAAAACTACAAAAAGGATGCCAAAAAGTTCATAAATTTCCATTTCCCCAGCTCAGAAACGAACTTGCAACTGTGCTTGAAGCAGGTTTGAGTTTTCTCCTTTATGGCGGTTACAGTATGTATACTGGGCTTGCAGACGGCATTTGGGATAGAACCAATACTGTACACCTGCTACATAATTGGTCTGTTTATCGGAAATAGTTTTATTTTTGTTGAAATAGTCATAAGAGGCTATTACGTCAAATTTGGGAAGCACATGGGCAGATACGGTTGCATAGTAACCGTCACTTTTAACGTGTCCGTCTTTTCCGGCCAAGTATTCTGTACGTACATCTACGGATTTTGTTTTGATGGTGGCACCTGCCGACCAGCGGTTTCGGGTGTAATTCTCTCCTATGGCTATGTCTGGATTAATGGAAGAAACGGCTACGGCGCATCCTTTCCCTTTAACAAAGGAACCGCCGACGGACAACCATTTCAATGGATGTACCATAAGGCTGCCTACAATATCTTTCTGATTGTTTTTATCTTTTAGGTTGATGCCTTGTCCGTTCATGATGGCAAGGTTATAAGTCATCAAAGAGTCGAACAAGTCTCCATAAATTAACAATCCCATATCACGACCGCTTGCAGAGCCATACAACGGATCACTGCCATTGATACCGGCCAGGTAATTGACGGCTTGAGAATAACAGTTTATTAATTCGACAAAGCAGGGAGACATCGGGTTCTCAATGGTATACATGGTTTTGAACTGTCCGATACGTGCTGTGAGTTGAGGGAGAAAGCGGTATTCCGTGTAGGCTTCCAGAATTTTTCCGGTATTGGCAAAGCTGTACATGAAGTAAGCCGACCATTTATCGGTGATTTTACCGCGCGCCATAAAGATAACTCTCTTTATATCGAAAGTATTGCTGGTACCTTCGCCCGCATCATCGTATGTATATCCCACTTGGGCATAGCCGGAGAGTGAAATGCGGTCTTTTAAAGTGTTGACTACATCATTCAGACAAGCATCTTGTGCTTTCAGGATGCATGTGGCTGATAAAAGGATGCAGGATAGTAGAATTCGTCTCATTATAGGGATGGATAGTAGTAAAAAAGGCAACCCTTTTTTCAAAGAGCTGCCTTTGGGTGTTATTTTGCTTGTTTTTATTCGTTGATAGCAGCGATACCCGGAAGGATTTTTCCTTCGATTGCTTCAAGCAATGCACCGCCACCGGTAGATACGTAAGACACGCCGCTTGCCAAGCCGAACTTGTTGACACAAGCTACAGAGTCACCGCCACCTACGAGTGAGAAAGCACCGTTCTTGGTAGCTTCTACGATAGCTTCGCCTACAGCGCGTGAACCGTGAGTGAAGTTCTCGAATTCGAATACACCCGTCGGACCGTTCCAAAGGATAGTCTTGGAGTTCTTGATGACATCTGCAAAGATCTTTTCAGTCTCAGGACCGATATCAAGACCTTCCCAGCCATCAGGAATTTCGTCAACCGGGCAGAACTTGGTGTTGGCATCGTTGGAGAAAGAATCGGCAATCTTGGCATCAACAGCCAAAACAAGGTTTACGCCTTTTTCTTTTGCTTTCTTCACCAGGTCAAGAGCCAAATCCAGTTTGTCATCTTCGCAGATAGAAATACCGATTTTGCCGCCCATGGCTTTGGTGAAAGTATAAGTCATACCGCCGGCAATAATCAGGTTGTCTACCTTGTTCAGCAGGTTTTCAATGATTTCAATCTTGGAAGAAACTTTGGAACCACCCATGATGGCAGTAAACGGACGTTGGATATCGTTCAAAACTTTATCAACAGCCTTTACTTCTTTTTCCATCAGGTAACCGAACATTTTGTTGTCCTTGTCGAAATATTTAGCGATCAATGCAGTAGAAGCGTGTGCACGGTGAGCGGTACCGAAAGCGTCGTTTACATAGCAATCTGCATAAGAAGCCAATTTCTTGGTGAATTCTTTCTGGCTTTCCTTAACAGCAGCTTTGGCAGCCTTCTTTTCTTCGTCTGTAGCATCTTCAGCCAAACCGCGGGGTTTGCCTTCCTCTTCAGCGTAGAAACGGAGGTTCTCGAGCAACAACACTTCACCCGGTTGCAGAGCAGCAGCCTTTACGGCAGCTTCTTCGCCCATACAGTCGTTAGCAAATTGCACCTCAACACCCAACAACTCTTCGAGATGCTTCAGAATGTGCTTCAAGGAGAACTTGTCAGCCGGGCCTTTCGGACGACCGAGGTGAGAACCGATAATTACACTACCGCCATCGGCCAAAATCTTCTTCAATGTAGGAAGAGCGGCACGCATACGGGTATCATCTGTAATGTTGAAGTTTTCGTCCAAGGGTACGTTGAAGTCCACACGAACGAATGCCTTTTTTCCGGCAAAGTTAAATTGATCAATTGTCATAATACTCTATTTTATTTAAAAGTGTTACTAATTTCTTTTTAGTGAGCGCAAAGTTAGCATTTATTTCTTTTTTTTGCTATGAAACCGTTGTTTATTCTTTGTCTTTGCCGCTCTCTTTGCTAACTTTATATTTCTGGCAGTAATATTTGCACATTAATTGCAAACCGCAGGTATCACATTGTGGAGTACGTGCCTGGCATACATAGCGACCGTGCAGGATAAGCCAGTGGTGAGCTATGGGGATGTCTGTTTCCGGTATATGTTTTACCAATTCTTTTTCGACACTGAACGGAGTTGTACATTTATCTGATACGAGACCCAGGCGATGGCTGACGCGGAACACGTGTGTGTCTACTGCCATAGCCGCTTTATTGAAAACAACGGATTGGATGACATTGGCTGTTTTGCGGCCTACGCCGGGCAGTTTTACCAGTTCTTCAAGGGTATCGGGTACCTCACTGTTGAATTCTTTCACCAACATCTGTGCCATGCCTACAAGATGTTTAGCTTTGTTGTTGGGATAGGAGACGCTGCGGATATACTCGTATACCACGTCGGGAGTAGTAGCGGCGAGTGCTTCGGGAGTAGGGAAGTCCCGGTAAAGGGCGGGGGTAATCATATTGACGCGTTTGTCCGTACATTGTGCAGAGAGAATAACTGCTATCAACAGCTCGAACGGATTGTCATAATGCAACTCTGTTTCGGCTACGGGAACGTTCTCCCTAAACCAAGCAAGGATTTTTTCATAACGCTCTTTCTTTCTCATCTTAATTTGTTTTTATGATAGTGAGGAGATACTTTCAGATTGAAATAGAAGATGGAGATAACCGTGAGGCAGGCTCCGAAAAAATATGCCATATCGAATGAGGTAATCTGTGCGATATAACCTCCTGCTGTCAGACCTATACCAATGCCTACATCCCATGAAGTCAGGTAGGTAGAGGTGGCTGTTCCGCGCTGGTTGTTGGGGGCCAGGTTTACGAACAGCGTATTGAAGGCGGGGAACATCGTCCCGAAGCCTACTCCCAATAGGAGGGCAACCATAAAAAACAATATGTTTGTCAGTTCCGGGACGGTCTTCATCAGTAGTCCGCAAGCGGACAATATGAAGAAACAGCTACATACCAGATATAGTCCTAAAGTTATGACTTGGGTGATACGTCCTTTATCCACTTGTTTGCCGGAGAACATACGGGACACTGCCATGCCGACGGCCATAAAAGTAAAAAACAATCCGGAATTCAAGGTAATTCCTATTTCTTTGGCATACATGGCTACATAAGTGCTTGTCATGCCATATGGTATGGAGAGCAATAGCAGTGCGATTCCTGCCGGGATACCTTTCAGCAGCACAAAGCGGTCCAATGAGATAGGTTCTCGTTTGACTGGTTGTTTGGGTGGGGTCTTGACGAGGCATGCGGCAACAAAACCGATAGTTCCTGATATGAGCGAGCAGGCAAAAATCGTTTCAAAGGAATATATGTCATGCATGAAAAGACCAATCATCGGGCCGAAGCTCATGGCTGTATTGTTCATCAGTCCATAATATCCTACGGCTTCGCCGCGACGGGACGAAGGGGTAATGTCAATCACAATTGTATTTCCCGCTACGGTCACCATTCCAAATGCAAGGCCGTGGACAACCCGCAACATGATGAATAAAGATAGGACTCCCGCTAACATGTAACCTGCGAAAATGGTGATAAAGACGAAGTATGCCACCAGATAAAGAGGCTTGCGGGCTAGCGTGTCGAGCAGGTATCCCGAAAACGGGCGTATGCAGAGCGAGGCAATGGTGTAGCATGACAAGATGACACCTACTGCTGCATTTCCGGTATGGAATACCTCAGTCAGGTAGAATGGAAGAACCGGTAGTATCAGATAAAAGGCAAAATACAAAAGGAAATTGGCAGCCAGGATAAGGCAATAGCCGGAAGTTACAAGTTTGTCTTTTGCCATAGCGAAAAATAGTGGTTAGCGATGAGTGGTTAGCGATGAGTGATTAATGATATGCTGAAAATGCGCAACTTATTAATCACTAATCACTAGCCGTTATTCACTATATTTAGTAAGCGCTCTCGAATTCTTTCAGGAAGCGTGTGTCATTTTCAGAGAACATACGAAGGTCTTTCACCTGGTATTTCAAGTTGGTGATGCGTTCTATACCCATACCCAGGGCATACCCGCTATACACTTTACTGTCTATTCCGTTCAGCTCCAATACATTCGGATCTACCATACCGCATCCCAAAATTTCTACCCAACCCGTGTGCTTGCAGAAGGGGCAGCCCTTGCCGCCGCAGATGTTGCAGCTGATGTCCATTTCGGCACTCGGCTCGGTGAAGGGGAAGTAGGAAGGACGCAGACGAATCTTGGTGTCACTGCCGAACATCTCTTGCGCAAAGAGCAATAAAGCCTGCTTCAAGTCGGTGAAAGATACATTGCGGTCTACGTACAAGGCTTCTACTTGGTGGAAGAATGCGTGTGCGCGGTAGCTGATGGCTTCATTACGGTATACACGTCCCGGACAAAGCACGCGGATAGGAGGCTGTGTAGTCTCCATAACACGGCTTTGCACGCTGGATGTGTGTGTGCGAAGAATGATGCTGTGCGATACGTTTTCTGTATCATTTTCGATGAAGAATGTATCCTGCATGTCGCGTGCCGGATGGTCTTCGGCAAAATTCATGGAGGAGAATACGTGCCAGTCGTCTTCCATTTCCGGTCCGTCGGCGATGTTGAATCCCATACGGGCAAATATATCGATGATTTCGTTTCTCACGATGGAAAGCGGATGGCGAGTTCCTAATTCTACCGGGTAGGCTGAACGGGTCAAGTCAATATCGTCACAGCCGGTATCCTGGCTTTCGAATTGTTCCTTCAAGGCGGCAATCTTTTCTTGTGCTTTGTTTTTCAGTTCGTTCAAGCGCATTCCCACCTCTTTTTTCTGTTCGGCGGCTACATTGCGGAAATCTGCCATTAAGTCATTGATGGCTCCTTTTTTACTGAGGTATTTGATGCGGAGTGCCTCTAATTCCTCGGCGTTAGCGGCTTTCAGCGCCTCTACTTCCTGCAGAAGCTGATTGATTTTAGCTATCATATCGTTGTTATCTTATTTATTTTCTAAGTTAAAAACGGTGCAAAGATACAATATTATCATTGTTTTGCCGCCAATTGGGGAAGATTATTTGGTGTCAGTGGTACAAAATTTCATGTGAAGAAGAAATGATAGAGGATGGGAGAAAAGATGATATATATGTAAAAGTCTTCATATTGTTTATGGAAAAAACATAAATGAGCGTTGTTTAGTGACTTTTAAAATATACTTTTCGTATCTTTGCGCCCCGTTTACCGTTCTATGGAGGTAGAACAAACTGGCGGTTGGTATTTATTAACATACGTCAAAGAGAGAGAGTTAACGGAGTAATTGTTGCATTAAAGTTAGAGTTTGAATTGATGAAATTGAAGACAATCCTGCCAGTCGTGGCAGTTGCGGGAGTACTCATGTGTGAGCCTGCCGTATTGTTGCATGCCGGTACATCTGATTTTGCTTCTCCCGAAGCTATGGGATGGTTCCGTAAGAAAAAGAAGAGTGAAACCAAGGACAGCGTTCAATCCAAGAGCGACTACGAGAAATTGACAGGTTCCGGTGCTATTGCCCGCAAGGGAATGTTCAATGTTTACCAGAAGAAGAGCGATTATTACTTTGAAGTGCCGGCAAGGCTGCTGGGACGTGATATGCTGGTAGTAAATAAATTACAGCGTGTTCCTTCCGAACTGAATGAGGCAGGTGTGAACCGTGGTACGAATTACGAAAATCAGATGGTGCGTTTTGAATTGGACAAGGCTGCCAACAAGCTGTTGGTACGTCAGAGCCGTCCTCTTCCGTTGGCGCCGGATGAGGATGCCATACGGCAGTCCGTACTGGATAATTATATTTCTCCGCTGATAGCCGGTTTCAAGATTGAGGCATTCAATAATGACTCTACCATGATAGTGGTCAAGGTCAACGATATTTATGATGGTACAGAGACGAGTATCAATAATGTCTTTACGAATATCAACCTGGGAACTTCGGCCATCAAGAATCTCTCCCGCATTTTATCTATCAAAGCTTTTGAGAACAATGTGGTAGCCACTTCCGAGTTGACAACTAAGGTGACCGAGGGAACAACGACTGTGTTTGTTACGGTCGAAGTCAGTTCCTCTCTGTTGCTGTTGCCGGAGAAACCTATGATGGGACGTCTGGATAGTCCGCGCGTAGGTTACTTTACCAATCCGTTGTTGAATTACAGTGACGGTCAGCAGCGTGTAGACAAGAAACCCTTCATCACCCGCTGGCGTCTGGAACCGAAACCGGAAGACCGGGAGCGTTACCTTCGCGGTGAATTGGTGGAACCGGCCAAGCCGATTGTGTTCTACATCGAGAACTCCACTCCCCGTCGTTGGCGGAAATATATCAAGCAGGGAATCGAGGATTGGCAGGCTGCTTTTGAACGTGCCGGATTCAAGAATGCTATCATAGCCAAGGAACTGACGGACAGCATGAATGTGGATAAGGATGACGTGAACTACTCCGTGCTGACCTACGCCGCCTCCACCAAAGCCAATGCCATGGGCCCCTCTATCCTCGACCCCCGTTCGGGCGAGATATTGGAAGCGGACATCATGTGGTGGCATAATGTGCTGGGCATGCTCCAGGAATGGATTACAGTGCAAACCGGTGTCGTACGTCCCGAAGCAAGAGGAGTAAGGCTGCCGGATGAACTGATGGGTGATGCCATGCGTTTTGTGGCATGCCATGAGGTGGGGCACTCGTTGGGCTTGCGCCACAATATGATTGCTTCCTGGACTTTTCCGACAGATTCCCTGCGTTCCAAAACATTTACGGATCGTATGAATACCACTTCCTCCTCTATCATGGACTATGCACGTTTCAACTATGTGGCACAGCCGGGTGACGGTGTTACGGCGCTTTCTCCCCATATCGGTCCGTATGATATGTTTGCCATAGAATACGGCTATCGTTGGTATGGTAAAGAAACCCCAGAGGCAGAGAAGGACTTGCTTGCCGACTTCCTGAGCCGTCATACAGACCGTTTATATAAATATAGTGAGGCGCAGGATGTACGTGATGCCGTAGACCCGCGTGCGCAGAATGAAGATTTGGGCGATGATGCTGTCCGCTCATCTCTGCTGGGTATTGAGAACTTGAAGCGTATTGTTCCTCAAATCATCCAATGGACTACTACTGGCGAGAAAGGACAGACTTATGAAGAAGCTTCCCGCCTATACTATGCGGTTATCAACCAATGGAACAATTACCTCTATCATGTATTGGCAAACATCGGTGGTATCTATATAGAAAACACCGTTGTGGGCGACGGACAGAAAACCTATACTTTCGTAGAAAAAGAAAAGCAGCAAGCCGCCCTGAAGTTTCTGCTGGACGAAGTGCTGACCTATCCCAAATGGCTGTTCGACACGGAAGTTGGAGAGTACACTTACTTGCTGCGCAACACTCCACTGGGCGTAGTGGAGAATGCACCGACACAAGTGTTGAAGAATGCCCAATCCTATATCCTTTGGGATTTGCTGGGCAACAACCGCCTGATGCGTATGTTGGAGAACGAATCGGTGAACGGCAAAAAGGCTTTCACGGTGGTAGAGCTGATGGATGGCCTGCATCGCAACATCTTTGCCACTACGGAACGCGGTGCCTTGCCGGACGTCATGACACGCGCCTTGCAGAAGAACTTCGTAGATGCACTGATTACAGCAGCTGCCGAAAGCGAAGGAGTGAAAATAAACAAAAAACTGATGGACAACCACTTCTTGCTGGACCATCAGACTGCCCTTTGCAGCTGTGACGAGCATGCCGGTAAGACTTTGGATGCCGACCGTATGGGTGCACACCGCGAACTGAACTTCTACGGTTCGCAGATAAACCGCGTATCTGATGTCATCTCCGTGAAGCGTGGTGAGTTGCTTCGCATCAAAGAATTGCTCCAAAATCGTCTGGGTGCATCGGATATAGCCACTAAATATCATTATAAGGATTTGATTTTGCGTATCAATACTGCATTAGGAGTAAAGTGATTTTTCTTTTCAATAGAGTATTAATTAATTTTATATGTAACGCATGAAAAAACGTGTATTAATCGTTTTGCTATGCTTTGTAGGAGCTTTGTCATCTGCTTTTGCTGCAGAGAAAAAAGTCCAGGGCGTAGTAATATCTTCAGAGGATAACCTACCGCTTATCGGTGCTTCCGTTTATGTGACTGCGGAAGACTTGAAAAAGGCGGGGAGTGCTCAGACTACAATGGGGGTCATCACTGATGTGGATGGTCAGTTCTCTATCGCTATACCTGCGGGGATAACCCGTTTCTTTTGTAGCTACGTGGGATATGACGTATTGGAAGTGAAGCTTGTTCCGGGAAAGGAACATTATGAAATAACACTTCATGCATCTTCCCAAATGCTCGATGCCGTCGTTGTGACGGGTTACCAGACAGTGGAGCGCCGCAAGCTGACGGCAGCGGTATCCAAACTGGATATATCGGACGAGACCATCGGTGCAGTAAAAAGTATCGACCAGGCACTTGCCGGACAAATTGCCGGACTTTCTGTCAGCCCGACTTCCGGTGCTCCGGGTGCTCCGGCAAAGATACGCATTCGCGGTACCGCTTCATTGAATGGTACACAAGACCCTTTGTGGGTGCTGGACGGCATTCCTTTGGAGGGAACGGATGTTCCCGAACCGGATGAGCTGAATGACATAACCAACATGAAGCAATCTTCCATTGCAGGCTTGAATCCGGCTGATATTGAGAATATCACCATTCTGAAGGATGCGGCAGCCACTGCCATCTATGGTGCGAGGGCAGCCAATGGCGTCATTGTGATTACAACAAAGAAGGGTAAGGTCGGTAAACCGGTTATCAGTTTCTCGTCCCGGTTTACCTATACTCCTACATTGAGCCTTGACCGGTTGAACTTGCTGAACTCAGCGGAGAAAGTCGGATTGGAAATGGATATGATCCGTAATAACTATTCTCCGGACAATCATAAAGGAGGCGTATATAATATTCTTTCCAATTACAATGAGTTGTCTGCTTTCCAGAATGGAGGATGGGATGCCTTGAGCAGTGATACACAAGCTGCCATCAACCGTTTGAAGAGTGTTAATACAAACTGGGGAGATATCCTTTTCCGCGATGCTTTCAGCCAGGAATATAACTTGAGCCTTTCCGGCGGTACGGAAAGGGTTACGTATTATACCTCTTTCGGCTATTATAAAGAGGATGGAAATGTGGACGGTGTGGGTATGGACCGTTTCAACTTGGTAGGAAAGACTTCCTATAAGGTGAACAGTATACTGAAAGTGGGTGCCTCCATGTTTGCCAACCGTCGCAAAAATACCAATTACTTGACAGATGCATACGGTATGTCGAATCCCGTGTTCTATTCACGCAAGGCTAATCCGTATTTTGAACTTTATGACAAGAATGGCAACTATAATTACGACTACGATATTCAGAACAACACTGATAAGGATTTAGGATTCAACATCTTTGAAGAACGGCAGAACACGTCTAATGAAAGCGTGGTGAATTCTTTTTCATCTATATTTGATGCGGAGCTACGGTTCAATGACAAGTGGAAGCTGACTTCCCAGTTTGGCTATCAGTTGGAAAAGACTTCCAGAGAAGAAATAGCGGACTGGGAAAGCTATGCCATGCGCTATTACTATAAGTTGAGCGAATACTCCCAGGGCGGAGAAACCAAACACTTCCTGCCCGAAGGAGGTATGCAGAAGTCTTATGAAAACTCCAATTCACAGATTACTTGGAAGGCGATGGGAGAATATCGCGACAGTTTCAATGATATTCATGAACTGGAAGTGATGGCGGGTACCGAGCTGCGCAAGACCTGGTATGAAACCTTGTTTTCGGCAGGGTATGGCTTCGACCGCAAGACGTTGACGACCAAACCGGTGATTTTCCCCAACGAAAGTTACGCCACGTCTTTCCCGCTCCATCAGACGACGTATAAGGAGAATGCTTATGTATCTTTCTACTCTACGGCCTCCTACTCTTTATTGAATCGCTACACGGTGGGAGGAAGTATCCGTTTTGACGGTTCCGATCTTTTCGGTGTGGATAAGAAGTACCGCTATCTTCCTCTTTATTCTGTCAGTGCCTTGTGGCGTCTGTCGCAAGAACCGTTTATGCAGCAGGCCAAGTGGGTGGATAACCTGGTGTTCCGTGCATCTTACGGTCTGCAGGGAAATATTGACAAGAATACTTCTCCGTTCCTGCTGGGTACATATCGGTCGGAGAGTATTTTGCCCGGAGTATCGGAAGATGTAATTATCATTAATTCCGCTCCCAACAAGAAGTTGCGTTGGGAAAAGACGCAGTCTGTCAATGCCGGCTTTGATTTTTCTGTATTGAACCAGGCTATCAATCTGAGCGTGGACTATTATTACCGTAAGGGTACCGATTTGATAGCTTTGCGCATGCTTCCTCTGGAGACGGGCTTTACTTCGATGAACGTCAACTGGGCAAGTATGGAGAACAAAGGTGTGGAAATCAGCTTGTCTACCCGTAACATAACGACAAAGAACTTCTCCTGGTACACAAATTTCAATTTTGCCTATAACGGTAATAAGGTATTGCAGGAAAACATACCGGAGCAGCAGACCACTCCGGGACGTGAAGGCTATCCCGTAGGGGCAATTTTCGCACTGAAGACTGCGGGAGTGAATAAGGAAACCGGTAATATGATGTTCTATAATCCGGAGGGAGAGAAAGTGACCTTGAAGGAGCTTTACCGCCTGAAGGACGAGTGGGGGATAGGTATTGCCTCTTCCGATGTAACTGCAGCCGAAGAGAGAACCTTTTATTCGTATATCGGGAGTAGCGATGCTCCTTATACGGGAGGTTTGATTAATACCTTCAGCTATAAAAACTGGGAGCTGAATGTCAATTTCTCTTTGACGTTTGGCGGGTATGTACGTACGCAACCCTCTTATGACATCATCAATCCGGATTATGGCAAGAACTATAATGCGGATGTGCTGAACCGCTGGACTCCGGAAAACCCGAATGCGGAGCTTCCGGCATTTATGCTGAGTGCTTCCAACCCGGAAGAGTACTCCTGGTATGATTCTAAAACCATCTGGAGAGATTTGGATATCTGGGTGAAGAAGCTGAACTACGTACGTTTGCAGAATCTGCGTCTGGGTTACCGTATCCCTGAGCTCCTGACAAAGCGTTTGGGAATGAACTCGGCAACGGTATCTATTGAAGGACGCAATCTCTTCGTGTTTGGTTCGGGATATAATAACTACATGGATCCGGAGTCGATGTACAATCCTTATGCAACTCCCGTACCCAAGTCGGTTACATTCAGTTTGAACTTGAATTTCTAACTTCAAAAGCAGAAAGAAAATGAAGAAAACAATAAGTCTGATGATAATGGCCTGCATGCTTCTGCTTGCGGCATGCGACAACTATCTGGATATACAGCCTACCGGTAGTGTCATTCCCAATTCTTTGGCTGAGTATAGAGCGTTGCTTGCCCGTTCTTATAAGGACGTGAGTAAATTCAGTGACCGGGGAATGGCTTGTTTCCGTTCCGACGAGATGCAGGTTCGGGATAATGAATATGACCAAAATTATTATATGGATATAGAGCGCTGGAACGACCTTGCTCCCAATGCCTATACCTCATCGTTTGAATGGGCCAAGTATTACAATGTGCTTTTTATTGCCAATCACGTTATTGAGAGCAGAAGTGATATTAAGGAAGGCACTGAGGAAGAGATAAATCAGCTTGTAGGAGAAGCGTATATGCTCCGTGCTTATGTACATTTCTTATTGGTAAATCTTTATGGACAGCCCTATACTAAGGAGGGAGCTTTGGATACCAAATCGGTACCGCTGAAATTGGATACGGATTTAGAGAAAGTCCTGAAACGCAATACGGTGGAAGAAGTTTATACTTCCATCCAAGCAGATATTGACGAGGCACGCAAGCTGGTCATGAAGGCAGAATGGGAACAGAGATATTCATATCGTTTCAATGCGGCTTCGGTAGAGGCGTTTCAATCACGCGTATCCCTTTATAAGGGCGAGTGGCAGGCGGCTTGGGATGCTGCTGAGGCAGTGCTTGCCGTGAAGTCTGTATTGGTAGATTTGAATGATGCCGCTGCAACTCTTCCTAACAGTTATAATTCCGTGGAAAATATTACTCCACTGGAGACACCTCTGAGCAGTACAATCAATGGGGCTGCTCTGGCTACTCCGGTTTTTCTCTCCCTTTATGCTGAGAACGACCTTCGGCTGGACAAATATTTTGCTGAAACGGATGAAAAAGGTTTCCGGAAGAATAAGAAGGCGGGAAGCAATAACTACTTGTGTACTTTCCGTGTGGGTGAAATATATCTGACGGCTGCTGAGGCTGCTGCCCGACTTGGAGAACTGTCTCAAGCACGTACTCGCCTGCTGGAACTGATGCGGAAACGTTATGCACCGGAGGCCTACGAAGCGAAATCCGTTGTTGTCAATGCCATGGATAAGGAAGCGTTGGTACAGGAAATATTAGATGAACGTGCCCGTGAACTTGCTTTTGAAGGACATCGCTGGTTTGACCTTCGTCGTTCCACCCGTCCGCGTTTGGAGAAAGTGCTTGATGGTACGCGTTATGTACTCGAAGAGAATGATGCCCGCTATACATTGGCCATTCCGAAAGAAGCCATAGAAGCCAATCCGGGATTGCTGAACTGATAAAGATAAAACTCCCCGATTCTGTATTGACGAGAATCGGGGAGTTTTGTCTTTATGTGGATTGGATATGTATTTTTTACGTACCTTTGCACCGTTTTTTGTAATAGACAGTATAAGATGATACAGAATCAGAGACCTCCTATCCGTAGAATTGCTTTTCCTATTCTTATAGCATTGAGTATTTCGCATTGTTTGAACGATATGCTGCAATCGGTTATTTCGGCAGTATACCCTTTGTTCAAGGAGGATTTATCCTTGAGTTTTGCCCAGATTGGTCTGATTACGTTGGTGTATCAGATGTCGGCGTCCGTGTTTCAGCCTCTAATGGGATTGTTCTTTGATAAGCGCCCCATTGCCTGGTCATTGCCGATAGGTATGGGCTTTACTTTGGTCGGTATCATGAATCTGGCTTTTGCTACTAATCTGTATTGGTTGCTGGCTTCGGTATTCATTGTGGGTATCGGTTCGTCTGTACTCCATCCGGAGGCGTCACGTATTACTTTTCTGGCTTCCGGCGGAAAACGCGGACTGGCGCAGTCTCTATTTCAGGTGGGCGGGAATTTGGGTGGCTCGCTTGGACCGTTACTGGTGGCTTTGCTGGTAGCTCCTTACGGGAGGCATCACATTGCCTTGTTCATGGTTTTTGCCTTGATTGCCATCGTGGTGATGATTCCTATATGTCGTTGGTTCCGTTCCTACTTGAACCACATCAAGAAACGCCCGATGCTTGTGGCAGGAAAGATAGAACGCCCTCTTTCCTCAAAGATGACGGTGTTTGCCATAAGTATTCTGCTGATACTTATCTTCTCCAAATATATCTATATGGCAAGTTTGACGAGCTACTATACATTCTATCTGATCCATAAATTTGGTGTTACTGTTCAGGCTTCACAGCTTTTCTTGTTTGTCTTCCTGGTAGCCACTGCCATCGGAACATTGGTGGGAGGTCCCGTAGGTGACAGGGTAGGACGTAAATATGTCATCTGGGCTTCCATTCTTGGAACGGCTCCATTTAGTATGATGATGCCTCACGTAGGGCTTGCATGGACAGTAGTGCTGAGCTTCTGTGTCGGTCTGATGCTTTCTTCCGCTTTTCCTGCCATATTGCTGTACGCCCAGGAATTGCTACCCAATAAGCTGGGTTTGATTTCCGGGTTGTTTTTTGGTTTCGCTTTTGGAATTGCCGGTATCGCTTCGGCTGTATTGGGAGGTATGGCAGATAAGTATGGTATAGAGGCTGTTTATAATGTATGTGCCTTTATGCCTTTACTGGGGTTGGTGGCTTGCCTTCTGCCTAATTTGAAAAAGAGATAGAGATTTTTTATTCCCATTGTCAGCCATACGGAGAGAACGAAAGGTGCGGTCAATGTAATAATTCCCCAATTCATTCCCACAATTTGCAATACAACAGAGAGTAAAACGGAACATGCAGCCCATATACAGCTCATCCAGCTTTTACCTCCTAAAGCAAGGGCACACAATACGCCATTATATCCCATCAGACCCATATTCAAAGCTTCGGAATCCACTCCCAATAATGTGGCTAGGAGGAGGGGGAGAAGTGCTCCCAATATGGTATATACTGCTGCATTCCGGGAATTCACGAGAATGCCTGCAAGGAAAAATAGTCCGGTCATCATGTTTCCTTGAAACATCACCTGGCCTATGCCCATACTGAAACATTGTAAGTAATTTATGGAGGAAGAAGCGGGTGTTTCTGTATCAGAGACGAGTAGCATGTCAGGCATCAGCCAACTGCACAATCCCAGCAGCATCCATACAGAAAGGATAAAAGGGGTAGTGAATCCGGGCAACACGCGTTGCATGTTGAAAAACCGTGCAATGTAGGTAGATGCACACGAGGCAATAGCCATCAGCATCAAGGAACTTACAGTCAGAAGCATAAAGACCCCTACGGCTATTCCTACCAGTGTACCGTTAAAACCATATAATCCATTTTTTATATCATCACGGTCATATCCTGAGATACGGCCTGTCGATGTACTTATTATGTTGCCACTTACAGCCAATAGGCCCATTTGCCATGAATTCAAAAAGATTCCAATTAACATCAATAATCCGGACAATGCATTGTTTTGGAACATGACTTGCCCTATGCCACGTCCTAAAATAAGTAATGACTTGCGTGTAAAAGCTTCTTTCATGAGTTGTCGAATGAAAATGGACTATATGTAAATTTATAGCTCGTTAATGCGTACAAAAAAAACGATTAGACTAATCTAACCGTTTTAATTTTTGTGGAGCGTATGAGACTCGAACTCATCACCTCGACACTGCCAGTGTCGCGCTCTAGCCAGATGAGCTAACGCCCCGTTGCCAACGTTTGCAGGCTTGCTTTCGTTTTTGATGGTGCAAATATAATGCATTATTCTGAAATAATTGCTATGTTTGCGAAAGAATTTGAAAAAATAAGTTATGCTGATATATAATACCACTTATCATGTAGAGGAAGGAGAAGACAAAAACTTCCTGATATGGATGCAGGAACACTATCTTCCTGAGGTAGAAAAGAACGGAACATTGTATGCTCCACGTATAGCCCGTATCTTGAGTCATATTGAGGAAGGAAGCATCTGCTATTCTGTTCAGTTTGAGGTAGAAAACTCTGCCAAACTGCATCGTTGGCATCAAGAGCAAGGAGTGAAACTGAACGAGGAATTACTGAATATCTTTAAAGATAAAGTGATTGGCTTTCCTACATTGATGGAGGTGATAGTGTGATACAACCGGTCAAAGAGAAAATAATATTGGGTATAGACCCTGGTACCACCATTATGGGGTATGGAGTATTGCGTGTGGCAGGTGTCAAGCCGGAAATGATAGCCATGGGAATTATCGACCTCCGCAAATTTGGAGACCACTATCTGAAGTTACGTCATATTCATGAACGGGTACTGAGTATCATAGAGAGTTATTTGCCTGACGAGCTCGCTATTGAGGCCCCTTTCTTCGGAAAGAATGTACAGTCCATGTTGAAGTTGGGGCGTGCGCAAGGCGTAGCAATGGCAGCTGCTTTGAGCAGGGATATTCCCATTACGGAATATGCTCCTTTAAAAATAAAGATGGCCATCACCGGAAACGGACAGGCATCCAAGGAACAGGTGGCGGACATGTTGCAGCGTATGCTGCATTTTCCTAAAGAGGATATGCCTACTTTTATGGATGCAACGGACGGGCTTGCTGCTGCCTATTGTCACTTTCTGCAGATGGGGCGTCCCACGGTGGAGAAAGGCTATCATGGCTGGAAAGACTTTATTGCCAAAAATCCGGATAAGGTGAAGAAGTGATAAGAATTGAAATGTAGAATCTAAAAATAATATCATGAAATTGAATGAACTTGCTATCATTGGAGTGGCTGCAACGACGGTTGTAAGCTGCACTCCCGCGAAGACGGAGTATGCTTCGTACGAACTTTACCCTGTCCGTTCGGGTAGTCTGACAGAGATGGAATATACACCTGCTGCCACGCAATTCACATTGTGGGCACCTACGGCGGATGAAGTTCGCCTGATGTTGTTCGAAGCAGGAGACGGAGGGCATGCCTATGAAACTATTTCAATGGAATCCTCTGAAGAAGGAACTTGGAAAACTAAAGTTGAAAAGGACTTGATAGGTAAATTCTACACATTCAATGTGAAAATCAATGATAAGTGGTTGGGGGACACTCCGGGTATCAATGCCAAAGCTGTAGGGGTGAATGGAAAGCGTGCCGCCATCATCGACATGAAATCCACGGACCCCGAAGGATGGGCAGATGATAAACGTCCGGCATTGGCCTCTCCTGCCGATGTGATTCTTTATGAAATGCACCATCGTGATATGTCCATCGACCCGTCGTCGGGTATTGAGCATAAAGGAAAGTTCCTGGCATTGACAGAACAAGGAACGGTAAGTCCCGACAAGCTGGCAACCGGCATTGACCATCTGAAAGAATTGGGAGTGACACATGTACATCTCCTTCCGTCTTATGACTATGCCTCCGTTGATGAGACAAGGCTGGACGAGAACAAGTATAATTGGGGATATGATCCGCAGAACTACAATGTGCCTGACGGCTCTTATTCTACCGACCCCTACAAACCGGATGTTCGTATCCGGGAATTCAAGCAGATGGTGCAGGCTCTGCACAAAGCAGGTATCCGTGTTGTTCTGGATGTGGTGTATAACCATACTTTCAATACATCCGACAGTAATTTTGAACGTACAGTGCCGGGATACTTTTACCGTCAGCGACCGGACGGAACGTATGCAGACGGTTCGGCTTGTGGCAATGAAACTGCCAGCAACCGTCCGATGATGCGTAAATACATGATAGAGTCTGTATTACATTGGATTAATGAATATCACATTGACGGATTCCGTTTTGACTTGATGGGTATCCATGACATCGAGACAATGAACGAAATCCGTAAGGCGGCAACGTCTGTAGATCCGACTATATTTATATATGGTGAAGGATGGGCGGCATCGGCTCCACAGATGGCGGAAGATTCTCTGGCAATGAAAGCCAATACTTATAAGATGCCGGGTGTTGCTGCTTTCTCTGACGAAATGCGTGATGCTTTGCGCGGTCCGTTCAATGACAATCATCAAGGTGCTTTCCTTGCCGGATTGCCGGGAGGAGAGGAGAGCATAAAGTTTGGTATTGTAGGAGCCATCAGGCATCCGCAAGTAAATAATGACTCTGTGAATTATAGTAAGGCTCCGTGGGCGGAACAACCTACACAGATGATCAGCTATGTTTCCTGCCATGATGATATGTGCTTGGTGGATAGGCTGAAAGCAAGTATCCCGGGTATTACTCCCGTAGAATTGGCAAAGCTTGACAAACTGGCGCAAACAGCCGTATTCACTTCCCAAGGTGTACCGTTTATTTATGCCGGTGAGGAAGTGATGCGTGACAAGAAGGGAGTACACAATAGTTTTGAGAGTCCCGATTCCATCAATGCGATTGATTGGAGACGAAAGGCGGAGCATGCAGATGTATTTGCTTATTATAAAGGTTTGATACAGCTTCGTAAGAAGCATCCGGCTTTCCGTATGGGTGATGCGGATTTGGTGCGTAAGCATTTGGAATTTCTACCGGTTGACGGCAGCAATGTGGTGGTTTACCGTCTGAAAGAAAATGCCAACGGTGATGCATGGGGAGATATTATAGTAGTCTTGAATGCCCGTAAGGAGCCTGCCAAACTTACCGTACCCGAAGGTAAATATACAGTGGTCTGCAAGGATGGCTTTATCAATGAACAAGGTTTGGGCACACTGTACGGCCCCGAAGTTGTTGTTCCGGCCCAATCGGCACTGATTATGTATAAATGATGATTGGATGATGCAGCAACATACAATACACATAGCGGGGGGCGTAGTACGCAACCCGCTTGTTCGTTTGACAGAGCCTGTCACTCTTGATTTCCTGGCAGGAGAACACATTGCCATTGTAGGACCGAACGGAGCCGGAAAGAGCCTCCTGGTGGATATGCTGACGGGAAAGTATCCTTTGCGTGATGGTGAGCTTACCTATGATTTCTCTCCCTCCCTCACGAAAACTGCCTATGACAATATCAAATACATTGCCTTCCGTGATACTTACGGTTCTGCCGATGCCAATTATTACTATCAACAGCGTTGGAATGCCCACGACCAAGAGGATGCTCCGCTAGTACGCGAAGTGCTGGGAGAGGTAAAAGACGATGCCTTGAGACGGCAGCTATTTGAACTTTTCAGCATAGAGCCGATGCTTGACAAAAAAATCATTCTTCTCAGCAGTGGGGAGCTGCGCAAGTTTCAGTTGACTAAAGCTTTACTGACTGTTCCCCGAATTCTTATCATGGACAATCCTTTCATAGGGCTGGATGCGCCTACCCGTGAACTGCTTTTTAATTTGCTGGATCGGCTTACCCGGCTGGGCGAGTTGCAGATTGTCCTTGTGCTTTCCATGTTGGATGACATACCTTCATTTGTTACACACGTTGTGCCGGTAGAGGAGATGAAGGTGGGCGAAAAGATGGAACGTGAGGAGTATGTGCAGGCATTCTGTGCGGGCAATCAGATGCGTATTCAGGAAGAGGCCGGAGCGTTGGAGGAATTGCAGCGGCGTATTCTCGATTTGCCCTACGAACATGCGAATTTCACTTCGGACGAAGTGGTGAAATTGAACGGGGTTAGCATCCGTTACGATGACCGTACCATTCTGAAGGAGCTGGATTGGACAGTGATGCGTGGTGAGAAGTGGGCGCTGAGTGGCGAGAACGGTGCTGGCAAGTCTACCTTGCTTAGTTTGGTTTGTGCGGATAATCCGCAGTCATACGCCTGCGATATCAGTCTTTTCGGACGGAAGCGCGGAACGGGGGAGAGTATTTGGGAAATCAAGAAACACATCGGTTATGTCAGTCCGGAAATGCATCGTGCTTATCTGAAGAATCTGCCTGCCATAGAGATTGTCGCTTCCGGTCTGCACGACAGCATCGGATTGTATAAACGTCCTCATGCCGAACAGATGTCGGTATGCGAGTGGTGGATGGATATTTTCGGTATTGCAGCCTTGAAAGACAAGCCTTTTCTGCAACTCTCCAGTGGAGAACAGCGTCTGGCATTATTGGCTCGTGCTTTTGTCAAGGACCCGGAACTGCTGATATTGGATGAACCGCTTCATGGACTCGATACATACAACCGCCGTCGGGTCAAGAAGATAATAGAGGCATTCTGCCATCGTCGGGATAAAACGATGATTATGGTAACCCACTATGAGAATGAATTGCCGCAAACAATTACTAACCGTTTATTCTTGAAGCGAAACCGCTGACCGAATAATATTGCGTCAGGGAAAGATAATAAAGGACTAGCGGGAACCATTTATGATGTAAATCGTTATATTTGTAATATCAACCATCTAAACATTTATATCATGAAGTTTTTTATTGATACGGCAAATTTGGAACAGATTCGGGAGGCCTATGACTTGGGCGTACTCGACGGAGTTACCACTAATCCTTCGCTTATGGCAAAAGAAGGTATCAAAGGAGTGGAGAACCAGCGTAAGCACTATGTGGACATCTGTAATATTGTGCAAGGCGATGTAAGTGCCGAGGTGATAGCCACCGACTATGAAGGCATGATTAAAGAGGGTGAAGAATTGGCAGCCTTGAATCCGCATATCGTAGTGAAGGTGCCTTGCATTGCAGAAGGTATCAAGGCCGTTAAATACTTCTCGGGCAAAGGTATCCGTACAAATTGTACTCTGGTATTTTCTGTCGGTCAGGCATTGCTTGCAGCCAAGGCAGGTGCAACGTATGTTTCTCCGTTTGTGGGGCGTCTCGATGATATCTGTGAGGATGGCATTGCATTGGTTGCGAAGATTGTAGAGATGTACCGTTATTATGGATATACCACCCAGGTACTTGCCGCCTCTATCCGTCATACGGCACATATCATGCAGTGTATAGAGGTGGGTGCTGATGTGGCTACTTGTCCGCTTTCGGCCATTAAGGGTTTACTTAATCATCCGCTGACCGATTCCGGTCTGAGGAAGTTCCTTGAAGATTACAAACGCGTGAACGGATAAACTTAAAATATCCTATAAGCCTATCTTTCAATGTAATTATTGACTAATATTGGTGAGAAATAGAATAAAAAGATTTATTTTTGCGCCTTATATTTAGATATACAATAAGGCACCGATGAAAGATAGGCTCATAGGATTTATTAAGACATACTGCTTGTTTGTCTGCATTTTTGTGTTGCAAAAACCACTGTTTATGCTGTTTTACAAATCGCTGTACCCGGATGCCTCGTGTGCGGACTGGTTCAGTGTCATTTGGCATGGGTTACCTTTAGACCTATCTCTGGCTGGTTATCTGACAGCTATTCCCGGTTTTCTTTTCATAACCTCTGTATGGACACTTTCTAAATCCCTTCATCGCATCTGGTGCGGCTATTTCCTCTTCATTTCTGTTCTTCTATCCATTATTTTTACTGTAGATTTAGGATTATACGAGTATTGGGGATTTCGTTTGGATGCCACACCGTTGTTCTATTTCTTTTCTTCTCCTAAAGAAGCAGTGGCCAGCGTCAGTATCTGGATGGTGCTGGGGGGAATTGTTGCAATGGCTGTTTATGCTGTCGTGCTGTATGCTGTTTTCTACGGCATCTTGTTGCAGAAGAAACTGTTGCTGCAGATGAAACTGCCTTATCGTCGCCTGAAGGTGTCAGGTATATTGTTGCTGATGACGGGGCTGCTGTTTATTCCTATCCGTGGAGGCTTTACAGTATCTACCATGAATGTGGGGAAAGTCTATTTCAGTGCCGAGCAGCGTCTGAACCATGCAGCTATCAACCCTGCATTCAGTCTGATGGAATCTCTTGCCAAGCAGAAGGACTTTAGCAAGCAATACCGTTTTATGGAAGCTGCGGAGGCCGACCGGCTTTTTAAAGACATGCTTGAACCCGCAGTTGCCGGTGGTCAAACGGAAGAGACGGATTCTGTGCGGCAATCTGCCGATTCGCTGCATACTTTATTCAATACTCAGCGTCCCGATGTACTCTTTGTGATTCTTGAGAGTTTTTCCTCTAGGTTGATGACAGCTTTGGGAGGTGAGCCGAATATTGCCATTCATCTGGATAGCTTGAGTAAGGAAGGGGTGCTCTTTACGAACTTCTACGCCAACAGTTTTCGTACGGACCGTGGACTGGTGGCTATCTTGAGTGGCTATCCTGCCCAGCCCACTACGAGTATTATGAAGTATCCCCGTAAAACGCAGTCCATTCCTGCCATTGCAGGCAGCTTGCGGAAGGCGGGTTATGGTACCAAGTATTATTATGGCGGTGATGCCGACTTTACCAATATGCGTTCCTACCTGATGTCATCGGGCTTTGAAGATATTGTTTCCGACCAGGACTTTCCCGTAACGGAACGTTTAAGTAAGTGGGGGGCGCACGACCATCTCGTATTCAACCGTCTGCTGGAAGACTTGAAAACCGAAGCTGCCGAAGGAACTACAGAAGAGAAAACTCCTTATTTCCGTGTCTTGCAGACCTCCAGCAGCCACGAGCCTTTTGAAGTACCTTTCCGTCGTCTGGAGAATGACCGGCTGAACGCCTTTGCCTATACGGATAGTTGTGCAGGCGATTTTGTAAGACAGTTCCGTGAGCTCCCCCAGTGGAAGAATACGGTGATTGTGTTTGTTCCAGACCACTTGGGAGCTTATCCCGAACATATCGACAATTTGTCGGTAGAACGCTACCGGATACCTCTGTTGATGGTGGGCGGTGCCATCCGAGAGCCGAGGCGCATTGACGTCTATGGCTCGCAACATGACATTGCAGCCACGTTGCTGGCCCAATTGGCGCTGCCCCATGAAGAGTTTGTTTTCAGTAAAGATATGCTTAATCCCGCTTCCCCTCATTTCGCGTTCTTTACCGTACCCGATGCTTTCGGTATGGTGACAGCGGACAACCAGGTGATATTCAATTGCCAGGCAGGTGCTGTGGTAGTGGATGAGGGCACGGCAAAGGGAAAGAACTTGCCGTTGGGCAAAGCCTATCTGCAGAAATTGTATGACGATATAGCAAAAAGATAAAGGAAGATAATTAAAGTATAAGAGTATAAAGTATGACAGCACTTATGGATGTCTTGCAAGGGGCGATAGATATAGACACAAACATATTCCTTTTCATCAATGGGATGCACAACACCTTTTTCGATTACTTTATGAGTGCCTACAGCGGTAAGTGGGTCTGGGTGCCGATGTATGCTGCCATTTGGTATGTGATGCTGCGCAACTTCCATTGGAAAGTGACTTTGTTCTGCATGGTCGGTCTGGCACTCGTAATTACCATTGCCGACCAGACGGGGGCAACATTGATACGCCCGTATGTGGAACGCCTTCGTCCCGCCAATCTGGAAAATCCCATATCCGACATGGTGCATATCGTAAACGGACATCGAGGAGGGCGTTATGGATTCCCCTCCTGTCATGCTGCCAATACTTTTGGTCTGGCATTCTTTGTCTGGTTTCTTTTCCGTAAACGATGGCTCACTGTGTTTATGATGGGATGGGCGTTGCTGACCTGCTATTCACGTGTCTACTTGGGAGTGCATTATCCGGGCGATCTCATCGCGGGAACATTGGTTGGATTGATTGCCGCATACATTGTATATCGCCTTTTCCTGAAAGTCAGCGGGTATAAGACCATGAAGAAAGTCCCCCATATTTATGCTCCCATATTGGTGGGCGGATTGACGATAGTTGGGATATTGATATATTCCACGGTGATGATATTGCAGGCTCAGAACTGATGATTTATCGTCACCATTGCTTCCCTCGGACGTATATTTAGTCGTGAAGTGTAGCTTTGCGTGGTGGAATACGTTGTGTAAGCATACTCTTTTTTGTTGAACAGGTTGTTGAGGCTTGCTTCCAATCTCCATTTTTTTCTTTTATAGATAAGGGATGCATCTGCGAACACGGTGTTGAGATGTGCGTCCCCTCCTAAGTCATTCCGGTAATGCTCGCCGGATAGCCGTAGGTCTACCTGCCCGATACTGAATGTGAGATGTAGCCGTTGTACGAAGTCCAGTAACGGGGTGAGACGGGTATCACTTCCTATCTTACTGCCGCCATAGCCTAATGTGGCATGATATTCCGCTTCAAAAACATCTGCGGGAGACCAGATTATTTTAGGCTCTGCTTTCAGATAATCATAACGATAGGTCTGCAGAAGACTTTGCCGGTTACCCTCGCTGTCAGCCAGGCGGGTAAGCTGTTCGCCATTGCTGCGACTGAGTAGTAGGGTGAGTGAGGTTTTCAAATGCCAGTCGTATATACCTTTGGAGAAAGTACTGCTGAGATTCCAGCTATCGTTATGGTTCGGTAGTTCACGACGAGTGTAGACAATGGCATTTTCGGAAACACTCTGTTCGAAAAGAGTATTCCGGTTGCTGCGGCTGTAGGTTAGTGCGGCAGTGATGAAAAATTCCTGTACAGTGTTTTTGTACTCTCCGTAGAGATTGTAGGTTTGCGTGAGGCTGGTAGGGAAAAGTCCGTTGCCGTCTCGCCAGGTGCGGTAATCAGTTTGGTAGAGTCCCGGATACAAGTCGGAGAAGTCTTCTGCCGAGCGTTTCAGACTGCCATAAAGGGAGAACGTCCAATGATAATCCAGTTTATAGCGCAAATACATGGACGGATTGAAGAACAGGAACGAACGCTGTTGTGAGAAATACCGATCTGCTTTCAGAGGAAGCGAAAGTGTAGCCAGCCATTTTCCACGTTCCAGCTGGAAGTAGGGGGTAATATGCAATGACAGATGCGAAGCATTGAAATCATTGGGCTGTCTTGTCGGAGTATATTTCAGGGTAGCCCGTTCTCCTTGTATTCCTGCCTTATATTGTTGGGTAAATCCATCATACTTTCGTAGATATGCGGCACTGTTATCTGTGTAGAAGTTGTGCTGGTTGAATTTACTTTTTCCTTCTTCGAGTAGTAAGGATGCAGGCTGGTAAGCATACTGTGTCGTCGAACGAAATTCCCAGGTTCCGCTTTCCCGGTTTCGGATAAGATTGAAGTAGTTTCCGGCACTTAGCTGTGACGTTTGCAGAGTTTGTCCCAGTTCCTCCGAACGTCCGCGATTTATTTCTCCGTCTACGGTGAAGCGGTTGGATATATAATTCCGGCTGCTGTTGTCTTCATAACGCAGTTCCAGATTAGCGATGTCACTTCTCAGACGATAATGGTAGGTTTCGTCTATTTGTATGGTATCTGTCGGTTGATAATAGATTTGGGTATTTCCCCGTTGCTGTTGGATTAGCTCATGAGTATATCCGGCTTGCAGGCGTAAGCTGCGGTCATCATTCCATTTGTACATACGGTTGCCGTTCAGGGTGTGGGTTTCATTGAATAATAAGCGATTCTTGTCTAATGGTGCGCTGATGCCCGGCTGGGAGAGAAAACCGGAAAGCGGAACTTGTTGCTGGCCATTTCCGGTCAGTTTGGTTTGCTCGTTGCTGAGGTCCTTGCCATTGTTATTCGTCTTGTAATTATAGACACTCTGTTTTCCTTTACCCAGTTGAAGGGCATTCAGTCTGCCTTCCCACAGGATTTTGTTGTTCTCACTCCATCCGGTTCCCAGAGTACCGTTTGCTATCCATTGATCGCGTGCTTTCGGGTCGAGTTTCAGGTTCAATGCCACCTCATCGGAATTGATTTTTCCTTTCAAGGCCTTTACTGACTGATAGTTCTCCATGATTTCCGCACTCTTTACGGCTTTGGCGCTCAGATTGTTGTTGATTTGGTTATAACGTCCGCCTGTCACGTCCATTCCTTCCACAAAGTAGTGGTCGATGGCTTTCCCTTTATACTTAACCTGTCCGTTTTCATCTACATCCACGCCCGGAAGTTTCTTCAATACATCCTTTATGTGCACATCTTTAGATGAAGCAAACTGTGCCAAGTCATATCTCACCGTATCTTTTCGGGTATTGATACGTCCGGGACGTATTTGTACTTCTTTTAATACGATAGCTTCCGGTTGTAGGCTGAGATTCAGGATTCCTGCCGCATTGATATTCCGCATTTCTCTCTTATAGCCTAACAAAGAAATATTGAGTTGCAGCATTCCGCTATGCTTCCACGGCAAAGAAAATTGTCCTTTGGCATCGGTCAATGCATAGTCTATCGTTGTGTGTCCGCGTAATACACTAATCATTACAGCTTCCAGCGGTTGATTGGTTTCTGCATCTGTTATCTTGCCGCTCAACGTCTGGGCGTAGGTAGGCGACAAGAAACTAAAGAGAAACAGGAAAAATAGAATGATAGTTTTTTTATTCATACACTGCAATAATTGATTGTTTGGCAATTGAAGTTTGTTGAAATTTTTATACGATTATGGTGATTTCGTAATTTGTTGATTATCAATGCGTAAAAAGAGGATGTTTAAGTATACGACTGAATGGCATTCACTATACGACTGAATAGGGTTCAGTATACGACTGAAATGCATTCAGTATGCGATAGATTTCACGAATGCTTACGGGTGTGGAGAAATATTATCGTTCCAGTGGATTATAAGGAACGTTTTTCGGGTTCTTGGTTGCATTGCCGTGTTCATCACTAACCTTAACGGTGACGTTCGGCATGCTTCCGGTGATAAATCCTACCGGATCGGCATAATAACGTTCGTGCACTTTGTTGTATGCTTTGCGGTTCATCGGTTCGTGCTTCTTTCCGTCGAAAAGTATCGGCCGATATGTGTGGCATTGCTCTACACCTGTGGCAGTGAATGAATAATGCCCTTCACTGTCTTCGGCTTTCAGTATCAGTCCGGGCAGTCCGCAAAGCTTCCATGGACCTTCGCTTATGGGTATTTCTGCAGTAAACCATGCCGTCCATGTACGGCCTTTTAATTGACATTCGGCTTTGCTGCAAAGGTAGGAGAGGACACTATCGTTTTCTGCCAGTATCTTCCACTGCGGACGTTCATCCGTTTCTTCGCAACGCAGGCGGGATATGCCTGCCACTTCATCGAGAGTCGTTACTTTTCCGGCAGGATAACCTCTGAAGGTTCGTTCGCTCAGTTTGCTTGTTCCGTATTGTTTCAGATGTTCATTAATCGTTTCCTGCGAGGCTTTATTGGCGAAGTCTACTGCCAGTACAGAGTCGCAAACATACTTGGTGTAACTGTAGAACTTAGAGAGATTTTTACCGACTTCCAGCATCATGGTTTCTTCCGTAACATTTTCCGGCTTTTCCGTATTACTGATACAGCGCGTTTCATATTGCACAAGGATTTGTGCTTCACCGATGGTATCATTCTGTATTTTCGTTCCATCAGAAACGATGATTTGTGCCTTCGCTTGTGATGCGAACAATATAGCGAGACACAGATTGAGGAAAATAATTCTTGCACTCATAGTTTTTACATTTTTAGAGGTTTTACATATTGCTTCCAGCGATTATTGTACTGCAAAACTATGCGGATTTTGCTTCAGAAGAGGCTGAAAGTTATTACTGAAATATTACTCAATGCATAATATCTGCCTCGCACGTACCTATATTTGCAAGCTAACTTCTACCTTTGCCGGTACTAAATGAAAGTCTTTCTAAGTGAGACTAAAAAAGAACAATTATGGAACAACGGATTAAGATCGTTTGGATATTCTCCATCGCATCGATACTGCTTATTACCTGCGGACAGGTCTACTGGTTGCGTAATCAGTATCAGTATATGAATGATGAACAAATCAATGGTATTTATGATTGCATCTTGCAGACCACCCAACAGTATGACTCTATCCGTACTCCCCAACCCAAAAAGGTGCTTAGCAATACCAATATGTTCTTCTATCACCTGAGCAAATCCATTGATTTGGAAAAGCGGACCACTATCGACGAATTAATTTTGGGTGTTCTGAAAGGGCGGGACTTGGAGAGCTTGGGCCAAAAGAATATAGAAACTCTCAAAATAGAGCAGCAGGACTCTGCCAGTACAGATGATAAAGA
This sequence comes from Bacteroides sp. AM07-18, assembly GCF_003602695.1. Taxonomy (NCBI): domain Bacteria; kingdom Pseudomonadati; phylum Bacteroidota; class Bacteroidia; order Bacteroidales; family Bacteroidaceae; genus Bacteroides; species Bacteroides sp. AM07-18. The sequence goes on from NZ_QTLM01000002.1 coordinate 190,785, forward strand.
GAGAGAGGCAAAGCGTAGGAAATGGGCATTGGCGTTAGACACCCTTTTGCCGGAAGAGCGGCTCATTGCGAAGGATTCATTCAAAATCAATATGTCCGATAAAGATGCTCCTAATTTGAACTCTATTATTAATCTTTATCGTTTGGAGTTGGATGTGCCTTTTGCGTTGCAGCAATTTGATTCCTTGCTTGCCATACGTTTGGACGAACAAACGTTTACTACGCATCTGGTGGTTTCCGAAGATTCCATTTACCAGTGGAATGCGGAACTGAAACGGCAAGGTACATTGTTCAATCCATATATAGAAGTAATGTATCCTTATAATCCCCTGAAACGCCAGTTTGTGCTTGTTTCCGTGAAGGTTTCACCTCATGTGGTACTTGTGCGTATGGGTTGGCAGTTAGTGGGCAGTACATGTCTGATATTTCTGCTGGGGCTTTGTCTGCTGTTTCAGATAAAAACCATCTTGAAGCAACGGCGGATAGACGAACTGCGAAAAAGCTTTGTAAACACTATGATACATGAACTGAAACGTCCCGTCCAGGCTCTGAAAATGTGTATCGCCTTTCTCAATGACAAGTCTATGCGAACAGATGAGAAAGCGATGGATGAAGTGATTCACGATTCCATGTCCGAGCTGGATAACTTGTCGGCCTATCTTTCAAAACTACGTGATATGACGCGTGCCGATGATGAATACACGCAGCTTTCCGTCCGTACATTTGATATAAAGACGAGTTTGGAAAAGCTTGTCCGGCTTTACCATGTTCCTGAGGGTAAGGATGTTGCTATTGAAACCCATTTCAGTTCGGAGACTCTGGTAACGGCAGACCCGGTGCATGTTTCTAATATTATCAGTAATTTGATAGAGAACGCCGTAAAGTATTCGGGCAAGTCTGTGCATATTGTTGTAGATTGCCTTTTGCAGGATCACCAATTGACGATACGGGTGTCTGATGATGGCATCGGCATTCCGGTTTCCGAACAGAACCGTGTATTCGATAAGTTCTATCGGGGCAGTAATCTTCCCGACCGTTCGTTGCCCGGCATTGGTCTGGGGTTGAGCTATGTAAAGTTGCTGGTAGAGGCGCATCATGGAAGCATTTCTTTAAATAGTCAGGCAGGCAAGGGAACAATGATTGAAATTAATATTCCTCAATAAGTCCGTGCTAACCCGCATAATCCCTACTCTAAAATAACCAATGATATGAAAGCCTTGAAAATACTTTTTGCCGATGATGATTTGAAATATTCAATGCTGCTGAAGCGCTTTCTTGAGAAGGAAGGCTATGAAGTGACTTATGCCGGAAACGGGAAAATTGCTCTGGAACAATTTCCGCTCATAAAGCCTGATTTGGTATTGCTCGATATCAATATGCCCGGTTACAATGGCTTTGAAGTGGCTGAACGCATCCGCGAGATGGATAAACACGTCCTGATCTTTTTCCTTTCCGACCGTAGCGATAAGGCCGACCGCCTGCAAGGATTCCAACTGAAGGCGAACGATTATCTTGCCAAACCTTTCTATCCGGAAGAGCTGACAGCGCGTATCCGCGAGCGTTTCACTTCGCAGTTGTCCGGCGTGGCGGAGGATGAGATGTATGCTTTCGGCCATTCCGTATTCAATTACAGTACGAACGAGATTCGTACGGGAAATAGTAAGGTGCTGATTACTTCCCGTCAAGCCGATATCCTTCGCTTGCTTGCGCTGAATGTGAATAAGACTGTCAGTCGCGATACGTTGCTGGATGCTGTGTGGGGCACTGCCTCGTATGCCAACTCCCTTGCCTTGAATGTACAGATGTCCTATCTGCGGCGGTCGCTAAAAAACGACCCGAGCGTGAGGATTGAGTCGTTGATGAAAAAAGGGTATATGCTTGCCGTTCTCTGAAAACATCTTTATCTTTGGATTGTTATACAAACAAGACACTTCAAAAAAAAGAGAGCTTATGATGAGTTTAGGAGGATGGATGAATAAAGTCCTGATAGGTTGGGGGATAGACCCGAAGTTTGCCGATATGTTTGACGAGACGATTATTGCACTGCTGATGGTGGGGCTTTCGATAGGGTTGGACTATTTGTGCCAGGCAATCTTCGTTGGCGGTATGAAGCATTATACCCGGCGCTCTCCCCATCAGTGGAATACGTTGCTGATGAAACGCAGGGTGATACACCATTTGATACATATTCTGCCGGGAATCCTCATCTACTACCTGCTGCCCATGGCCTTTGTGCGTGGAAAGGAGATGCTTGAGTTCTCACAAAAGGTGTGTGCTGTCTATATCATTGTGGCGGTGCTGCTTACTATCAACGGCTTGTTGCTGGTGATGCTCGATGTTTATAACATGAAGGACAAGCAGAAGAACCGTCCGCTGAAAGGCTTCGTGCAGGTATTGCAAGTGCTACTGTTTTTTATCGGAGGCATCATAGTGGTTTCAGTGCTGATAGGCAAGTCTCCTATGACCTTGTTTGCCGGTCTGGGCGCATCTGCGGCTGTACTGATGCTGGTATTTAAGGACAGCATTCTGGGGTTTGTAGCCGGCGTGCAGCTCTCTGCTAACGACATGTTGCGGATAGGGGACTGGATAGCGCTGCCGGGTGGCGTTGCCAATGGAGTTGTAGAGGAGATTACGCTGAACACGGTCAAGATACGCAACTGGGACGAAACCATCTCGACCGTACCGCCGTATACCCTGGTGAACAACTCCTTCCAGAACTGGCGCGGCATGCAGGAAAGTGGCGGGCGACGGGTAAACAAGAATATCTTTCTGGATATGACTACCTTGAAGTTCTGCACTCCGGAAATGCTGGATAATATCCGCAAGGAAGTCCCCTTGATGGCCGACTATCAGCCTGCAGAAGGAGAGGTGCCAACCAATGCGCAGCTCTATCGTATCTACATCGAACGCTATTTGTGCAGCCTGCCGGTGGTGAACCAGGAGATGGACTTGATTATCAGCCAGAAGGAACCCACGACGTATGGGGTACCCATCCAGGTATATTTCTTCTCTCGCAACAAGGTATGGAAAGAGTACGAGCGCATTCAGTCCGACATCTTCGACCACTTGCTGGTGATGGTACAGAAGTTTGACTTGAAACTGTATCAGTATTCCGACTAATATATCAACCGGAACTCCGCATATACAGGCAAGTGGTCGCTGTATCCTCCTTGATACTTCATCCCGTAGTAGGTGCGGAAGGGTTGCTGCCCTCCGTATTTCTTGTCTCTTGTCAGTAGGAAGGGCAGGCAGAATACGTCTGCCTTTGCTTCCTCTGTATATAGCGGTGCGTGTTCTTGCAGCAACGTACCCGATACGATGATGTGGTCCAGCAGTCCCCATTCTCCTTGATACTTGTAGCTGCCGAAGTGCTTGCGTGTCTTGGTTTTTCTTGCCAGTAGATGGTAAAGTTTTTGTGGATGTAGAGAGTCTTGCAATGTTGACGGTGCTGCTGCCTCCAACACCTCCTTTACCGATTTATTCTCCGGATAATCGTTGAAATCCCCTAAAAGGACTATTTGCGGATGTTGGCGTATCGTGTATAGGCTGTCTATGGCATGCTTCACCTTTCGGGCAGCCAGTAGCCGGTAGGGTTCAGACTCTCTTGCCCCTCCCGAACGGGATGGGAAGTGAGCTACCAGTACATCAAGCGTATCCCGGTTCAGCAACAATCCGCTGACGTGAAGAATGTCCCGTGTGGGACGGCTATTCTTCCGGGGCTTGTCTACGGGGAGGCTCTGATAGGAAAGCAGTTTGAAAAGATTACGTTGATAAAGCAGCGCTACGTCGATGCCGCGTTCGTCGGGAGATTGTGTCATCACATACCGGTAGTCTGCTTCGCGCAAGGCAGAGTAGCGGGTAAGGTCGCGCATCACACTGTCATTCTCCACCTCACACAAGGCAACAAGGGCGGGCGGCGTCCATCCTCCGGTGGCGATGATGACGCGGGCTATATTATCCAGTTTCTTTCTGTATTTAGAGTAGTTCCAATGCCGGGTGGCATCCGGCAGGAACTCGTAATCATTCTTTAGTGTGTCATGTCGGAAGTCGAATAGGTTTTCTACATTGTAGCTTACTATCCGAAACGTGAGGGTATCTCTTCCTTCTTGCCCGTACAGACTGATGTACGGGCAGAGAAGGAAGAGTATAACTCCTATCTTATGGATAACGTTCATACAAACTATTTCCGTTCCCCTTTAAGGAACGCGGGATATTTATTTCACCGGAATGTGCTTCAGTATATCCAGCAGATGGTCCCAGAACTTCTGTACGGTAGGAATCAGCATCCGTTCGTCGGGAGAGTGCACACCCTGCAGGGTAGGTCCGAAGGAAATCATGTCCAGTGCCGGGTATTTGTCAAGGAACAGTCCGCATTCCAGACCTGCATGGATAGCTTTTACCTTGGCATCTACACCGAACAAACGTTTGTAGGACTCAACAGCCACTTCCAGGATTTCTGAATGCGGGTTGGGCTTCCAGCCCGGATATCCGTCGCCGAAAGATACGGCTGCTCCACCCATTTCGAATACAGTACGCACCATATTGGCAATGTCTTGTTTGGAGGAGGCGGTAGAGCTGCGCTGGCTGGTCTCGATACGGATGATATGGCCGGATTTCATCTTTACGGAGGCCAGATTGGTGGAGGTTTCCACCAGCCCCGGAATGTCTTGGCTCATGGCATACACACCGTGAGGTGCGGCATAGATGGTTTGCAGCAAGCGCTTGGCGGTATCTTTGTCAATGGCTTTGGGACGGGCTGCTTCCGATTCGAGCACGAATTGGAGGTCCGGGTCAACGACGGCATATTCTGCCTCCACTTCGGCGGCAAAGACATTCAAGTCTGTGCGCAGGGCATGCTTGTCGGCATCGGGTATGGCAATTACCGCGTGTGCTTCGCGGGCAATGGCGTTGCGCAGGTTACCACCGTCTATTTCGCAAAGGTACATGTCGTACTTCTGGGATGCCTGGCTCAGGAAGCGGTTCAGCAGCTTGTTGGCATTGCCGCGCCCCAGGTGTATGTCGCCGCCGGAGTGTCCGCCTTTCAGCCCCTTTATCTGCACTTTGCAGCAGAAATATCCTGCCGGTACGTCCACTTCCCGGTAGGTGAATTCGGCAACGGAATCTATACCGCCTGCACAGCCGATGAAGAGCTCGCCTTCATCTTCGGAATCGAGGTTCAACAGAATGTCTCCGTTCATGAAGCCTTCTTTCAGGGCGAAGGCACCGGTCAGTCCGGTCTCCTCGTCCACGGTGAAGAGGCATTCGATAGGACCGTGCTCGATGCTGTCGTCGGCAAGGATAGCCAGTTCGGTGGCTACACCGATGCCGTTGTCGGCTCCCAAGGTTGTACCTTTGGCTTTCAGCCATTCACCGTCAATTTCGGTTTCGATAGGGTCGGTCAGGAAGTCGTGCTTCACGTCGTTGTTCTTTTCACATACCATGTCGATGTGCGATTGAAGTACGACAGTCTTGCGGTTTTCCATACCCGGAGTAGCGGGTTTCTTTATCAGAACGTTTCCGGCTTCGTCCACCTTCGTTTCCAACTTATGTTTTTCTCCGAATGCTTTTAAGTAAGCAATGATTTTCTCTTCCTTCTTCGAAGGGCGCGGCACTTGGCAGATTTCCTCAAAATAGTGAAATACACCAGCCGGTTTCAAGTCTTTTTTTTCCATAATTATCTGAATTAGCGGCTGCCTTACATGTGTTTATGCAGCCTTCATTATCAATTGTCAAATATCAATTCTCCATTAAATTAACCACTTATTGCTAAATATGGTTAAATTGATTGACTATTTTATTCCCCTTTCTCTTTTTTTAGAGTAAAAAAGGCGAGTTAGTCCAACCAAAGCCCTATATTTGCACCCACAAAAATAGTAAAAACACTATTTTCATGTAACAAAATTAATGGAAATGCTTGATACAATATTGATAACTCTGTTAATAGTTGCTATTTGCATTGTTTTATTGGGTGTAAAGGTCTTTTTTGTGAAAGGCGGCAGGTTCCCTAACGGGCATGTCAGTGGCAATAAGGCAATGCGCGATAGAGGTATCGGCTGTGCGCAGTCGCAGGACAGAGAAGCACAACGCAAATCCCGTTTTTCCATTGATGAACTGGAAAAAGCCTTAAACGATAGTATGAACTAATTTTAAAAAACAATATTTATCAATTATGAAGAGATTAAACTACCTCATGAACGGTCTGGCAGCTCTCGCACTGATCGTTTTATTTGCTCAATGTGCCGGCAATACTGATAAACAGACAACAAACGCTCCTGCACAAGCCGGCGGATTATCGGAAATGAAGATTGCTTATGTTGAAATAGATACGCTTTTGGCAAAATACAACTATTGCATAGACTTGAATGAGGCTATGGTGAAGAAGGGCGAGAATGTCCGTCTGACATTGAACCAGAAAGCCAGCGAACTGGAGAAGCAGAAGCAGGAATTCCAGACAAAGTATCAGAACAACGCTTATCTTTCTCAGGAGAGAGCGCAGCAGGAATACAACCGCATCGCAAAGTTGGAGCAGGATTTGCAGAACCTGAGCAACAAGCTGCAGTCTGAACTGATGAGTGAGAATGAAAAGAACAGCCTGCAACTGCGTGATTCTATCAACGCTTTCTTGAAGGAGTACAATAAGACAAAAGGTTACAGCATGATTATCAGCAATACGGGTTTTGACAATCTGCTCTATGCAGACAGTGTCTACAACATCACTCGTGAGATTCTGGATGGTCTGAATGCAAGATACTCTTCTCCGGTGAAGAAATAATATTTATCCTATGATATAAAAAAGGATGTACCGAAAGGTACATCCTTTTTTTATAGGTCTCTCCCCCGACCCCTCCCCCGTAGGGAGGGGAGTTTTGAAGTTGCTCTTGTTTGTATTTTGTAGGACTATCTCTGTCCCCCTCCCTACGGGGGAGGGGCTAGGGGAGAGGCTTTTAATGCTCCGATTGTACGCTTTACCCGCTCCGCAGTAGTGACGGTATGTGTATATTCATCAATATGTACCGTTCCTCCCATAGAGACGGCGGAATTATGATAGAGCATGGAGCTCTCGATATTTTCCCTGGCGGAGAAATGAAATTCGCGGATACCGGTTTCTCGGGCAATGTGGGCTATGTTGGCTTCATTCACCCCACAGCCTGCCAATAGGATGATTCGGTCTGATGCTTGTTGTTGGAGCTCTTTCAAAAGGGGAATGCCTTGCTCTGCTGTAGATTGCTGTCCGGAAGTTAGGATGCGGTTGCATCCTAATGCGATAATATCTTCTATTGCTTTTTGTGGATTTCTGCATACATCGAAAGCACGGTGGAAGGTGACGGACATCCCTTGTGAGGCTTTCATAAGCTGCTCCATCAATGGAATGTCTACATCTCCTTCTGCCGTCAGGCAACCGAACACGACTCCGTCAGCGCCTAGGCGGCGGGCATTCTCTATGTCTTTCAGCATGATGCGCTGTTCGGTGGAGGAGTAAAGGAAGTCTCCTCCACGGGGACGGACAATGATATGCAATTTGGTCTGCTGCAATACTTCCCGTGCGATGAGGATATCGCCGTATGAGGGGGTTGTCCCTCCCTCGGGGATGCCTGCGCATAGTTCCACCCGGTCTGCTCCACCGGCTTGTGCGGCAATACAACTCTCTACGGAGTTGGCACAAACTTCAAACTGATAATCTTTCATTTTGTAAAGTTATGGTTGTGGTGCAAAAATAAGAAAAGGGTGAATACGAATTCACCCTTTTCTGCATTTATTTTCTTTTCTGATGTTACTTTGCGTAGCTCACCGCACGTGTCTCACGGATAACGGTAATTTTCACTTGACCCGGATAAGTCATTTCGTCCTGAATCTTCTTGGCGATTTCACCGGAAAGGTTCTCCGTCTGTTTGTCGTCAATCTTGTCTGCACCGACAATGACACGCAGCTCACGGCCTGCCTGGATGGCATATGTCTTTGTCACTCCCGGATAGGACATGGCCAGTTGCTCAAGGTCGTTCAGGCGCTTGATGTAGGCTTCTACGATTTCGCGGCGTGCTCCCGGGCGTGCTCCTGAAATGGCATCGCATACTTGTACGATGGGGGCCAGCAGGCTGGTCATTTCCACTTCGTCGTGGTGGGCACCGATGGCGTTGCAGATGTCCGGCTTTTCCTTGAACTTTTCTGCCAGCTTCATACCATAGAGTGCATGCGGCAATTCCGGTTCCTCATCGGGTACTTTACCTATATCATGCAGCAGTCCGGCACGTTTTGCTTTCTTCGGGTTGAGTCCCAGCTCTGATGCCATCACAGCGCAAAGATTGGCTGTCTCGCGTGCATGCTGCAAAAGGTTCTGGCCGTATGAAGAACGGTATTTCATCTTACCGATAATGCGGATAAGTTCCGGATGCAGACCGTGGATGCCCAGGTCGATAGTAGTGCGTTTACCGGTTTCGATGATTTCCTCTTCTACCTGCTTGCGTACTTTGGCAACTACCTCTTCGATACGTGCCGGGTGGATACGTCCGTCTGTTACCAACTGGTGCAATGCCAGACGTGCAATCTCACGGCGAACCGGGTCGAAAGCTGACAATACGATAGCTTCCGGAGTATCGTCTACCACAATTTCCACACCGGTGGCAGCTTCCAGGGCGCGGATGTTGCGGCCTTCGCGACCGATGATACGTCCCTTTATTTCATCTGATTCGATGTGGAATACGGTTACTGAGTTTTCAATGGCTGTTTCCGTAGCCACGCGCTGGATGCTCTGTATCACGATGCGCTTGGCCTCTTTGCTTGCCGTCAGCTTGGCGTCGTCCATGATGTCGTTAATGTAGGACTGGGCCTGCGTTTTGGCTTCTTCCTTTAGGGATTCTACCATGCGCTCTTTGGCTTCTTCGGCAGAAAGTCCGGAGATAGCTTCCAGTTTTTCTATTTCCTGGCGCTGCATGTGCTCCAGTTCTTCTTTCTTCTTGTCTACGATGGACAGCTGGGCTTCCAGATTTTCTTTCACGGCTTCTGCTTCCATCTTCTTGCGCTGGATTTCTTCCTGGCGTTGGTTCAGTACCAATTCACGTTGTTTCAGCTTGTTTTCTGCCTGCTGTATCTTTTGGTTACGTTGGGCCACTTCTTTTTCCAAGTCCGCCTTCTTGTTCAGGAATTTTTCCTTTACTTCCAGCAACTTATTCTTCTTAATCACTTCCGCTTCCGCTTCCGCATCTCTCAGGATACCGTCGTATTTGTTTTTCAGCCCGTGCTTGAAGAACAAGTACGAGGCAAACCCTCCGACAATGAAGCAGGCAATGGATAATACTATTGTAACTACTGTCATTTTATTAATTTGTTTTTAGTATATAAATAAAAAAGCACTGCATAAAAGCTTGCTTTGATGAAGGGCAAACTTTTGTACAGTGCGCGAATTTCTCTCTTTTACCGACCCGACGGAGGGATTGCAGCTTATTGTTCCTTGAAATAGGTCTCCAATACCTCTGTCAGTTCCTTTATTTTAGCTGTATAGGGTTCAGTATCATTACGGTCCTTCAACTGAAGGTTTTCTAAAGCGAACTGATAGGCCACCATGGCTATAATTCTCTCTAGAGACACATTCTGATAATGCTCCCGATACGCATTGAGCCTGATATCTACCTGCTTAGCGGCTTCTCTTACCATTTCCTCGTCCTCACGGTTGATTGTGAGAGGGTAGGAGGCTCCTGCCATCTGCAGGTTTATCTTTATCTTATCGTTCATACATCCTCTTCTCTTTATTCATTCAACAAAGCGATGCATTTATCGACTTCACGCACTAATTTGGACAATCGCAGTTTCGTCTCTTTCACGTCACTGCCGTTAAGGCTGATTGTCGTAGCTGTTTTTAGGTTCGTGTAGTTAAGTTCCAGTTCCCGGTATTCAGCTTGTACCTTCCCGTATTCCTCCTCTTTGGCTTCAAGAAGTTGCTTTAGCTCAGCATTTTCGCGTTTTAATTCATCGTGCAGATAGATTAAATGCCGCAGTCTGGCTTCAAAGGTACTTAATAGCTTCTTTTCTTCGTCTGTCATCACTACACCAAAATTGTACACAAAAATACGATTTACTTGGAGATTACAAAAACTTTTCGGAGAAAATGTGTTGTAGAAGTGCCGAAATAACCGAAATGGCCTATGAAAGCTTGGTTTCGGGGGATTGAAAAGGGGCGGACTGTTTATCAAAAGATAGGATATGTGGATAGGTGTGGGACTATTGGTTTTCTGCAAGGATTCTCTTCCTTTCTTTTCAAACGCTTAGTATTTCTGTTGCTAACTATTAATCGTCCGACAGTTGTTGAATTATCGTCCAACAACTGTCGGACGATAATTAGACATATGTCGGACGATAATAAAACGGTTATCGGACGATTAACAGTTAGTAAGGCAGGAATTACTTTTTGCTGTTTTCGGAACTACTGCTTGGGAATGATTGGAATAACCTACAGTAAAGGAGGATGCAAAGAAATAAATAAAATAATTTATATAATAGTTTGGTTTATAAAATAAACTAATTATATTTGCAACATCTTAGATTGTCAATCGGGGAATATGTGCTGAAATGAATAAGAATTTAACTGATTAAAGATTATGGAAGATAAGATATTTGATATGGGGAAGCAGAAGCCGGTTGCTGGAGTGGTACGGGATAGTTGGCAGCATCAGCTTTGGTGGATATTTACTGTACTAACGGTGATGTGTTTGTATTGGCTTTCCAATATCGTGTTGTGGGTTCCCTGGAGTCATAGCCCCCGGTTGGGTATGTTGCTGATGCTTACTGTAAACCCTCTTTTCTGGGGGATAGGCATTTATGCTTGCTTGTCTTGTGGGAGTAATGCCGGGAATCTGATGAAGAAGGCGTTGTTTGTATCATTGGTTGCTGTGGGAATATCTTTACTTTCGGATTTTCTGTTTTTTGCAGTATGCATGGAGTCAAAGGATGTATGGCATATCACTACTTTTTATGGTTATGCCTGGTTGGTGATACTGGCTTTGGGTGAGGCTTTCTTTTTGCGTAAAAGCTTGTTGGCCAGATGTTATGTGGTGACGGTGAGAGTACTGCTGGTTTTAGTGGGCATTCTACTGTGTTTATGGATTCTTCAGTATACTCTTGTTTAATTCTGAAAGGAGGGAATATGGAAACCTGGTTTGTGTATATGCTTACGGCCAATTGGCTACTGATGCTTTTCTTGATATTGAATGTATTTGATGTTGAATAATAAATCTATTGGTTATGAATGACAGAGTGTTGAATGAGAAGGAGAGTTTGGAACTCATTGCTCAAATGATACAGAATACGAAGTCCCGGATGACTCGGAATTCCGGAGCTCCTTTTCTGATATGGGGATATACGACCATAATAGTGTCGTTATCGGTTTGGTTTCTGTTGAAGGAAACGGGAAATTATCATTGGCAATGGCTGTGGTTTTTGTTGCCGGCTATTTCCCTGCCTTCTACTTTATGGATTGAGCACAAACAACCGAAGATGATTAAGACTTATATTGACCGTATTGTAGGATATGTATGGGCGGTATTCGGATTAGGGGGCTTTTTTGTTTCCTGGGTTTCCATCTTCTTCTGGAATATGTCTGTCCTTTTTGTCATATTACTGATGATGGGAATGGGGACGGCACTGACGGGACTGATTATAAAGATGAAGGTAGTGACAGTGTGCGGAGTGGTGGGAGCTTTGGCCTCTGTGGGGTGTATCTATGTACACGGTTTCGACCAAATACTGGTTTTTGCATCGGCTTTTGTTTTTATGATGGTGATACCGGGACATTACTTAAACGGAATGGCAAAGCAGGATAAATAAATATTTATTGATTATGGAAGACAAGAAACTGAACGAGAAAGAGAGTTTGGAACTCATCACTCAGATGATACAGAATACGCGTCGGAATTTGGACACAGGTAGCGGAAACATGTTTTTAGTGTGGGGATATGTGAGTGTATTGGTGACATTGACGGTGTTGGCGGGTGTGTACTTTACAAAGAATCCTCTCTGGATGTGGGGATTTTGGGGAATTCCCGTTATCGGGTATTTACTGACATTTCTTTTGATGCGTAAGCGTCAGAAGATGGTAAAATCTTACATTGACAAGATTTTAGTTCAGGTTTGGAGGATGTTTGGACTGATTTGTATGATATTTGTATTGATGGCTACGGATCTTGAACGGTATGAGGTTATTCTTCCTATGGGGGCTATTGTCATGTCGATGGGAAGTATCATTACGGGTTGCATCATTCGTTATACTACATTTTTTATCTTTCCGGCTATGGGGCTTATGTGGGGTATGAAGAGTTTCTTTGATGCACTGAATTCCGGAACGTCATACGTGTCTTTGGTTTGGTTTACCGGTGTGGTGGTCTTTGCCATGATTGTTCCGGGGCATATTTTGAACTATAAAGCCCGGAAAGAAGTTCACAACAGAAAGTGAGGTATAAGATGAAGACAATAAATAATGTTTTGGACAGATTTCTGCTCTCCTGGAAATTTATGGTATGGATGATTGTTTTGCTATTCATTTTATTTCCGGTTGCAATAAAAGAAGTTCAATGGGAATCTGTTGGAAATATGGTATTCTATACGTTGGGACATGCTTTTATTGGGGCTTCCTTTGTTGGGAATATCTCTCTATGCATTGTTGAAAAATAAATGGAAGAATAAAATTTGATATGTTTAAAGAACTGAACCCTTTGCTCCACAGTGAACTGCGGCTTGCGGTGATGTCGTTGCTCATCAGTGTTGAGGAAGCGGATTTTGTCTATATCCGCCAACAAACGAAAGCTACGGCAGGAAACCTCAGTGTGCAGTTGGATAAGCTCAGCAAGGCGGGTTATGTGGAGATAACAAAAACTTTTAAAGGAAAAATGCCTTGTACACTTTGTAGGATTACTCCGCAGGGAGTGGATGCCTTTGAAGAATATATAGAGGCGTTGAAATCTTATCTGGTGGGAAAATTATGATTTTCCTGAGAATTTGATGGGATTGATGGAAAATGGCAGTGTCTGATTAAAAACAATGAGAAATTATGAAAAGGAGTATTGTTTTATTTGTCCTCTTGTCTGCATTTGTAGTAGGCGTATGTATGGTCAATGCGGCTTGTGGAGCCTCATTGTCAAGAACTGAATCTGATGATGTACTGGACGGCATTCAGAAAAAAATTGAACTGGCTATGAACAATTGCTTTGTTCAAAATACTGCAGCTCCGCTCGATAGTCTGTTTACAAAGCTGAACAAACTTGAAGATGGGAATGGTATGGTTCCGTATTGGAAGGCTTATATTACCTACTATAAAAGTGTTTTCTATTTGAAACTTGGAAAGAAGGAAGATAGTGGGAAAGTGATAAAGGAAGCCTCCGCTATTTTGAATGATATAGGGAACAAAACTTCTGAAACCTATGCCTTATTAGCGCTTGTGCAGAGTTTTTCCATTCAGTTTGCTTCGGGTATGGAGGCAGGAAGAATATCTGCTGGCATTCGGGAAAATGCTGGGAAGGCTTTGGAACTGGACTCTACCAATGTAAGAGGTTGGTATGTATTGGGCAGTAACGATTATTACACTCCGGCTAGTTTCGGTGGCGGGAAGAAGGTGGAATATTATTTGAAGAAAGCTACTTCATCTCCTGACAAGAATACAGATGATTCCAGCCTGCCTACCTGGGGAAGAGAATACGCCTATGCTCTCTTGATTCAATACTATATGCAGAACGATAGGACGGATGAGGCCAAAAATTGTTTGCTGATGGCAGAGAAGGAGTATCCGGACAGTTATTTTATCGGCGAATATAAAAGGAAACTGGACGAATAATTTATCATTCTTCTGGAACCACTGTGCATTTAATTGCCTCAAAGGTAGGAATCTTCAAAAAAAGGTTTCTACCTTTGTCTTTTCTTCAAGGAGTAATTTTTTGAATAGGTAGGAACTACAAACAATGAATTGATATGAGAATCTTGGTTACTTATGCCGTACAAGGCGAATTTACTGAATTGAAATTTCCCGGACTGATAGGGGAGGAAGAGGTGCAGGTTGGCTATCTCCGTACCGGTGTGGGAAAGGTGAAATCGGCTTTTTATCTTTCTGAAGCGATAAGCCATGCGCAACCGGACTTGGTGGTCAATGTGGGTACGGCAGGGACTATCCGTCACCAGGTAGGAGATATTTTCGTATGCCGTCATTTTGTGGACCGTGATATGCAGAAGCTGGTGGAGCTTAGTATGGAGTATGAGATTGATTCAATGGATTTGTTGTCCCAAAAAGGATATTGTTTACACTGGCCGGCAGGCGGTGTATGCAATACGGGGGATACTTTCTTGACAGAACTCTCGGATGTGTCCGGTGATGTTGTGGATATGGAAGCCTATGCCCAGGCTTTGGTATGCCGTGCCAAGAATGTTCCTTTCATTTCGGTGAAGTACGTGACGGATATTATCGGGCAGAACTCCGTGAAACATTGGGAAGACAAGCTTGCCGATGCTCGGAAGGGGTTGGGAGAATTCTTCGAAAAATTGGGAGGAGTTTGATTAATGTGCTAATATGCCAATGTGCTAATTGGCTGCGCTATGTGTATATTAGACTCTCACACCGCAGGTCATTGGCACATTAGCACATTAACCACATTAGCACATTCATTTATCTCAACGTCTTGAATGACAGTATATGCCAAGTCACCCCCACAGCGACAAGGAACAATACTATCTTTATTTCTGTTAGTGGAATCAAGAAGAAGATGCAGTAAACCATTGTTCCCCACATCAGCAGTAGGGAGATGATTTTGGCACGTAGAGGGATGGCTTTGTTCTCGCGGAAGCTGCGGATGTAGGGACCGAGGCATTTGTGGTTCAGCAACCATTGGTACAGTCTGGGTGAGCCTCTGAAGTAGAGTGCTGCCGTGAGCAGCAGGAAAGGCGTGGTGGGCAGCAACGGCAGGAAGATGCCGATGATGCCGAGTGCCAAAGAAACTGTTCCCAAAATGATGCAGACGGTTTTCATGCGGCAAATGTAGGAAAAATAATAATATAGATAATATGTATGCGAATAAAGTAAAGAAGGTTGTTGCCGTCCACGACTTGTCGGGAGTCGGACGGGTGTCTCTGACGGTGGTCATTCCCATCCTTTCGTCTATGGGTTTCCAGGTGTGTCCGTTGCCTACAGCCGTATTGTCGAGCCATACCCAGTATCCGGAATTCTCTTTTCTGGACTTGACGGATGAAATGCCGAAGATTATTTCCGAGTGGAAGAAGCTGGAAGTACAGTTTGATGCCTTTTATACCGGCTATCTGGGTTCTCCGCGGCAGATACATATTGTTTCTGACTTTATTGATGACTTCCGCCGACCGGACGGTCTGGTTGTGGTAGACCCGGTGTTGGGTGATAACGGACGGCTTTATGCGAACTTCCACGAGTCCATGATTGATGAAATGAAACATCTCATCACCAAGGCCGATGTCGTTACCCCCAATCTGACGGAGCTGTTCTATCTGCTGGGTATTCCTTATAAGGAGATGAATACGGATGAGGAATTGAAGTCATACCTTCGCCAGCTTTCCGATTGTGGTCCCGAAGTGGTGATTATTACCAGTGTGCCCGTACGGGATGATAAGCATAAGACGTCCGTGTATGCCTATAACCGGAACGGTAACCGCTACTGGAAGGTTACGTGTCCTTACCTGCCGGCCCATTATCCCGGAACGGGGGATACGTTTACCAGTGTCATCACCGGGGCACTGTTGCAAGGCGACAGTTTGCCCATTGCCCTGGACCGTGCCACGCAGTTCATTCTGCAAGGTATCCGTGCTACTTTCGGATACGAGTACGACAACCGTGAAGGTATACAGCTTGAAAAGGTGTTGCATAATCTCGACATGCCGATTCAAATCTGCAGCTATGAATTAATTTAAACCAATCTCATCTTATGAAAAAGAAAATATTCTTGGCAGTGTTTCTCTGTTGCGGCATGTTTGCAGCAATGGCGCAGACTGCTGCCGACTCTCTTGCCATCGTTTCTGCCGATTGGCAGACTGAGCCCCTGCAGAAAGGGATGCTTTATAAAAAGGCAGTATTCAGTTCTTTGTATGGAGTTCCTCAGGAAGTGTCTATTTTTGAAATATCCCCGAAGCGCTACCGTTTCGATGTGCTCGTCCACAATCCCAAGGAGGAGACCAGTATAGCCGCCCGGCATGCAGGTGCGGTGGCGGCCATCAATGGCTCCTATTTTGATATGAAAGCCGGAAATTCCGTCTGCTATCTGCGTAAGGACGGGGTGGTGATAGATACTACCTCTACCGGAGTTCTGGCAACAGTGTCCAATGGAGCTGTACTCATAAAGAAAGGCAGGCTGGAACTGATTCCCTGGAGCAAGCAGGATGAAAAGGCATGTACTTTGAAAAAAGGCACTGTGCTGGCTTCCGGTCCTTTGATGCTGAAGGACGGGCAAGTGTGCGACTTGTCCGGGACTAATCGGAATTTTGTAGATACCAAGCATCCTCGCAGTGCTGTGGCGCTGACAAGAGAAGGAAAAATCCTGCTTATTGTTGTTGACGGACGTCGGAAGGGAAAAGCGGAAGGTATCAATATACCCGAGCTTGCCCATATGATTCGTATATTGGGCGGGGAGGATGCGTTGAATCTGGACGGTGGCGGTTCTTCTACGCTGTGGAGTGGGGCGTTGCCGGATAAGGGAATAGCCAATACCCCGAGTGGCAGTGCAGAGCGTA
Source organism: Bacteroides sp. AM07-18 (assembly GCF_003602695.1). Taxonomy (NCBI): domain Bacteria; kingdom Pseudomonadati; phylum Bacteroidota; class Bacteroidia; order Bacteroidales; family Bacteroidaceae; genus Bacteroides; species Bacteroides sp. AM07-18. Next base: position 207,503 of record NZ_QTLM01000002.1, read on the forward strand.
AGGTTGCCAATTCTCTTTGTGTGTACGAATAAGATAGGGAAGTAAATGGATAAATCTTAAGTTTTTTGTAATTTTGCCGTCGCATCGAGGTGACATTAGATGCGGCAACTTATTATATTAATTAGCGTATTAACAATATGTACACAGTCATCAAACGTATGGAAGTGTCGGCTGCCCATAGCCTGAAACTTTCTTATCGCAGTAAGTGTGAGAATCTGCACGGTCACAACTGGATTATCACTGTCTATTGCCGTTCCAAAGAGCTGAATGCGGACGGAATGGTGGTAGACTTCAGTCACATCAAGCAGGTGGTAAAGGAACAGCTGGATCATCATAATCTTAATGAAGTGCTGTCCTTCAATCCCACAGCCGAGAACATAGCCCGTTGGATATGCGACCAGATACCCACTTGCTTCAAGGTAGAGGTGCAGGAGTCGGAATCAAACATTGCCGTCTATGAGGAAGATTAATGAGATATTCTACAGTTTGCAGGGAGAAGGATACCATACGGGTACCCCGGCTGTCTTTATCCGTTTTTCCGGTTGCAACCTGAAGTGCCCCTTCTGTGATACGCAGCATGAGGACGGCATACTGATGTCCGATGAAGATATCGTAACAGAAGTCAGTAAATACCCTGCCGCTACCGTGATACTGACCGGTGGAGAACCCTCCCTTTGGATTGACCGTGAATTTGTGGATTGTCTGCACCAGGCGGGAAAGTATGTCTGCATTGAAACAAACGGTACCCGTCCGCTGCCGGATAATATAGATTGGGTGACCTGCTCTCCCAAGCAGGGGGTAAAGCTGGAAATTACGCGTATGAATGAAGTGAAGGTGGTGTATGAAGGGCAGGATATTACTGTTTATGAGCAGTTGCCCGCCGGGCATTTCTTTCTTCAGCCTTGCTCTTGCAGCAATACGGCCGAAACGGTGGATTGCGTGATGAAGCATCCTAAGTGGAGACTTAGTTTGCAGACACATAAGCTGATAGATATCCGGTAGGCATTTATAAAACGAATAATGGCTGTAAGCAATGCTTACAGCCATTATTCGTTCATGCACGGGAGGAGAGGCTCGAACTCCCGACACCCGGTTTTGGAGACCGGTGCTCTACCAACTGAGCTACTCCCGTGTTTGCGGCTGCAAAGGTAATGCAAACTTTCAAATATGCAAGTAACAGACGTACTTATTTTATAAAGAAAGTTGCTTACAACATCTGTAAGTCCTGATACATAATGCGATACGCTGCTGCTTTTTTTTCCAGTGCCAGCGGGTAGGCTCTTGAGGAAGAAGGCATCCGGTAGAGGCGCATCGGATGGTTTTCGAAAAGAAACTCCGTGAAGTCGCCTACTTTGGGCTTGTCGATGGAAAACTGCGTGCACAGCGTGTCCGTTGCCTTCTCGCCGGTGGTGACGATAGCCTTGCATTGCGGTATCCGGTGCAGTAGGGCAGGAATGTCCGTAGGCTGCACTACTTCCAGAAACTTGTCCGAGGCATTGTCCTGCAGGCGCCGGATGGCAGAGGCTGTGTCGAACAAGGCAATACCCTTTTCCTGCAGGAAACTGATGAGGCGTTCTTTGCAGAAAGCCTTCTTCGTCTTGTCTACAAAATAATCCTTGTCATTGAAGAAAAGGAACCCGGTAATCCTCCACATGTCATTGTTCCAGTTGGGGTAGTAAAACTCCATGGACCACCGCTTTTTCTGCGGAGGAAAGCTTCCCAGCATCAGTAGACGGGCGTTGCCGGGAAGGAAGGGTTCTAAAGGGTGTTGTTCTATTTCCATACTTTCCAATTTCATTGTTCTGCCTGCAAAAGTACGGAATATATCTTGGATATGCTATCCTGCAATGTCCTGATTGCTCATTCTGTCGGTGATTTGGAAGGGGAAATCAGGATATTCGTAGAGGCTGAACCGGGATTCCGTCTTGCCTTCCGTATAGTTCCAGATGGTGGCATATTCTTCGGCGTCTTCTCCCATGGCTTGCAGCTGACGGAGGTAGGAGGCTATGGACTTGTTTTCTACGATATATATTTGTCCCAGCCGGTCTATTATAGGGCTGTGGCGCCGGGTGCCGTCATGGTCGAAACGCAGGATGCGCTTGCCTTCGGGAGTGATGCCTACCATGTTGAAGGTCATGCTCTTGCCGATGGCGGGCAGGTTGAGCACATTGCGGTCGGTGGCGAGGAAAGGCAGGTGGTGCGTTTTCAGGAAACGCCGGATGCAGGCTGCCGGGTCATGGACGGTTCCAAGCAGTACGGACAGATTATGGGCATCTTCCTTGGTCAGCTTCCCGAAGCACTTTTCTTCCCGTTGCTCTTGTACGGAACGGCTGTTGGGGGTAAACACGGCATTGTTTTCTTCAAAACCTTTCACGGAGAAGGTGTAGTAGCAAACCACTCCCAACTGATTGAGCACTTGGCGCAGGCGGGTGGTATGCCCTCGGCGGGATGCAGCTACGTTGTATACCAGTTGGTTATCAATGAGCCAGCCTGCCGCCAGCAGTTTGCGTATTCCTTCGGCAGCTTCCGGAGTGACTTCGAGCGGGGTTTGGAAATGTGTCTGGATAATGAACTGGCGGATGCCGATGGTAGACGCCTTTTCCTTGAATTCCCTTAGAATCTCCACCAGCCCGTCATTGATGCGCATGGGCAGGTAGGCGGGGAGGCGTGAGCCGAGGCGTACACGTTGCAGCTCTGCATACTTTTCTCCCTCGGGCCGTTCCTGATTGGCTTTCCGCTTGCGGACTGCCATGCGGTAGACGGCGTCTAATATGTTGCCCAGCGTCTTGTTTTGGCTCATCAGTGCGTCACCGCCGGTGATGAGAATGTCCCGCAGTTGCGTGTCTTCCTCAAAATAGGCCATCAGCCGGCGCAGCTTCTTTTCCCATGTCTCCTTGGGACGCAGGGTGTCAAACTCAAAATTGAGCCGTTTGCTTTGAAAGTCGTACATACGCTGACAAGATGCGCAGAGTCCTCCGCAGGCGCGTCCCATGGTGTCGGGGATGAGGATGGCCACTTCCGGATAACGGCGGTGGATGTTATGCCCGTCGGGCAGCAGCCAGCCGGCGGCGTTGGGTTTACCTGGTTCTACGATATCCTCCCGTTCCCAGGCACGTATCTGTCCGTAGGTTTCCACCAGTTGGGGTGAATAGAGTATATAGCTGCGCAGGGCCTCGTCGTCGTATCCGCTGCCGGTGCAGTTCAGCAGTGACAGATAATAGGGGGTGGCGAAGAAAGGCATTCCCTTCTTGCGGGCTTTTGAGAGCAGGTACATGGTTTTGGCAGAAAGGGAGTTGCCGAGAAGACGGTTTAGCTCCGTAGGGCTTTTGACGGCCATGGCAAGATGGAAACGGAAGTCATTCCACCATTCGCTGACGAGGTTGAACTTCTCCTCGTAGCTGAGTCCCTCTTCGAAATGGAAGCGGGAAGCCGGGTTCTTGCGGTGCTCAATCTTCTGCACCAGTGCATGCAGGATGCGTTCCTTGTTCTTTGCACGGATATGCTGCACGTCTTCATCCAGTCCGCTGGGCCAGCGTTCGGTCAGGGTTTTGATTTTCTGTGCGGAGGGCAGGGTGGGGGCTGGCTGGTGGAGGCGTTTGAACTGCTGGAACAAGTCGATGAACAGGTCCGTTTCCGTTTCCTCTTCCCATTGTCCTGTGAGGAAGGAATGCAGCATTGATAAAGTTGATATGGGCAGCTGTTCTCCGATGGAGAGCTCGTGTACTTCCTGCCCGTCAAATTCAATCAAGAGTCGAATTTGCTTACCGGCCTCGTTGTCCACTTCCGGATGTCCGGCAATGTACTCCGTCAGGTTGGCCTTGAAGGCTTCCGCATCGTCGCTTTGAACGGCGATGCTGACCAATTCAGGGAGTTCGTGCCGATAAAGTTGTTCCAGTTGTGATAGAGTGAGTGCAAGCATTTTCTTTTGTTTCATAAGCGGTTGTTTTTTTGAAGTTAATATTTATGATGGTTGACGCGGGGTGCGTCCTTGTGTTCCGTGAGGGGAAAATGATTTCATTTGCTAAAAATAACAAAAAAAGCGGGAAATTTCTTTCCCGCCTTCTTGTTTCTAAAGTTCTTTAGAATTCTTTTTCTTTTATTTCTCTTCGTTGGCTTTCTGTTTCGGTTCCTTTTTGGCCAGCATCACTACGTTGTAAACGTACTCGGTCATCCATTGTTCCGAATATCCCAGACGCTCTTTGTACTGGCGTACTGCCGCTGCCGTCTTGTGTACATCGTCCTTTTTCCATACGGTTTTTGTACAGACGTCGTGTACGGTTTTTTCGGTCATGCTGCGCAGTGCTCCCTTGAAGATGGAAGGCATGCGGAATTTCCACTGCATCAGGTTTCCCATCAGCATCATCAAGTCATTGGAGAAGCCTTGATACATAAAGAGATAACCTTGTACGTCGTTCTGCGTACGGCAGTGCTTCTTGACGGAAGTATCAATTTCCTTGAAGAAGTTTTCACTGATGCCGTAGTCCTGCATCAGCATCTTGCGCGAAGCGGCCTTTTCCGCTTGTCCCAGGCGGCCTCCCTGCGTGGGGATTTTGAACAGACGCTTGAAGTTGGCTACATCCGGCACAAAGCGGATATTGGTGATGCCCAGGTTGGCGGCTATTACAGACTGGAAGTAGACGCGTGTCAGTGACACGAAGTCTTCCACATTCTTCGAAGATACTTCTCCGGTATTCTTGTTGAATAGTTTGGCAAATAAACTCATATCAAATTACGAATTACTGATTACAAATTACAAGACCGCAGGTCATCCGGCGGTTCCGGCTGCAAAAGTACGAAATAAGTTGGTTATCACCAGCACTCTATGTCTTTTTCTACCTCTTTCAGGCGGTTCTTGGTGAAAACGGGGTCTTTGATACCGGCGCTTTTCTGTGCGCGGTAGTCTTCAAGCAGCCTGAAAGCGTATTTTCCGAGCAGGCTGATGGCGATAAGATTGCAGAGCGCCATGAGTCCCATAGTGACGTCGGCAAGGCTCCATGCCAGGTCGAAGGTGGCAACAGCACCGAACATGACCATGCCGCCCACCAGTATACGGTAGATGTTGAGCACCCATTTACGGTGGGTAAGGTAGCGCACATTGGCTTCTCCGTAATAATAATTTCCCAGAATGCTGCTGAATGCGAAGAAGAACAAGGCTACCGCAACGAAGATGGCTCCCGAAGGTCCTATCTCGTTGGTCAGTGCATGCTGGGTAAGCTGTACGCCGTTTGTGGAACCATCCAGTGGAGCACCGCTGAACAGAATGATGAAAGCGGTGCAGGTACATATAATCAGCGTATCGGTAAATACTCCCAGCGTCTGAATCAAGCCTTGCTTCACGGGGTGGCTGACGTGTGCGGTTGCCGCCACATTGGGGGCGGACCCCATACCGGCCTCGTTGCTGAACAGCCCGCGTTTGATGCCCTGCATCAGCGCCATGCCGACACCCCCTCCCAAAGCCTGCTCCCATCCGAAGGCGTGGCCGACAATGAGTGCCAGGACTCCCGGCAGCTCTTTGATGTTCAACAGAACGATGATAAGTGCCAGTGCAATGTATCCCAACGCCATGATGGGGACGATGATGCTGCTGACTTTGGCTATGCGCTGTACGCCTCCAAAGATGATTGTCAGCGTGAGTGCGGTGATGATCCCTCCCACAACGGCATGGTCGAACCCGAAAGCGCCTTCGAAAGCGGCACACAGTGTATTGCTCTGTACCGAGTTGAATGCAAATCCGAAGGTAATGGTGATAAGTACGGCAAACAGTGCCCCCATCCACGGCTGTTTCAGTCCCTTACGCATATAGTAGGCCGGGCCGCCGATAAAGGAGTCTTTGCCCTTTATCTTATACAATTGGGCCAGTGTAGATTCTACAAACGAGCTGGAAGCACCCAGGAGGGCAATCACCCACATCCAGAATACAGCGCCCGGACCGCCTACTGCAATGGCGGTGGCAACCCCTGCAAGATTGCCCGTACCTACACGGCTGGCAATGGAGATGGCAAATGCCTGGAACGATGAGATATGCTTTTCCTTGGCATCGCCTTTCCCGCCCGAGTCGCCCAGCAGACGTACCATTTCCTTTATCATCCGGAACTGTACAAAGCGGGTTCTCAGCGTAAACCATACGGCGCATCCCAACAGTAGGGCAACGAGGATGTAGGTCCAGAGCAGGTCGTTTATCAGATTTATTATTCCCATAATGTATATGTACAGTTATCTATTTGTAGTAAAAAAAACTCACACAAAACAAGTGCTACCCTCTGTCGTTATCTAAGGTGGTCTCTGTCGTTACTTTAGGCTGCCTCTGTCGTTAACTGAGATAGACTCCTTGCAAGTTGATGATAATCAACGTGATATGAACTCGTGTGCTGCAATTTGTACCATGGACAAATCTGGACAAACTTGACGGAATCTCCTTGCCTATTTCAGCCTGAAGTGAAATTTGTGTCCTTCAAACACCGGTTCCACTATGTCATAACGAACAAACTTTGCCAGCAGATGTTCGGCGGTGCGTCGGGAAAGATGCGCCAGGCGGCAGTAACGGTTCAGTGAAAGGCGGTCGTTTTCTTCCAGCAGATTGAGCAACAGTTGTTCCCGTTCGGTATATTCTATCAGTTCTCCTTTCGGACTTCCGCTTTGCTGCCAGACGCGCAGATGGACGGGAGTAGCCAGGATGTTTTCATCCTTGATGCGGAGATAGGCCAAGTATTTTCCTGTTTCGTCCTTGGCATATACCGGCTTCCGGTCACTTTCCTCGATTTGTACCACCAGCACACTGCGGCCTTCCACCAGATAGGTCTGCATGGTGTAGTTCACTTCGGGGCTGCAATAAAGTCCGGCAGCCGCTTCTATCATATATTGTTCTTCGTCCGAACGGACACCGGCAATTTTCCCGTTATCTTTCACTCCGATGAGCAGTTTTCCACCGTCTGTATTGGCAAAGGCTGAAAGGGTTTTGGCTATCTTGCGGGCGTCGGATATTTCGAACTTGAAATCCTGCTGTTGGTGCTCTCCTTCGGCTATGAGAGCGTGTATATATTCGGTGTCAGTAAGCGTTTTCATGCTTGCAAAAGTAGATAAAAAACGCGTAAGAGCCCCTTTTTGCGGCGATTTTACCGAATATTTCAAAAAAAATATCGTTTTTCTGCATTTATTTCAAGAAAGAATGTATTTTTGCCAGACATTATTAACGAAGTAATTTAAAAAGGATTATGAAAGAATTAGTTGAAAAAGTAGCTGCATTGTATGCAGACTTCTCAAAAGATGCAAACGCTCAGTTGGAAAACGGTAACAAGGCAGCAGGAACTCGCGCTCGTAAGGCTTCTTTGGAAATCGAAAAAGCTATGAAGGAATTCCGCAAAGCATCTTTGGAAGCTTCTAAGAAGTAAGAAAAAAAGCATATTTGATGCTGCGAAAGACTGCCACTACTGGCGGTCTTTTTTGTTTTTGAAAAGTATTATTGTTACTTTTGGCGCAGGTATTATGGATGAAAACGTTCTCAATAAATTGAAGATACTGGCAGAGTCGGCAAAGTATGACGTCTCTTGTTCCTCCAGTGGTACGGTGCGCTCCGGCAAGGCGGGTATGCTGGGGAACACTGTGGGCGGTTGGGGTATCTGTCACAGCTTTGCCGAGGACGGTCGGTGCATTTCCCTGCTCAAAGTGATGCTTACCAATTATTGCATCTACGACTGCGCCTACTGCATCAACCGCCGCAGCAACGACCTGCCGCGTGCCACGCTGTCGGTGGCCGAGCTTGTAGACCTCACCATGGAGTTCTATCGCCGCAACTATATCGAAGGGCTTTTCCTGAGCAGTGGGGTGGTGCGTAATCCCGATTACACGATGGAACGCCTGGTGCGCGTTGCCAAGGACCTCCGCACTATCCATCGTTTCAACGGATATATCCATCTGAAGAGCATTCCCGGTGCCAGCCGCGAACTGGTGAATGAGGCAGGACTTTATGCCGACCGTCTCAGCGTCAATGTCGAGATACCGAAGGAGGAGAACCTGAAACTGCTTGCCCCGGAGAAAGACCATAAGAGTGTATATGCGCCTATGCGCTACATCCAGCAGGGAGTCCTTGAAAGTTCGGAAGAACGCAAGAAACACCGCCACGCTCCTCGTTTCGCTCCTGCAGGACAAAGCACACAGATGATAGTAGGCGCTACCGCCGAGACGGACAAGGATATTCTGTATCTTTCGTCGGCCCTCTACAAGGGACCTACGATGCGGCGTGTCTACTATTCGGGCTATATTTCCGTCAATACCTACGATAAGCGCCTGCCGGCATTGAAGCAGCCCCCTTTGGTACGTGAAAACCGGCTCTACCAAGCCGATTGGTTAATGCGTTTTTATCAGTTCAAGGTGGAGGAAATAGTGGATGATGCCTACCCGGACCTTGATTTGGAGATTGACCCCAAGCTGTCCTGGGCTTTGCGCCATCCCGAGCAGTTTCCGGTCGATGTGAACAAGGTGGATTATGAGATGTTGCTCCGCGTGCCGGGCATCGGCGTGAAGTCGGCACGGCTGATAGTGGCTTCCCGACGTTTCTCCAAGATAGGTTTCTACCAGTTGAAGAAGATAGGGGTGGTGATGAAGAAGGCGCAGTATTTCATTACCTGCTGCGAGTTGCCGATGCGCACGGTCAATGAGCTGACTCCGCAAGGGGTACGCAGTCTGCTGTTGCCCAAACCGAACAAGAAAAAAGTGGATGAGAGGCAGTTGATGCTTGATTTTGGCGAATGAATATCTTTTTATACGATAAGACTTTTGAGGGATTGCTGACTTCTGTTTTTGAAGCCTATTCCCGCCGCATTTTCCCCGATACACTGTTGTTGGAGGGAGAGCCTCTACCATTGTTCTACGATGAAATATTTACAGTGATAACCGATGAGGAGAAGTCCGGTCGCGTCTGGCGCGGATTGCAGAAGAAGCTGTCGTCTGCGGCACTTGCCTGCCTCGCCCAGTGCTGGCTGGCCGAGGAGCCGGAAACTCCCATGCTCCTTTTCCGCTATATCCGCAAGGCAATAGATGCTCCTCGTTCCATTGAAACAAACTTTGCCGACCCTGATGTGCTGGAGTTCTCCCGTATGTGGAAGCGGGTGGATTGGGAGCGTATACGCCTGCTTCAGTTTGTCCGTTTCCAGAAAGCTGCGGACGGTACTTTCTTTGCGGCTGTCAAGCCCGAGAAGAATGCCCTTCCCCTGGTGACGGAGCATTTCAAGGACCGTTTTGCCGACCAGCGTTGGCTGATTTATGACATCAGACGAGCCTATGGGTACTATTACGACTTGAAAGAGGTGCGCCAGGTGACTTTTGGTGAGGACAGTCGCGAAGGACATCTTGTCACCGGCATGCTCGACGAAAGTCTGATGGACAAAGACGAACGGCTTTTCCAATCTCTCTGGAAAACCTATTTCAAGGCAATCTGCATCAAGGAACGCCTCAATCCCCGGAAGCACAAGCAGGACATGCCCGTGCGATATTGGAAATATCTGACGGAAAAACAGCAGTGATTCCCTTTATTCGATTTTCTCCACTGTCACTTCGGGAAATTCCTGCATCAGTTGCAGCAAATATCCCTCATCATAGCCTTTCTTGGATTTGATGACCATGGTCACTTGATAGTTGGTGTACTCTCCCTGCACTTGCCGGTCCAGGTTGTAGGACACCACCAGATAGTCTTTGGAGTTGAATCGCCGGGACACTTGCGGCAGTATCTCTTTACTGGAAGTGGAAAAGGTTATCACGGAACTTTTCATGCCAATGCTTTTGAAAATAAGGCTCAACAGTTCGAGCCCTGCCAGAGTCAGCAGGGTGGCGGCAATGCTGATGGCGTACATTCCTGCACCTACTGCCAATCCGATGCCTGCAGTAGCCCATATTCCTGCGGCTGTTGTCAGTCCCCTGACTATCTGTTTCTGGAAAATGATGGTACCCGCACCGATGAATCCGATACCGCTGACTACTTGTGCGGCAACACGGCTGGGGTCCAGCGTCACACTGCTTTCCTTGATGATTTCTTGAAAACCATATTGGGATACAATCATGATGAGCGCGCTTCCCAATGATACCAGGAAATGGGTGCGGTAGCCTGCTTCTTTGGCACGGTATTCCCGGTCCAGTCCGATAATGGCACCCAATATTCCGGCTACCAGCAACCTGAGCACAAAATCAAAGTTTAACATCATCATCGTATCCTCTCTTTCTTTTTTATTAATTGATGACCCAATTCTTATTGTGGGGCACTGTTTTCTTGGGGTTGTAATGCATTCCGGCTTGTGTCGGTATTTTTAGTATGTATGTACGTCCGCTTTTATTCATCAGCGAGGTATCCCGCAGCCACGGATTGGCATCTTTCAGTTGGGCATAGGTGATGCCTTTATCTTTGGCAAACTGTGCCAGGTTGCCGATGCCCGTTGTGACGGTCACTTCCGTGTAGGGGATGGGCGGATAAAGATGTTCCCGTTTCAACAGAAAGCCGTACTGCTGCGGATTGCTGATGACTGCTTTGGCTGCCAGCAGGCGGAACATGTAGCGCGAAGTCTCTTCTACCAGCCATAAGTCGACAGCCTGGTCCACCATTTGCTTCTGCAGTTGTGTGGAGATGCGTCCTTGCCCGGCATTGTAGGCAGCGGCTACGCACAGCCAGTTCCCGTATTTCTGATAAGCATCTTTCAGGTACTTGCAGGCTGCTTTGGTCTCTTTCTCTATATGGTATCGTTCGTCAATGTTGCTGTTCACCTCCAGTCCGAATTCGCGTCCGGTGGCAGGCATGAACTGCCATAGGCCGGCGGCACCCGCAGGCGATTTGGCAAGCGGGTTCAGGTTGCTTTCTATCACAGCGAGGTACTTGAAGTCATCGGGCAGGCCGTTGGCTTTTAGTATAGGTTCTATGACGGGGAAGTAGCGGTTGGCACGCTTCACCATGAGCATGGTGGTGGAGTGCATGTAGGTGAAGGACATCAGTTCGCGGTCCATACGTTCGTGGTGGTCGTAGCGAAGCAGGTCAATAGCTTGTCCGGCAAAAGTGATCTTGTCCGGTACGCTGGGGGAGGTCACGCAGTAGGGAACTTCGGATTTCACGGAATCGCGTTCGGGATTCAGCGTACTGCTGCCTGCGAGGAAGGGGAGGCTGGAACCTGCGCACAGTGCAATGGCAGCGGTAAGCACGATATATTTTGAATTTTTCTTCATGTCTGTATGTCTATTTCTGTTTGGAGACGTGAAGATACGAAATCAATTCGTTATAGGCAACCTTTCCCATAGCCATCGTGGAATCATACGCCAAAAAAATACCAGTACCCGGTAGCGTCCGTCAATGACAACTACCCGTCTCTTTTCTCTTAAAGCCTTGATTATGTGCTGTGCTACACGGTCTGCTTTCATCAGCATCGGGTATTTCCCGCTTTTCAATAAATCGGTGGCAACAAATCCCGGACGGATGTCGGTGAAGTGTATATCAAGATGCTGCATCCGGGCAAGTTGTGCCAGCGCTTCGATATAGGTATTCTGGAAGCGTTTGGTGGCAGAGTAGGCCGGTGCAACGCCCAGTCCTTTAGTGCCTGCAATGGAACTGATGACAGCAATATGTCCGGAGCCTTTTTCCTTGAAATAGTTGAAGGCGGCAGTCACCATGCGGGTAAATCCCTCTACATTGGTACGTGCCGTGTTCAGTTCGATGTCCGGTTGTAAGTCCCGGTTTTGATGTCCCACGCCGGAACTGAGGAAAAACAGGTCTATGCCTCCCAGCTTTTTTATCAGGTTATGGAGGTGTAGAGTCGCTGTCTCTTCCGTAACGTCCAGCTGTTCCGTGACTATCCGGTCGGGTGCGGTGGCTTGCAGGGCATGCAATGCTTCCTCTCTTCTGCCGGCAATACCTATATGCCAGCCTTGTTGTACAAGTATCCTGGCTACTTCTTGTCCGATGCCTGAAGTGGCACCGATGATGATGGCTTTCTGCATGATGATAGGGGATTATCCGATGACGGTTGCTACAATTCTTCTTCCTCCGCCCCGGTTGCGGAACTCGCAGAGATAGATGCCTTGCCAGATACCTATGTTCAGACGCCCATTGGTGATGGGGATGGTGAGGCTGGTTCCGCTGAGGGTTGCCTTGGCATGGGCGGGCATATCGTCATCGCCTTCGCATGTATGTTGGTAATAAGGTTCCCGTTCTTTTACGAGGCGGTTGAAGATGGCTTCCATATCTGTCTGTACGTCAGGGTCTGCATTCTCGTTGATGGTGAGGCCTGCGCTTGTATGCTTGATGAACAGATGCAGGATTCCGGCAGACGGAAGCGGTGGAAGGTTGCGTATAATCTCCTCTGTCACCAGGTGAAAGCCACGCCGGCGAGGGGTTAGGGTAAATTCTTTCTGTGCGGTCATAAATCATTGTTTTTCGTTTGTTGTCAGGATGGTCTTGTCCGGCAGGGCAGTTCCACGGTGAATGTGCTTCCCACTCCCATTGTCGAATCTACGGTAATCACTCCATTCATTTTCTCAACGATGGATTTGCAGATGGAGAGTCCTAATCCGGCACCTTGGGCAAAGGAGTCCACCTTTTCGAACCGTTCGAATATCATTCCCAGTTTTTCGGGGGGAATACCGCATCCAGTATCGGAAACACTGATTCTTATGCTGTCTGTGTCCATTTCGTAGCACACTTCGATATGTCCCTGCACGGTGTTTTTCAGTGCATTCGATATGAAGTTGTTCAGTATCTGTTTGATGCGCATCGGGTCGTGCTCTATCTGGCCGGGGGCTGCCGGATACCTGGCAAAGAGTTTCACTCCTGCCGGAACGTTCCGTTCGTACTCGGTAATACTTTCCTCGATGAGTTCTGCCGGATTGAACCATTCGGAATGGAGCTCTATGTGTCCGGCCTCTATCTTGGAAAGGTCCAGAACGTCGTTGATTAGTTTGAGCAACAGTTGGTTGTTGTGGTTTATCAAAGAGATGTACTGTTCCCTTTCCTGCTCGTTTTCCACGTAGTGCAGCAGGCTGGAGAAACCGATAATCGCATTTAGCGGCGTGCGGATTTCATGGCTCATATTGGCAAGGAAAGCGGATTTCAGCCAGTCTGCCTCTTCGGCCTTTTCCTTGGCTTGTATCAGCATTGCCTCCGTCTGCTTTAATTGGGTGATGTCGTAATTGATGCAGATAATCTCTATGATGTTCTGTTCAGGCATGTAGCGTTCTACAATGATGTTGACGTGGGTCCACATGAAAGAACCGTCTTCTTTAAGAACACGTACTTCCCGGCTGAGCTTGTGTGCCAGTCCTCTCTTTACGTTCTGTAGGAAGTCAAGCATGATAGTACGGTCGTCTGGGTGGAGATGATTGTAGGTTCCGATGATTTCGGACAACGGTGTTTCTGTTTTCTCACCCAAGTTCTTGTACCAGCTGCGTTGGGCATAGCCTTGCTCATTAAGAAGGTCATAATTGGCATATCCCACTTTGGCATAGTCACCTATAAGCTCAAAGTGGCTCTCGAACTCTTGTATTTTGTTGTAAGCGACGGTCGTTTCCGTTTTGTCTGCGTTGATTAGCAGATAGTTGGTCAGGTTGTGATTATCGTCGTAAAGGCTTGTGACTTTGGTTACAAGGTCTATGGTGCCCGTCTTCTTCTGTGTCTTGTAGTAATTGCCTATTTTAGAGAAGTCATACCGGAAAGTGAAGTCTGCATTTTCATGTTTTCTTAACTTGCTTTTCATCTCTTCCGGGAAAATCGGATTCTCGAAAATATTAATTCCAAGTAGATCTTCTTTCTGTTTGAGATGGAACATTTCCTGCTCTTTGTCATTCATATCTATCAATATTCCCTCTCGGTTATAGAGCTCAATTCCTACCGGAAGATATTTATAAATATTATGGAGGAGACGGTTACGCTCTTGTAAGGCTTGGGATGCCGATGACATGTCGGGACCGTCTTGTGTTTCGGCAATGCCGTAGATTTTGACATTATCGTTTTCGTCGGTTCTCTGTAGGCATACCTTGCTTCTTATCCACGTTGGTCCTTTTGTTGTATTGAGCAGATATACGGCCTCTTGTGTCTGTCGGATGTCGTCGAAGGAATGTGTGGTAGTATGCCGTTGTTCCTCTTTTAGGATATGTTTGTTGAAATCTTTAAAGCTGATGGTTCCATCCTCATCCAGTCCCAGCAACCGGGAGATATATTCGGAGCAAATGTAGCTTTCGGTCTTTAAATCAGCTTCCCACCATCCCATATTGGCATTGGTCATCATTGCTGACAGTAAGTCATAATCAAATTTAGAATTCATACCGGAATCTTTAATAGTGATGTTTTTGTTCTGTCACAACAATTAAGATATTGACAAAGATACATTATTTCCAAATTAATCTGTGATGAACGGAAATAAAAATAAGGGTTATATATGTTTTTGGGGAATGGGAAAAAGATACCCGAGTTTTTGTACTTGCCGGAATAAGACGTATATTTGTTGCAATTTTTACATCCTAACAAGAAAATGCCATGAAGCGTATTGGACTCTTTGTAATAGTTTTTTTCTGCATATCACTCTTACTCCATGCAAGCGGCCCGCGTGTCTTGTTTATCGGAGATTCTATCACGGACGGTAACTGGGGAAATGCCTGCGGGATGCCCAAACCGACTGCGGAGCGAAGCCTTTGGGATATGAACCATATTTACGGTAGCGGCTATATGTATTTGTGTGCAAGTCATTATCAAGGAGATTTTCCGGAAAAGGAATATGCTTTTTTTAATCGTGGCATCAGTGGAAACACTCTCCGGGATTTGGAGAAACGCTGGGAAGAGGATGTCATTGGAATGAAACCGGATGTGCTTTCCGTCTTGGTGGGGACAAACGATGTACATTACTATCTGCAGGGTGACAAAAAAGAGCCTTTTGATTTTGAAGGATGGGAGAAGTGTTACCGTTCCTTGCTTGACCGTTCTTTGCAGGCCAATCCGGAATTGAAGATAGTGCTGGGCACTCCTTTTGTTGCCAATGTCGGCAATATGCGTAAGAGTGAGGACTTTGCAGAACGTGATAGTCTGGTGCGTCGCTGTGCCGCCATCGTAGAGAGGATAGCGAAGGACTATCAGACGGTATTTCTTCCTTATAACGTGATGTTCGATGAAATTCTGGGTACTGCTCCGACTTCTCAAGACACCTATTGGATTTGGGATGGTATCCATCCTACTCCTGCAGGGCATAAACGAATGGCGGATATGTGGATAAAGCGCGTGAATTTATAATTTATCAATAAAATAGAGAGTAATGGAAAAAGTGATTATCAACTCGTACGAGGATTTTGAAAAGCTGGTAGGCCAGCAAATCGGTGTTTCGGAATATGTAGAGCTTCCTCAGGAGCGTATCAATCTGTTTGCTGATGCGACATTGGACCATCAGTGGATACACGTCGATACGGAACGCGCCAAAGTGGAAAGCCCTTTTAAGAGCACTATTGCACATGGGTATCTCACCTTGTCCATGTTGCCATATCTGTGGAACCAGATTATTGAAGTGAACAACCTGAAGATGATGATTAATTATGGTATGGACAAGATGAAGTTTGGTCAGGCGGTATTGTCCGGACAGAGCATCCGACTGGTTGCCCATTTACAATCTCTGTCGAATCTGCGCGGCGTAGCAAAGGCAGAAATAAAGTTTGCCATCGAAATACAAGGTGAAAAGAAGAAGGCATTGGAAGGGGTGGCTATATTTTTGTATTATTTCAATTGATGATGCGTAAGATGGTATGCCCCCAATGCAAGGTGGGGGCATTTTTTGTGATGAACGGACAAGGTGAGCGCCTGCCGGTCTACATCTCTGACAAAGGCGAGATTGTGCCTAAAGACAGCACCTCTTCATTGGAAGGATACGACCTGGATACGGTTTATTGTTTGTGCTGTTCCTGGCGCGGAACTCCGAAACGTTTGGTGAGATACTGATGGACATATTCCTGCCACAAATGGCAGAGTGCCGCCACGGGATGGTATAACAGCATCCGTGGTCCGGCATACCGCATGACTTTACGCATCCGTTCTTTCATTTCGGGCTTGTAGCAGTGAATGCTGCATTGCCTGCAGGTGGATTTATTCTCACCGAAAGGACAGCGTGAAAGACGAATGCGGGCATATCCCAGCAATTCCTCGCATCGGGGACACAATTGCTTGTTACCTTCCTTTTTCCGGCAGTAGAGGCGGACCATCCGTTCTACTGTCTGTTTTTCCTGCTCGATACGGGATGGCATGTTTATTGTTTGGACTGCCAGCGTTTCAAGGTCGGGAAGAATTCTTTCATACCGGCAATGGCTTCCTCTTTAGTGAAATTCATTCCGGAATCCTTGTTGAATTCGTCGGTGAACTGTGCACAATGTTCTATCATTTCGTCCATAGTGCAGTCTTGTGCAAAATTGCCGTGCTGGTAGCAATAGGTGCAATATTCCTCGTTGAGGCTACCGTCGGCATTGGTTCCGAGTACTTCTGCAGATGACAAGGGCATTCCGCAGCTTTGGCAAAGTTTAGCTTCCATAATGTGTGGAGTTAAGTGATATGCAAATATAGGATATTATTTTGGTTGAAGCGTTCTTTTCAGATAAATCATGTCTTTCAGTTGCTTGCCTCCTTCAAATATGGGGTGGTCGTAATTATCGATAAAGAAATCGGGTACCCGGTGTGAGTATGCAAATCCGCAGCTTTCATAGAAGGGGATGGTTAGCGGACTGTCTCCAGTGCCGACAAGCATAGTATGGCACCGGTCTTTATAATGTTCAAGAACGAATGCTATCAGTTGTCTTCCATATCCCTGGCGCTGGTATTCCGGATAGACAGCTATGCTCTTTATTTCGTAGATTCCTTTATCCTCGCAGGTGATTACACAAGACGCTTTGACTGTATCATTATCGGATAGGATGAACATCTCTCCCCGTTCCAGATAACGGTCAATCATGGACTCTTGTTCGTCGGCAAGCAGCAGCAGGTCAAGATATTGCTTTTTGTTGCCGGATATGGGATGTATTCTTATCATATTTCTGAATTTCTGGTGTAAAGTTAGTCATTTGCCGCTGGATTACCATGGAATATCATTTTAACTTGTAGAAAATGAACTTTTTTTCTATATTTTATACTATTTGGATTTTAAAGAGTATCTTTGCATTGTGTCGATAATAAAATATATAATGGTTTTGCTGTGTCTACTTCTTGCAGGATTTTCTTTACCTGCTCGGGCACAGAACAATCCGTATAAGATTGATGATTCCTTATATATTATTTATCAGCGGGCAACAAGATGGAATACCCTTCCGCAAGGGTTGCTTATAGCTGATACTCTATATGCTGAAGCTACCAAGAAGAAAGATAAGAAAGCCCAATGCCTGGCACTGACCATTCCCGTACATTATTATGCTGCCGCCAATAACTATGATATGTTGGAGCAGTCTGCCGAAAGGTTAAGGCTCGAGGCGAGGAAAAATGACTATTTACAGTATTATTATTTTGCTTGTACAATTGAGATTAATAAGCTATTGAACAATGGCCGTACGTTGCGTGCACTACAAAAGGCTGAAGATATGAAGAAGCAAGCCTTTGAGGATAAACATGATTATGGAATCTTTTCTTGTATTCGTACCTTGGGAAACATTTATCGTGTTCGTGGAAATGAAGCATTGGCTGCGGAATACTATCAGGAAGCTTTGGTGTATATGCAAGAGCATCTTCCGGAGCAGGACCCTACAACACTTTACCAGGCTCTCATCAGATATTATCGTGGTAAAAAGGAGGAAGGATATGATAAGGCATTGGAACTGGCGGAGAAAGGTATAAGAGAGGCAAAAACGTCCGGAAGCCGTATTGGGGTCATGCGGGAGAAGTGTCAAGTCTTATACTGGATGCGCCGTGATGATGAATTCAGGACTTGCTATGACGAATGTCTGCGTCAGATGAAACAATATGGGATTGGATGGAATGAAACGGCGAGGAGACTTCGTGTATACAGGCTGGTTTTGGATAAGGACTATGAGCAGGCTCTGAAGGCAGCTGACTCTGTGGGTAATAAAATGGAGGTGTATCGTTTGCGCAGAGAAATATATGTGAAGTCCGGAGACTATGAGCAGGCTTATTTGTATGCCTCTGTATACAATAATTATAAAGACTCGTTGAGCCGGCTGGTGCAGTCTTCAGATTTGGCCGAATTGACAGCCCAATTGGATAACGAGCGTATGAAACTGGAAGCCAAAGTGCTGGAATACAAAAATACGAAGTTGAGTCTGGCCAATACACAGTTGGCATTGGAACAGAGCCAGTCGCATGCCGAATTGGAGAAAATCAATGCCGAGAACAGTAAGTTGGTGCTGGAGAACCGTAATCTGGAACTGGCCCGCCTCAATGTGGAAGCCGAGCGGCAGAAAGCCATTCTGAAGGAACAGCAGGTTGTGTCGCAGCACCAAATTGTTGTACTAAGCCTGGTAGCCTTGATTTTATTGCTGTTTACTTGTTTTCTTATATTCTATCTGTACAAACGTCGCAAGTCGATGGCTGCCTTGCAAGAGAAGAACCAGGAACTGACAGTGGCCCGCGACCGTGCCGAACAGTCGGATAAGATGAAGATGTTCTTTATACAGAACATGAGTCACGAAATCCGGACACCGCTCAATGCCATTGTCGGATTCTCCCAGATGCTGTCTTTGCCCGAAATGGAGTTTACTGAAGAGGAGAAGAGCGAGTTCAGTCTCCGCATTCAGCAGAATTCCGATTTGCTCACCACGCTGGTAGACGACCTTCTTGATCTTGCCAGTTTGGAAAGCGGTAAATATACCATGCGTTTGGAACCTCACAGTTGTAATGCCGTTTGTCAATCTGCCATTGTTACCGTAGAACATCGTAAACCGGAAAATGTGAAGCTGTATTTCACTTCGGATGTGGCGGATGATTATCTGATTGTAACGGATGAGAAGCGTCTGGAGCAAGTGCTTATCAATTTCTTGACCAATGCAGAGAAACATACCGAGCAGGGTGAGATTCATCTGCATTGTTCTCTCTCGGAGATTGCGGGAAAGATTACCTTTTCTGTTGCCGATACGGGTTCGGGCATTCCCGAAGATAAGGCCGACAGCATCTTCGAACGTTTCAATAAATTGGATGCGTTCAAGCAAGGTACGGGATTGGGATTGAATATCTGCCGCATTATCGCTGAAAGGCTGAATGGGGAGGTGAGGCTGGATAGAAACTATACCGGCGGGTCACGTTTCTTGCTGATATTGCCACTGAATGGTTGGGAGTTGACGGCCGGGAATTGCCGGTGAACAAAATCTACTGTACGTCGTTCTTCTCATAACATGATAATCTGATGAAGTTATGAGTAAGTTGAAATTCTCTTTTCTGGTTTTGATGCTGATGGTATCAGTCTCGGCTTCTGCCGATTGGGCACCTGCTGATGTACAGGCTGCACTGAAGAAAATGTATCCTACGGCAGATGGTGTTGCCTGGTCGCATGATGAATCTTATTATGTGGCAGATTTCCTGATGAACGGTTTTGATACGAAAGTCTGGTTTGACGGGCAGGCGCAATGGGTAATGCAACAGACGGACTGGGAGACAATGGACGAAGTGCCCCCTGCCGTTTACAATGCTTTTGCCGCCAGTGAATATTCCGGAGGGATGGTGCAGAATGTCACTTGGGTACAGTTTCCCAAATGGCAGTCCATCGTGGCGGTAGAGGTAGGGATGGCAAATCTCCAGACGAAATATCAGATATTGTTTACCCCGACGGGCGAAATCATCCGTGCCCGTAATGTCACCTATACATACAATCCGCTCGGCGCAGCCACTTTCTTGTAACGTCTGTTCGCATACCTGCTGAATTTATCATATCTTTGCCTTCCCAAACCAGACTTTTATGGACAAAGACACTTTTCAGCAGGAGGTTTATAATGTAGTGGCCGCAATCCCTCCGGGGCGGGTGGTGACGTACGGACAGATAGCCTATCTTGTCGGAAGACCTCAATGTTCGCGCATGGTGGGACATGCTATGCACGATGTGCCCGACGGCATGTGTCTGCCCTGCCATCGGGTAGTGAACAGCCAGGGCAGGCTGGCACCGTGCTGGGCGGAACAGCGGGCTTTGCTGGAGGCAGAGGGCGTGACGTTCAGAAAGAATGGGTGTGTGGACATGAAAAAATGCCAGTGGGAATTCATGAAAGAGCAAATACAATAAGATTATGAAATTTATAGGTGCACATGTATCGGCCAGTGGGGGAGTGGAAGCGGCTCCCGTCAATGCCAGTGAGATAGGGGCAAATGCTTTTGCCTTGTTTACCAAGAACCAGCGTCAGTGGGTGGCAAGGCCGCTGACGGAGGAGAGTATCAGGGTGTTTAAGGAAAATTGTGGGAAGCTTGGCTTCGATTCCCGCTATATCCTGCCTCACGACAGTTATCTGATAAATTTAGGGCATCCCGAAGAAGAAGGGTTACAGAAAAGCCGTGCCGCTTTTCTGGATGAGATGCAGCGCTGCGAACAATTAGGGCTGAAGTTACTGAATTTTCATCCGGGCAGCCATCTGAATAAGATTTCCGTGGAAGAGTGTCTGGACAAGGTCGCTGAATCCATTAATCTTATATTGGGCAAGACGCACGATGTGGTGGCTGTCATAGAGAACACAGCCGGGCAGGGTAGCAATGTGGGAAATGAGTTCTGGCAGCTGGGACATATCATTGACCGGGTGGATGACAAGTCTCGCGTTGGAGTTTGCCTTGATACCTGCCACACGTATACAGCAGGCTATGATATAGTGAATGAGTATGACAAGGTGTTTGAGGAGTTTGACACAGCGGTAGGTTTCGGCTATCTGCGCGGTATACACCTGAATGACTCCAAGAAAGCACTCGGCTCCAGAGTAGACCGTCACGACAGCATCGGCAAGGGGCTGATAGGTATGGATTTCTTCCGGCGCTTTATGCAAGATGTGCGTTTTGACGGTATACCTATTATTTTGGAGACGCCCGATGAATCGCTTTGGGCAGAGGAGATAAAACTGTTGAGAAGCTTTGTCTCCTCTGATTGAGAGACTATGCCCTGAATACACATTCTATACGGTTACCGTCCGGGTCGAGGACGACACTTTCAAAATATCCGTCGCCGGAGGTACGGGGCTCTCCTGCGATGGTATATCCCGCTGTACGTAGCCGTTCTGTCTGTCGGAGGACAGCTTCCTGGCTGTCGAAGGCAAAGGCAAAGTGGGTCAGTCCCAGTCTGTTTTCCTCAATAGGGGTATTCTGTATGTCCGTACGGCTCATCAGTTCCAAATCCGTTCCTTCATCGAAGTGAAGGAAATAAGATTCGAATCCTTTTTTGGGGTTGATGTACTTTTCATTGCTGCTCCCGTTGAAGTAACGTGTGTAGAACTCTTTCATCTCTTCCAGTTGGAAGGTCCAGATGGCGATGTGATGTATCTTCATAAGTTTGCTAAATTATAATCTGTGTTCAATCTGAGTAATCTGTGGTGGGGTTGGTAATTGCAGGTGCAGAATAGGGAAAGGCTTTCCCGTCGGGTCGGTTTCGTCCCGGCCGGCCACTTGGAATCCCATATGTTGGTAAAATCGGCAAGCTTGTCCGTTCTGCTCGTTTACATCCACTTTGTGGATGTGTTTTTGGTGGACGGCGTACTCCATGAGCCGTTTTCCGTATCCCTTACCTTGTTGGTCGGGACGGACAAACAACATCTCGATGAGTTCATCGCTCAGTCCCATAAAGGCGGCAATTTCTTCTTTTTCGTTGCGGATGATGTAAAGCTCTACGGCAAGAAAGTACTGCTCTCTTATCAGCGGTTTGTAAAACTGTATATCCTTTTCTGCCAGGAAGTGGTGTGTGCTGCGGACAGAGGCTTCCCAGACGGTCAACAGTTCGTCATAATCTTGTGGGGTAGGTCGGAGTATCATCATTTATTGCATTACTTTGCTGGTTATTAATCAGTAGACAGTCAGAATTCGGCTTCTTTGGTAATCCTTACGGTTTCTCCCGTTATAGGGTGGGTAAATTCTAAGTATTCGGCATGCAGATAAAGCCGGTCTGCTTTCTCCCCGTAAAGTTCATCACCGATGATGGGGCAGTGCAAGCCAAGCGGGTGTGCTGCATGTATACGTAGCTGATGGGTTCTTCCCGTGCGCGGATAGAAAGCGATACGGGTCCGTTTCCCGTCCAGACGTTCCAGAACTTGATAATCGGTGATGGCGGGCTTCCCGTGTTCGGTGTGTACCATTTGCCGTGGGCGGTCAAGTGGATTCAGGCAAAGCGGGAGGTCGACCGTACCTTTGTCCTTTGGGACAACACCCTCGAGCAATGCGACATAACGTTTCCTGACCAGGCGGTTCTTGAACTGGGCCTGCAGGTTCTGGTGTACACGCTTGGTCTTGGCAATGAGCATTAAACCGGAAGTGGCCATGTCGAGACGATGCACCGTCAGGGGACCGTCAGCTTCGGGATATTGCTCACGCATCAGGCTATAGACGGAGACTGCATCTTCCTTGCCGGGAACAGACAGCATTCCTGCTGGTTTGTTGATGACCGAAAGCCATGGGTCCTCATAAACAATCTCCAGATTCTTGGAGGGTACCTGCATTCTTTTCAACATGGGGTTTTCCTCTACTTGTAGACCTTGCAGCATGTGTTGCAGTATAGGTTCGCACTTTCCTTTGCAAGCCGGATAATAGTGGCCGTGATGGCGTATCTCTGTCTTGGGGGAATCACCCCACCAGAACTCGGCCATGGCAATAGGTTTCCATCCGTGCAGATAAGCTTGTTGCAGCAGTTTGGGGGCCGCACATTCACCTGCGCCGGCAGGAGGTGTCTTGTGCACGGTCTGCCCGAATATCTCACAGAGATTCTTGACTTCTCCCCGGTAATTCAGCATCCCGAACTGTTCGAATAGCTTTTGCTGCAATGCTGCAGAGCGGGTTTTACGTTCAGACTTCAATGCTGAAATCCGTCTTTCCCAGTCTTCTGTCTGCGTTTGCAGTGTGGTAATCCTTGCTTTCCATGAACGTTCCAGACGTTTATATTCCGCCTTTTGGAACTGGCTTTCCCGTATCAGTTCGGCTTCTTCCTGCGCATTGAGTTCTTTTTCTTTTCTGCGCTGTTCTCTGGCTGTTTTGGCTTCTTTCAACTGTGCTTTGGCTGTTGCCAGTATGTCTTCTGCTGACTGAATGGTCCGGGCAAGCTCTGCTGATAAGGCGGCATATGCTTTGTCATT
This sequence comes from Bacteroides sp. AM07-18, assembly GCF_003602695.1. Lineage (NCBI taxonomy): Bacteria > Pseudomonadati > Bacteroidota > Bacteroidia > Bacteroidales > Bacteroidaceae > Bacteroides > Bacteroides sp. AM07-18. The sequence continues at coordinate 230,735 of NZ_QTLM01000002.1, forward strand.
TTCCAGTTGCCGGATGTTGCGGTTGATGGAAGAGATGTTCTCTTCTTCTATCTTGAAAAAGCCTTGTGGCTGTAGCAAGTCATATACGGGAGGAACAAAAAAGGGATGTAGGTTCTTTCCGGCCAATATGCCTGAGAATGCAGCTAAATATCCGGTTTCTCCATGCTCGGTTTGTACAATCAGTACCCCGAACATTTTGCCTTGGCGCAGTTCGTCCTTCCATGCAGTTTGTCGGGTAAGATAGCTTTGTACTTCTTTGGCTGCCAATATACATAATGGGTGCGGAGTATAGCAGAAAGGATAGGTGAACCTTTCCGGAAGCGGAATGTCGGTTATGGAAGTAGTAAAACGGTGCAACATGATGTTGCAAAGATACTATATTTCTCTCATAACAGACCGTTTGTACTGCAAATCTTTATTTCGTTGTATATAGGTTGTAGCGCTTATGAAGAGAAAAACATCTTTGGGAAAGTTTTACTTATTCTCCGTTTATACAAATATGTATATATGTGTGAATTAACTTTGTTTTTGATAAATTGGCAACTCTGTTATCCTTAAAAAATGACTATTAATCTGTTTCGGATATTTTCTTCTTCCATAGACTGCTTTTTGTATACTTTAGATGTTATGCCGTCGTATGAATACGGATGAAGAGCTTTTGTCTTAGTGATACTTGTAAAATAAATTAAGTTATTGCCTTTTTTGTTTTATTGGAGAATGGTTGTTTTTTAAACTTCCTGGATATATAAAAGAAACTTATTTCTCTTTAAAAAGTTGTATATTAGCGCCTTAAAGCTTTTCAAAAGATTATATGGGCAAAAACAAAGAGAACTTAAACATATTCTTGCTTCATTTTTTAGAACGGTTGAATAGCAATGAACCCAATAAAAGGAAAGTTATTGAATCGTTGACCGATTTCTGCAACTACTATGACTTTACGAAAGGGTTTATCTATCAGACTGACGGATTCCGTTATTTCTTATTGAAAGAAACGATTGGAAATGAAGGTGGGACTATGAAATCCCGTTTCGATATGGGAGAGTTGAAAAAGGAGCATGTCGATGCCATGAAAGCTCGGGATAAACCTTTCTATGGAAACAGAAATGCGGATGCTTCATGGGACGATATTGACATTCTTGATTTCTACGGTGAGGATTCTTTGTTAATCAGGCATTTTGAAGATACTGAGGGTAAAATCATCGGATTCATAGGTTTTGCAGGCAGGGAGGAAGAGACCTATCTCACGGAAGAGGAGTTGCAAATCATTCATCTCTTGCTGGGCTCGTTCTCTAAGGAAATTGCGGTCAGGGAATATAAGGAAAGGGAAGTGAGGGCCAGCAATACATTAGGCAGTATCATGAATAATATGGGCGTTGATATTTACGTCAACTCTTTCGATTCCCACGATATGTTGTATGCCAATAGGTCTATGGTGGAACCATATGGCGGTATCGAGCATTTCTGGGGGAAAAAATGCTGGGAGGCCCTCTACTCGGACAAGACGGGGGAGTGTGAGTTCTGCCCAAAGAGGCATTTGATAGATGAAAACGGACACCCCACCAAAGTCTATTCGTGGGATTATCAACGGCCATTTGACAAGTGTTGGTTTCGCGTGTTCAGTGCAGCCTTTGCTTGGGTGGACGGGCAGATGGCGCATGTCATTACCAGTGTGGATATCGACCATCAGAAAAAGATAGAGGAGGAATTGCGGGTCGCCAAGGATAAGGCAGAACATCTGGACCGCTTGAAGTCTGCTTTCCTGGCCAATATGAGTCATGAAATCCGTACTCCGCTCAATTCCATTGTCGGTTTTGCAAGCATCATTGCCGAACTGGACGATAGGGAAGAACGCCAGGAATACCTTGCCATCATGCAGGAGAATACGGAACTGCTCTTGCAACTGATATCCGACATTCTGGATTTGGCAAAGATAGAAGCGGGAACACTTGATTATAATATGGGGTATGTGGATGTCAGTGACTTCTGTAAGGACGTGATGCGCAACTATGATATAAAGGAAGACAAGGCTGTACCGGTTCTGTTGGCTCCCGACTTGCCCGATTACCGTATCTATACCGACAAGAAACGTCTGATGCAGGTGGTCACCAATTTTATAAACAACGCTTTGAAGTTCACCAGTGAAGGGCAGATCCTTTTGGAATATCATCCGGTGGAAGGTACCGGTCAGATAGAGTTTTCTGTGACGGACACCGGTATGGGTATTGCTCCGGATGCCGTGGCTACTGTGTTCGACCGCTTTGTAAAGCTTAATACCTTTGCGAAGGGCACGGGTTTAGGCTTGTCCATCTGTAAAAGTATCATTGAGCATCTTGGCGGGACTATCGGTGCTGAGTCGGAATTGGGAGTCGGCAGCCGTTTTTGGTTCAGACATCCGTGTGCCGAATGATTTTATTTGCCTATATTTGTGCGAACTTCAATATTTATGGATAAAAACTCTGTACCGATGAAAAACAAGACATGGACGTGCCTGGTTGTTGTGTCAGCAGCATTGCTGATGGCGGGTTGCGGCAGCAGGACAAAGAAACAAACAAATGAAGATGTAAGTATGGATAGTGTCGGTGTAACATGCAGTGGCGTAAAGACCTTGCAACTGGAGGGAGTGCAGGCCACTTGGATTCAGGATAATGCTGGTGAGCATTTGATGCCGAGAACGATTTTCCCGGATGCAAGCGATGAATTGATGGAAAGTTTGTCGCTTCAAGGCGGTATTCCTTCTTCCATGAGCACCTTCCTGGTAGATACGAATGGTATCCGTATCCTTTTTGATACGGGAATGGGAGCTCCCGGCAGTCGTCTGTTGCCCGGATTACAATCTTTGGGTATCTCTCCGGCAGATATTGGATATCTGTATCTTACCCATTTCCATGGCGACCATATCGGTGGAATGATGAAGGGAGACAGTGTAGTCTTCCCGAATGCCGAAGTGTACGCATCAAAAGTGGAATATGATGCCTGGATGGCAATGCCTGCCGAAAGGAAGGCGCAGGTCGTAAAGACGATGGATGCCTATAAGGAACGGCTGCATCTGTTTGAGTTTGGCGATACCTTGCCGGGCAATGTGGTTGCCATGGAGGCAGTCGGTCATACTCCCGGTCATACGGTTTTCCAGAGTGGCAAGTTACTGGTGATTGGTGACCTCATCCATGGTGCGGCCCTTCAGTTGGAGCATCCGGAATACTGCGCTTCCTATGATATGGATAAGGAAGCTGCCGTGAAAGCACGCAAGTATTTCCTCCAATATGCCAAGGACAACCAATTGACGATGGCAGGTATGCATCTTCCTGCTCCGGCCTTCAAATAGAATAGGAGAGTGTCAAAAGTATATGAGTACTTTCATTATGCTATATTTAGGCGCGGATAGTTCTGAGCCCCTCGTTATTCCTTTTTACTTTTAGAAGCGGCAGTCTTGTTCGATGTATGTCATATATTCGTCGTAACTGATGTGCCTGCCTCCCATTGTTTTGAGGTGAGGGGTTTCGAACTGGCAATCTATCATGACGCCTCCATGTTCCCTGAAGAATTGGGCCAGATGGATGAGGGCCAGCTTCGAGGCGCTGGGAACGAGTGAGAACATGCTCTCTCCAAAGAAACAACGTCCCAGGGTCACTCCGTACAGCCCACCTACCAATTGCTCTTCTTCCCATACTTCCACGCTGGCGGCGAATCCTTGTTCGTGCAGGTGCGTATAGGCTTCCATCATCTTCGTTCCGAGCCAGGCGCCTTCTTGTTCTATCCGCAATTCTCCGCAGGTTTGTATGATGTCTTGGAAAGCTTCGTTGAAGGTGATTTCGTACTTTCCTTTGTTGATGAGCGTACGCATGGAGTGGGAGATATGGATTTCGTCCGGAAAGATGACGAAACGGTCCATCGGGCACCACCATTGTATCAGTTCTTCCCGAAATGCGTACCAGGGGAATATACCGTTGGAGTACGCCAGGATGAGGCGGTCAATGGATAGGTCACCGCCCACAGCGAGCAACCCGTCGGGGTCGCCGTAGTGAGGGTCGGGGAAAGCAAGTTTATCCGTCAGTTGAAAGACCATATCGTTATTCGGTTGCGGGTTGTAGTTTCAATGCTCCGTTTTCCACTTGCACGCGGACTTTTCCTCCTGCCTTCAATGTACCGAACAGAATTTCGCGCATCAGCAAGGGTTTCAAGTGGGCGGCTATCACGCGGTCCATCTCCCGGGCGCCGTATTCGGGGATAAAACCCCGTTGGAGCAGCCATTCGTGTGCTTCCTGGCTCAATACCATTTCCACCTGGCGGGAAGACAGCTTGCTGCCTAGTTCTCCGAGTTTCTTGTCGAGGATAAGTGATGCCATCGGGCGGTCCATGTCATGGAAGACCACCGTGGCAGAGAGGCGGTTGATGAATTCGGGCTTAAAGGTTTTCTTGACTTGTTTCAGCATGGCTTCTCCGGCGGTGACCTGACTGTTGAAGCCGATGGACGCTTGGCGGGCATATTGTGCTCCGGCATTGGAGGTCATGATGAGGACCACGTGTCGGCAGTCGGCTTTCCGTCCTTTGTTGTCAGTCAGTACGGCGTAATCCATTACTTGCAGCAGGATGTTGAATACGTCGGGATGGGCTTTCTCTATCTCGTCGAGCAGTAGCACGCAGTTTGGGGTCTTGCGTATGGCGTCGGTCAGCAGGCCGCCGTCCTCGTAACCCACGTAGCCGGCAGGCGAGCCAATCAGTTTGGCTACGGTATGCTTTTCGGTATATTCGCTCATGTCGAAACGTTGCAGGGCGATGCCCAGCTCGGCGGCGAGCACTTTGGCAACTTCGGTCTTTCCTACTCCGGTGGGGCCTACAAAGAGCAGGCTTGCCAGCGGTTTGTTTTCGTCCAGCAGTCCGGCTTTGGACATTTGCACAGCTTCCACCACCTGACGGACGGCTTCTTCCTGCCCGTAGATGCGGGAGCTGATGCGTTCGTGCAGGCTTTCCAAGGCGGTGGTGTCGTCCTCTTTCATGGCGAGGGCATTGACTTTGCAGGTACGTGCCAGTATGTCGGTTATCAGTGCCTTGTCCACGGTCTGTTCCTCGGAGTCTGTGGGGTATATTTCCCGGTAAGCTCCTGCTTCGTCCACCAGGTCGATGGCTTTGTCGGGCAGGAAACGGTCGCTGATGTAGCGGGCGCTTGCCTTTACGGCATAGGGGATGACGTCGGGCTCGTAGGTGACGCCGTGGTAGGTTTCGTATTTCTCTTTCAGGCCTTCTACGATATGTATGGCTTCTTCAATGTTCGGTTCCAGTATGTCTATCTGCTGGAAGCGGCGTACCAGTCCCTTGCTGCGTGCGAAGTAGCGGTTGTACTCGTCGTAGGTGGTAGAGCCGATGAAACGTATTGCCCCGGTTTCCAGATAGGGTTTCAGCATGTTGGAGGCATCCATAGAGCCTTCGCCCGTGCGTCCGGCGCCTATCAGGTTGTGTATCTCGTCGATGTAGACGATGGCGTTTCCCTCACGACCGATGCCTTCCATGATACTTTTCAGCCGCTTCTCGAAATCGCCGCGATATTGTGTGCCTGCCAGTAGACTGCCCAAGTCCAGCTCATAAATGCGGAAGCCGGCAAGCCGTTCGGGGACGTTGCCCGCTTCGATACGGGCGGCAAGCCCATAGGCAAGGGCTGTTTTGCCTACACCGGGTTCGCCCACATGCAACGGGTTGTTCTTTTCTTTGCGGCAGAGCACTTGTATGGTTCGCTCCAACTCCATCTCCCTGCCGATAAGCGGGTTGTGGCCTGCCAGATGGTCGTTGAGGCAGGTCACGTAGTTACGCCACGGTTCTGTTTTCTCTTGTTCATCGGGAGATGGCGTACCGCCTGCTTCTTCTGCCAGCTCCGCTTCTTCGTAGTGGGTGATGAGCAGGCTGAGGAATTCGGGCAGGTCGCCGCCGACTGCTTCCTTCAGGAAATGGCATGCCCAGGAATCTTCCAGTTGCAGCAAGCCTTGTATCAGATGAGGAACATCCAGCTCTTCGGCGCTGGAATACTCTGTCACCGTATAGGCATGTTGCAGGAGTGAGCTGAGCTGGACGGAAAGTCCCAACTCGTATTCCACATTGTCGGGGACAGTGTCCACTTCTTCCGTCAGATAGTTTTCCAGCGAGATGCTGAGCTCCACATAATTGTAGAAGGTATCTTGCAGGGTGTGGATAAAGGGTTCCTGCTCTATAATGGCGCTCAGCAGATGTTCGGGCATGATGAACTCGTGCCGGTAAGACTCGGCCTTTCTTTGTGCGGAAGCGAATGCTTGGTTTACGAATATCGTATTTTTTATATCCATATTGTTTCTTTCTTCTTATTCTTCTTCCTCCGGGGTGACGGTGAGCCGGAGGGGGAAACCTTCATTGCGTGCCATGCGGGTGGCTTTCTGTACTTTGGAGTGGGCGATGTCGTATGAGTAGATGCCCACTACCGCGGAGTTGCTCTTGTGCACCTGCAGCATCAGTGTTTCCGCTTCTACCGATGATTTGTAAAAGACGGTGGTGAGTACCTTTACCACAAACTCCATGGTGGTGAAGTCATCATTGTAGATGGTGACTTTAAAGCGTCGGGGTTCCCGTAATTCTATGCGTTCTTTTTCTTTGAAAGAAGATTGCTGTTGTTCCATTTCTTTTTAAAAACTACTGTTAAGACATTGTTCTACCGTTGTGTGGGCAACGAAAACTCCTGCCAGTCATATTCGTCTCCGTACTCGTCGGCTATGGCTATGCGTATGGTGACGTTACCCGTCTTTATCCGTTCTCCGGCACTGATGTTGGCGGTGTATTTCACACCGTTGCGCGGAGTTATTTGCTCTATCATGACCGACGGCGATATGTAAATACGCTTCATGCCCGTGGTTTCCACCACCACCGGCACTACGTTGTAGGCTGTTTTGTTTCCTTCGTTCATGATTTCAAAAATCACTTTACAGTTTTCGCCCGAATTGATGACGTGGTTGCGGCTGTCGTCAATGAAACGTATATTCCGTATCCTCAAGTGGTCGATGGCCGATGCTTGCGGCTGTCTTCCGGATTGTGGGGGATAGGGCTGTGTCCTTTCTATCCGGTAGCTGTACTCCTCCTGCTTCTTGGGGGCTGTGGCTGCATTGGCAATGGCAGCTCCCGCAATGGTTCCTATGATGGTGCCGATGGCGGAACCCCGGTATCCTCCTCGCCAGCCTCCGTTACTGTCACCTATCAGCCCGCCGATGGCACCGCCTACATTACTTCCGATGGCAGCTCCTGCGAGCACTGCGTTAGGGTCGCCTGCAGCCATCTGGCTTGTGCCGCATCCGCTGAGGATGATGGTTGCTGCCAGGATTCCTATAAAAGACTTTTTCATGTTCATATCCTATAATTATTATGTTGGGCAGATTGTTTTATAAAAGGGCTATTCCCAGTAAATCATCTTTTTGGTCATGCCTCCGTCAATGGTGATGTTTTCGCCATTGATGAAGTCGTTTTCGTCTTGGCATAGGAATACGCACATACGGGCAATATCTTCCGGTTTGCCAACCCGTCCGGAGGGGTGTTGCGAATGGTCTTCTGCCCGTAATTGTTCATAATCGTGTGTCTGAATCCAGCCCGGAGAGATGGAGTTGACCGTGATGTGCCACTCTGCAAGCGATAAAGCCAACGCATGCGTCAACGAATAGATGCCTCCTTTGGAAGCTGCATATCCTTCACTCCCCGGTTCACTCATCAGATAGCGCGTAGAACAGAGATTAATGATTCTTCCGTAGGTATTCGTGTTGTTTTGACTTTTGCGGTGTACTGCCAACGCATGTGAAGTAATGAACACCGGACGTAAATTCACAGACAATATTTTATCGAAAGTCTCCACACTCGTTTCTGTGATGGGAGAGAATTCACTGATGCCGGCATTGTTTATAATGATGTCAATATCCCCCCATTCCTTGAAAATATTTTGCAGGCAAAGTTCCAATGCTTCTTTGCTGTTTAGGTCGACGGGATAGAATTGTGCTCCGGTGGCTTGGGCGGTTTGCTGCCCTTTCAGTTCATTCTTGTCACAAAAGGCTACTTGGTAATTAAGCTTGCAGAAAGCTTCTACAATGGCTTTGCCAATACCCCCTGCACCTCCGGTAACGAACACTTTCTTTCCGCCTTTTTTGAGAGGAAGTGTCGGCTTATGTAGCGTTTGTGCCTTACCGGATTTTTTCGCTTTCTCCCAAGCTGCTTTGCGTGCCCGGTATTGCTCGTACTGATTTTCAAGATAATTATCGGCCATATATGTTTCCGGTTTTATTGTTTAACTGTCTTTCTCCGAATAAGTTCACTTCCTTGCATTGGGAGATGATATAGAGATGATGCCCCCAAGGGATGGAGAAAAATTTCTCTTCACCTAATTTGGAAACAACTTGTTGCCAAATTGTATATGGCTCATTATAAAATAGATACCACTGCTTTATACTGCGTATGTTTCTATATGAGAACCCTTTCATATCAGGAAATTCTGCCATCAGCTCACGACTCAACTCTTCGAGAAATCCGCTTCCCCAAGTCATTTCTTTCTGCCGTTCTATAATTTCTGCCCCCAGTTGCCAGTAAAGGTGAAGCAGTTCGCTGTTCACGCGTACAGCCGCTTTAATCTGTGCACTACGAATGTCTTGTTTTAGGTGGTTTACCCAATCCTTGAACGGTTGATTTATAGATAGTGTTGTTTTCATCTTTTTATTTTCTTCATCGTCATATTCGATGTTTCTATTTCACAAAGTTAAGAAAAAGAATTTATTTCAACTGTAATCCTTTCCGTCTTTTCTACCTCTCCACTTTTACCACACAATATACCATCTCCCCCTCTCTTTCCTTTACCTCATCCCGTGTTGCTGCAATATCCTCCCGAACACGTTCACCCGTTTTGCAGAGAATAGGTATCGCACTATGTCGCTGTATTTCCTCCTATATTTTCGCAGGCGATAATTATTCCCCTTGTAGGGCTTCAAAAGGGAATCCGTCTGTTTCCCTAAGGAGAACGGTTTGTTTCAATATGGAGAACAGTTTGTTTCATTAGTAGGAAACAGTTTGTTCCGTTAAAGAAAACAGTTTGTTTCATAGTATGTGAACACTTTGTTTCTTACTGTTGTAACAAAGTGTTCACCGTTGTGAACTAAAGTGTTATCTATATTTTCAGTGATAAAATGATATGAAAAGGGGGCTGAAGATTACCTTTCTACCATTTGTATTCCTCGCTGTAAGAGTCGAAAGCCGGTTCTCCCGGAATGTTGTATTGGTGGAAAGTTCTGCGGATATAGTTCTGGTCTTCGGGGGAAAGGTAAGATTCTTCCCGGTAGAAGCGGTAGTATTTTCCGCGGCCGAAATGGGCTATCAACTGGCTTTTCAGAGGTTGGAGATTCTTGTAGGGAACTTCATCGAGCAAGTGGCTGATTCCCCACGCGACATGTATCTTTTGTGTCGATTGAAAATAGGCGCATTGGCTGCTATCCTCTGGAATACACAGTGGATTGATGATGCGGATGGACGGGTACTCGGGGGTATCGCGAAGGGCGGCTAAGCGATGCAGGCAGTTGTCGGCTTTCGGGCATTGGTTGTTGAAACAGCGTGAGTAGTTGGCAGGTGCTAAAGGTTTCTCGGAAGAATGTTTCATGTTTATATATACTTTGATGAAGCGACAAAGATAGCACTAACTTTTTGATATAGCCTTCTGTTCTCTTGTTTGAAATGCCCCCTCATTGAAAAAACAGCAGCCGGAACCACTGAATTCAGTAATTCCGGCTGTACCGTTCTTTCTTATAAGTATGGATGGACTATTTCACCTGGATGATGTCATAATTCAAGTCACTCACTGCTTCCTGCAGGCTGTCGTTGACAAGGCGCAGGGTTGTGTCGTTCACTACTACGAAGTACACCGGAGTGTCCCCGTCGTTCGGGGTCAGCTTGATGGCTGTTTTCTTCTTGTTGTCGACGTCTTTCTGGATAACTTCTTTCTTTCCTTTGGAAGTAAAGCTCTTGTTCTTTCCGGGGCCTTCGGCATCCAGATAAGTTGTTACCAGCGTGTAGCCGCTTTCTCCGTCGGGACCTACACTGTCTACGCTCAATACATACTGGATGCCCGGACCGTCGGCGGCGGGAAGGATTCCTTCGTATACGGCTACGGCAGACGAGTCATTGCCGGTAACAGCCATTACACTTTCGTCCATGGCGACGGCGTCATTGTTCTGAGTTCCTTTTGATTGGCAGGATACCAATGCAGCGGCAAGGGCTGCAATCATCATTACTTTTTTCATTGCTTTAATGGTTTAAGTTAATTATAAAGACGCAATAGCGTTTGTTATTCATCTTCTTCTTTCTTGATGACGAGCAGCTTGTCCACCCGTCCGCGGTCCATATCCACCACTTCGAAGTCCAGGTTTTTGTAGCTGAACAAGTCTCCGGCTTTCGGCACCCGTCCTATCAAGAACATGGCAAGACCGCTCAAGGTGGTGAAGTCTTCTTCTTTCAGGTCATCATAGTTCATAATGCCCATCGCCTCCATAAAGTCATCCAGATTCATGGAAGCTTCCACCAGCATGGAACCGTCTTGACGAACAACGATTTCCTCTTCTTCCGTTTCATTCTCTTCGAGGATGTCTCCGAAGATACTTTCCGTCAAATCGTGCAGGGTGATGATACCTTCTGTATTTCCATACTCGTCTACAACAACTCCGAACTTGTTTTTGTTCTTCTTAAACAGCTCTAAAACTTTCTTTGCATACAAACTTTCCGGAATAAACAAAGCAGGGCGTGCAATACTACGTAAGTTGAAGGGTTGTTCGCCGCCCATCATCAAGATGATGTCCTTTACGGAAACCACACCGATAATCTCGTCCTTTCCCCGCTCCACCAGGAGATATTTGCTGAAGTGTTCTTCGTGGATGATACGCAGCACCTCTTCCGGTGTGTCTGTGGGATGGAGCACGACGATGTCGCGGCGATAGGTCATCAGGTCATTCGCTCTTTTGTCCGAGAAGCGGAACACGTCACGCAACATTTCCGTTTCGTCTTTGTCGATGACGCCTTGTTCCGAGCTTTGGTGCAGAATCATCTTCAGTTCGTCTTGTGTCATTTGGCGTTCTTCGCCGCTGTTCAGTCCGATGAGTTTGTTCATCAGTTTGGTGGAAGCGCTCAGCAGGCATACAAACGGATAGGAAATCTTGGTCAGCACAATCATGAAGGGGCTGAGCATGGTGGCCCATCGTTCCGGGTTGTTCAAGGCGATGGACTTGGGCACCAGTTCGCCTATGATGAGCGACAGATAGGTGATGATGGCTACTACGGTAATCATGGCGAGAGTCTTGGCATAGGCGGCTACTCCCGGAATGAGGGCGAACAGCGGTTCTACGTCATCAGCGATGGTGGCACCACCATAGGCACCGGATACGATACCGATAAGAGTAATACCGATTTGGATGGTGGAGAGGAATTTTTCGGGTTCTTCCAGTTGTTTCAATACTCCTTTGGCTCTTTTGTTCCCTTTTCCGACAAGAGTTTCAAGGCGTGCTTTACTTGAGGAGACTAAAGCGATTTCATACATGGCAAAAATGCCGTTCAGAATAAGTAAAAGTAGAATGATAATAAACTCCATAGTGGATTTTGAATAGTTTGTGAGGCAAAGATAATGATTTTTCAGTATTTATTGTTAATATTGCCATCCGTTAGAAAAAATAAACAATAAATAGATGAAAAAAAGAATTATTGCCTTGGGGCTTTTGTGGTGTCTGTCTGCCGTAATGTTGCAGGCGGCACGTGTAGACACGGTGTTGGTGAGAAGTGCAGCCATGAATAAGGATGTAAAAGTTGTGTATGTATTGCCTGATAAGGCTATCGGCAAGCAGGCTTGTCCGGTGGTTTATCTGTTGCACGGTTATGGCGGCAATGCGCGGAGCTGGGTGCAGCTGAAGCCGGAATTGCCGCAGATGGCGGATGAGAAAGGAATCATATTTGTATGTCCGGACGGCAAGAACAGTTGGTATTGGGACAGTCCGGAGAATCCTGCCTACCGTTATGAGACTTTTGTCACCTCGGAATTGGTGAAGTATACAGACGGGAACTATGCTACCATTCCCGATAGAAAGGCGCGTGCCATCAGTGGATTGAGTATGGGCGGCCACGGTGCTTTGTGGAGTGCTATCCGTCATAAGGATGTGTTCGGTGCGGCGGGCAGTATGAGTGGAGGAGTGGATATACGGCCGTTCCCCCAGAATTGGGAAATGAACAAGCAGTTGGGAGAGTTTGCTGCCAACAAGGCATCTTGGGATGCGCATACGGTGGTCAACCAGCTGGATAAGATTGTAAATGGAGACTTGGCGCTAATCATCGACTGCGGTGAGGCCGATTTCTTTCTTGAAGTGAACAAGGACTTGCACAACCGGCTGCTGGCAAGGAAGATAGACCATGACTTCATCACCCGTCCCGGTGGACATACCGGAACGTATTGGAACAACTCCATAGACTATCACGTCCTTTTCTTCGACAAGTTCTTTAAGAAGTAAGTAACTTATTATTCGATGGTATAGTTCACGGTGCGTGTGTAGTCCTGCTCGTAGCCGTTCCTTATATGCCTGACGACTGCATGGCAGGAAGTGACGATACCCCGGTTATCTAACGTATAAGTATAGGTGGTGGTCTCTTCACTTTCTCCGTTGCTGTCCGGGATGAGTTGGGTAATCAGATAGTTTGCAGGTTCTCCCAATATCTTCCCGTATATGGCAACCGCATGCATGGAAAGCGGATACATGTCCGTAATGAATAGGCTTGGTATTTCGGAGATATTTGCAATTTCATTGTCTGATGGTGTGGTAGCCGTACTGTTGTGCTCAAAAGTGTCAACCTTTTGCTGTATGCGCAATGCCCGGAAGTTGCTGTAGTCTATTGTAATGAATGAGTATTCTTTTCCGTCGTCCAGCTTTTCTGTGATGTTTTCCAGATAGTATTTGTCTTCGGTGTTGATGAGGTAGGAGAAGGTGTAAGTACGGGTATTTCCTGCCATATCCTGACTGGTACAAGTGGTGGCATAACCTTTGTCATTCAGCGTGTAGGTTGATACTGTACCTGCTTCGTCGGTTATCACGGCTTGATGGTCCTTGTATTCGACAGTAGTGGTATTCTCTATCTCGAAGAGTTCGTCTCCTGCTGTAAAGCTCTGTTTGCCGGTGTAGCTGGTCAGCCTGCCTGCACTGTTGTAAAGGTAGGTGTGGGTGGCAGTAACCGGTTGCGCATCGCTCTCTATCACTTCTTTGAGTTCGATTTTGGAGAAAGGAGTGGTGGGGTAGGTTGACGGCTCCGGTTCTGGCGTATCACTGCCATTGTTATCATCGCTGCAAGCTGCCAGTCCGCCGAGCAACAGCAGGCTGAACATGATTCCCGAAAATCGGGTGATGATTGTAACTCTTCTGTTTAGTTTCATCCTATTTGTCTTTTTATTTGATGCGTACGGCATGGCTTGCCCGACGTTCAATGGAGTTTGCGAGAGTGGTCACTCTTAAAGAACGGGTATCTTCTTGTGCGGGCGGTTGTATGCTTCCGTCGATGGCGCCGAGTGCAGTGCTCAATAAGGCTTCGTTGGTATCTCCAAAGGGCAGGAAACGTGACATGTCGCTCATCTCATTCACTACATATCCCGAGTAGGCCGGTTGGAATCCGGATTCATAATCAGATTTCCCTTCCGAATTGTATATCTTGCAGACGATGGGATTCATCGTTATCATCAGTTCGGGGCTGGAGAAATTCCTGGAACCTACATTCTTGCCTACGGTAGTACCGCCGATTATGACAACATCCATATACGGGTCGAGGCAGTTAATCACCATTTCGGAGGCGGAGGCAGTCTGGCTGCTGGTAAGTACGTAGAGAGTATTCAGGTTTAGGTTTGCTCCGTTTCCGATGAGTCCGGAATTCAGGGTGAACGGTACTATCTGCGGATTGAAGCGGTTGTTGAATTCCAGGTACCCCAACTCTTGTCCCAAGGCGGAGGAAGGTGCAAGCATGGTACACAGCAATTCTGCGCAACTCAGTAATCCACCGTTGTTGTAGCGCAAGTCAAGGATGAATTCGTTGACTTGCTGTGATGCGAAATATTGGAATGCGCTGCGCAGGTCGTTGTCATATTCATTACTGTTGTCCGTGGGGCCGGAACTGAAGTGGTTGTAGACCAGATAACCTATTTTCTTGCTGCCTGATGTATATACATTCTTATAGTGCACCGGGTTGTCGTTGACGGGACGCGCCGATGCTATCTGTCTGGGTTTGTCGTAAGCAACGATGGCATTTTTCTCCACGTCGTAATAACCTACTGTAAGTTCCATGGCACTACTTCCATACAGTTTCTTATAATTCTGTTCAGTAATAAAGTTCCCGTCCATCTTCATAATCCAGTCACCCCGTTTTAGCCCGATTTCCGAGGCCGGGCTTCCGTCGGCAACGTAAAGAATCTGTGCAACAATGGCATTCTCTTCTCCTTCTACTTCTATCTGGTTGGTAGTGAACTGGAATCCGTAGCTGTAATCCGTATAGGGGATGCTGCGGGTAGTGGTGATGCTGACCAGACTGTCGATGGTGGAGAATTTGTCTTCTTCGGATTTGAGCGAGGCAAAGAAAGTGAAAGGGGCTTGAAAATAGTTCAAGTCGTTGGTATGGGGGATAGCGTCTACCCAATAGTACCACACACGCATGGTATCGTCAATCCAGCGGTCTGTCTGGGTCTGTCCGGCATACTCTTTCCAGCGGTCCACCCCGCAGGAAGTCAGATAAATGGGAAGAATCAGGGTTCCCAATATGAGTATCAGTATATTTCTTGCTTTCATGGGGGCAAAGATAGTGCAAATTGAGTGCAGAACTTTCATGCTTGCATGAAAAAGTTTTGCCGAAATGCAGTCTATCTTATCTAAAGATAGAAAATAGCTTGCTTATCTACCACAATTGTGGTATAAAATTCCCTAATCTGTGTCATTGTCTGCCCCGGCTTATCGCTCTATCTTTGCAACATCCGAATGAGAAACGGTTTATTCACCTAAAATACAAACGACAATGGAAACAAAGAAATTGCACTTTGAGACTCTACAACTTCACGTTGGACAAGAACAACCCGACCCGGCAACTGATGCCCGCGCCGTACCTATCTATCAGACAACTTCGTATGTATTCCGTAATTCGGCCCATGCGGCAGCCCGCTTTGGCTTGCAGGACCCGGGGAATATTTACGGGCGGTTGACGAATTCCACCCAGGATGTGTTCGAGAAACGTGTGGCGGCTCTGGAAGGCGGTGTTGCCGGATTGGCCGTAGCCTCGGGTGCGGCAGCCATCACTTATGCCTTTGAGAATATCACCCGTGCAGGCGACCATATCGTGGCAGCTAAGACCATCTACGGTGGAACGTATAATCTGCTGGCCCACACATTGCCTGCCTACGGGGTTACCACTACTTTTGTGGACCCGGGCAATCTGGACAATTTCGAGAAAGCGATTCAGGAGAATACCAAGGCAGTATTCATTGAAACGCTGGGAAATCCGAATTGCAACATCATTGACATTGATGCCGTTGCTGAAATAGCACACCGTCACCGGATTCCTCTGATTATAGATAACACCTTCGGTACTCCTTACCTGATTCGTCCCATAGCGCATGGGGCAGATGTGGTAGTCCATTCGGCAACGAAGTTCATAGGAGGGCATGGTACGTCCTTGGGTGGTGTTATTGTAGATAGCGGCAAGTTCGACTGGGTGGCCTCGGGGAAGTTTCCCCAACTGACGGAACCGGACCCGAGTTATCATGGAGTACGTTTCGTCGACGCTGCCGGTCCTGCTGCCTATGCCATCCGTATCCGTGCCGTATTGTTGCGTGATACCGGTGCCACAATCAGTCCTTTCAATGCTTTCATTCTGTTGCAAGGATTGGAGACGTTGTCGCTTCGCGTGGAACGTCATGTGGAGAATGCCTTGAAAGTGGTTGAATTCTTGAAGAAGCATCCCAAAGTGGTTGCCGTGAACCACCCGTCCCTGCCCGAGCATCCTGACCACGCGCTTTACGGGAAATACTTTCCGAATGGAGGCGGTTCTATCTTTACGTTTGAGGTGCGGGGCGGTGTGAAGGAAGCGCAGACGTTTATTGACAGTTTACAGATATTCTCGTTGCTTGCCAATGTGGCTGATGTGAAATCCCTGGTTATCCATCCTGCCACCACTACCCATTCCCAATTGAGTGCACGGGAATTGGAAGAACAAGGCATCAAACCGGGCACGGTCCGCCTCTCCATCGGGACAGAACATATCGATGATTTGCTGGACGACTTGTCCCAGGCATTTGACAGAATTTAAAAGAATAACAGTATACGATAGAATGAATATTGCTGTATTATTGTCGGGAGGTGTAGACAGCTCCGTGGTGGTACATCTCCTTTGCGAACAAGGTTACCGTCCTTCTCTATTTTATATCAAAATAGGGAGGGACGATGCCGATTATATGGACTGCTCTGCGGAAGAGGATATGGAGATGGCTTCTGCCATTGCCCGGCGTTATGGATTATCGTTGGAAGTAGTGGACCTGCACCGGGAGTATTGGGACCAGGTGGCGGCTTATGCCATTGATAAAATAAGACGTGGCTTGACTCCCAATCCGGATGTGATGTGCAACAAGCTGATAAAGTTCGGGTGCTTTGAGCAACGTGTGGGGAAGGATTTCGATGTCACGGCAACCGGGCACTACGCCACTACGGTGTTGAGGGATGGAAAGACATGGCTCGGTACCGCTGCCGATTCCGTGAAAGACCAGACCGACTTTCTGGCACAGATAGATTATCTGCAAGTTTCCAAACTGATGTTTCCATTGGGCAGACTGATGAAGAATGAGGTTCGTGACATAGCCCTGCGTGCCGGATTGCCCAGCGCCAGACGTCGTGACAGTCAGGGCATCTGCTTTCTGGGAAAGATTGATTATAATGATTTTGTGCGCCGTTTCCTTGGCGAAAGGGAAGGGGATATTGTGGAGTTGGAAACGGGTAGAAAGTTGGGCAAGCATCGGGGCTATTGGTTTCATACCATCGGCCAGCGTAAAGGATTGGGGTTGGGTGGAGGACCGTGGTTTGTTGTCCGCAAGGATGTGGAGGAGAATGTGATTTACGTGTCCCGCGGATGTGATACGGCATTGCAATACGGCTATGAATTCCGTATGTACGATTTTCATTTCATTACGGATAATCCCTGGAAGGGAGCGCAGGAAGAGGTGGAGGTGACTTTCAAGATACGCCATACGCCGGAGTTTGTCAAAGGCAGGTTGCAAAAGGAGGCGGAGGGTTACCGCATTGTTTCGGAAGAAAAGCTGCAAGGCATTGCTCCGGGCCAGTTCGGAGTGGTGTATGATGCTGATGCCCGGCTGTGTGTCGGGAGCGGGGAGATTTATATATAATATTCCACCAAGTCTACGATGCCTGCCTTCATGGCATATTTGGTGGCTTCGTGCGCATTGTTTACACCCAGTTTCCGGAAGATATTCTTCCGGTGGCTGTTTACCGTATGGAAGCTGAGGTTTCGTTCGGCAGCTATTTCTTTGGTTGTTTTCCCCAGGGCTATCTCTTTTAGGATGCTCCGTTCGGCAGTAGTCAGTAAATCATCTTTGATGGTAGGATGAGTGGGGGAGGAGGAACCGTTGCCTGCGAGCAGCAGGTTACTGACGTGATTACAGATGAATCGCTCCTTGCGTGAGGCGCATTGTAGTGCGGTCAGTATCTCTTCTTTGGAATTATCCTTCAGCGCTACGCCGAATGCCATGCTGCTGAACAATACCTGGCGCAGGAACGGTAGGCTCAATTCGTCGGAAAAGAGTAGCCAATCGGCTTCCTTGAAGCGTTCGTGAAGTACCATTAGCTCTTCGGCTCCCGAAAAATCAAAAAGGGTATAGTCCAGAATGACAACGGCGGTGGGATGCAGGCGTAGTTGCTGTATCAGTTCTGCCTTGTTGTCGGCTTCCAGCAGCAGGGAGGTGTCTTTCTGTCTGCCCAATAGGAACATCATGCCTGCTTTGGTGATATCTTGATTGTCTGCAATGATAAATTCTCTCATGACATTGGTATATAAAAAACTCCGCTACAAATGTACACTTTTTAGTGTGATTTGTGGCGGAGTGGGAATATATATATTTATATAAGGGTTTTACCAGGAACGTCCCTTGAATATGTTGGATTGTTCCAGCGGAACCAGGTTCCCGCTCAAAGTCATGGTGTTGGAGTTGAAGTTCGGGCTGATGGTTACGGTTGCGTTGTTCCCGCCATCGGTCAGCGTAAGGAATATCTGGGCGGAAATGCCGATACCCTGGATGCTGAAGTTACAATTCACGTTGCCCCGTTTGTCGGTAGTCATTTGGATGTCCGATACGGTTCCGTCTACTGTTACACCGCCAATGCCGTTAGGACCTGGG
Source organism: Bacteroides sp. AM07-18 (assembly GCF_003602695.1). Lineage (NCBI taxonomy): Bacteria > Pseudomonadati > Bacteroidota > Bacteroidia > Bacteroidales > Bacteroidaceae > Bacteroides > Bacteroides sp. AM07-18. Next base: position 249,168 of record NZ_QTLM01000002.1, read on the forward strand.
TATACGGTGTTGAAGGCTACCTGCACGGTGCCACGTCCTTGGTTGACCAATACGAAGTTGGTGTTGGAGTTTACAAATGCGGTCTGTCCGTTGCGGAACATCACTTGGTCTGCCTCCATTACGAACTGGTGAGCTTTCAAGGCTGCCATTGCGTCATCGTACGAAATGGCATCCTGTGCTTGTTCTTCAGCTTTCAGGCGTGCACGTTCTGCGTCTCTTTGGGCTTTACGGTCTGCGCGCTTTTCAGCTCTACTCTCTTGTGCATACATGGTCGTTGTTGCCATGCTTACCAATACTACTGCTGCTAATGCAATAAACTTTTTCATAATCGAATCTTTTTTTGTTTAGGTTTAAATAAATTGTTCGTTATAAGTTTATTGCAAGAACAATGCCTATCCAGGATTGTTCACCGGTTTTTTAATTATTTTATATCCGATAGCAGCAATAAAGATACTCATTACCGGACTGATAAGGTTGAAGAAGCAATAGGGAAGGTAGGTCAGTGTGGGTACACTCAAAATGGTGGCTTGCGTCATGCCGCAGGTGTTCCATGGGATAAGCGGGGAGGTGACGGTAACGGCATCTTCCGTGGTACGGCTAAGTAGCCGGCTTTCGTAGCCTTTCTTTGCGTAAACGTTGCTGAACATGTTTCCGGTGAGGATAATGCTGATGTACTGGTCTGCCGTGGCAAGGTTCAGGAACAATCCGGAACATACGGTGGATGCTACCATGCTGGCTGTATTCTTCATGAAGCGGACGAATAGGGAAGTGATGCTTCCTAGCATGCCGCTTGCCGTCATGGCTCCACCGAAACACATGGCGCAGATGATGAGCCAGATGGTATTCATCATTCCTGCCATACCTCGTGTGGCAATCAGTTCTGTCAACATGTCACTGTCAGTTTGTAGACTGGTACTGCCATAGAATGTCATCATTATCCCTTTGAACATATTCCCACCTTCCGCTATCTCATTCAGTAGTCCCGGTTGGAAGATGAAGGCGAATATCCCTGCCAGCAGAGTGGAGAGAAAGAGTGTGATGACGGAAGGCACTCTCCGGGCAATCAGTATTCCCGTAATCACGGGAACAGCCAGTAACCAGGGAGTAATGTTGAATTTGGCGTCCAATGCTGCCGTAAATTCCGCGATCTGTTGTGTATTGTTCGTTTCGTGTGTGAGTCCCATTACTGTAAAGATGACAAGGGTGATGAGGAGAGAGGGGACGGTGGTGATCATCATATAGCGGATATGGCTGAATAACGGTGTTTCCGTTACGGATGAGGCAAGGACTGTGGTATCCGATAACGGTGAAATTTTGTCTCCGAAATAGGCTCCCGAAATGATGGCACCGGCTATCCATCCCTCTTCAAAACCTTGTGCCTTACCTATGCCCAAAAGGGCGATACCGATGGTGGCGATAGTGGTCCATGAACTTCCCGTCATTACTGATACCAATGCACAAATAATGCAGGTAGAAGCAAGGAAAAAATTCGGATGGATAATCTGCATACCATAATATATAAGGGTAGGTACCACCCCACTTATCATCCATGTGCCGCTCAAAGCACCGATAATCAATAGAATAATGATAGCTGTGGCAACACCTGAAATGTTGTTGGTGATGGCAAGTTCATAATCTTTCCAAGGGATGCGGTAGAAAGCCATGCCGATAAAGACACACATACCAGTGGTGGCAAGCAGGGAAATCTGGCTTCCTCCACTCAAGGCGTCACTTCCGAAAGTATGGATGGTGGCGAACAGCATTCCTACGAGAAAAGCGATGGGAAATAGAGAAACGAGTGGAGAGGGTATTTTCTTTGCTGAATTCATAGGGTTGTTTTTGACTATGCTTGGTTGACGAATCTATTATCAATCTGTCGTTTATAGTTTGATGCGACAAAGGTATAACAATTCTGTTCAATATCTTCCTTATCCTTTGCATGACAAATAAAAATTATCAAATCTTTGCGTTTGCTTGGAAAAATGATAGTATCCTTGTTATTTCTTGCTGTAAAGGGTGATGGACAACGATATTATTGTTAAAATAACGCCGGTGCCGACCACGCCACTCCATCCCCAAGTCTGCCAACTGCTTCCTGCAAGGAAGGTACCCAAAGAGCCGCCGATGAAGTAAGTGGTCATGAAAATCGTATTTACCCGATTGGAGGCAGACGGGTAGATGTCGAAAATACTGGTCTGGTTGCTGAGTTGGATACATTGCATGCCTATGTCTATAAGAATGACACCGGTAATGATACCTGCATAGTTGTTTCCGCAGAAAAAGAGCGAGGCCCATGCAAGCAGAATCATTCCGCAACCGATAAAGTTGAAATTGCGTATGCCTACTTTTTTTACATATTTTCCTACAAAAGATGCGGTTAAGGCTCCGGCAATGCCGCAGAGCCCTAGTATGCCGATGACATCGCTGGATGCATGGAACGGGGCTTCTCCCATTTTGAATGCAAGGCAGGACCACATGGCAAGGAATGAGCCAAAGGCCAGTCCCGCACGTATCGAGTAGATTCGTAGAGAGGGGTATTTTCTTACTAATGAGAAAAGAGACTTCATCAGCCCAGAATATTTGCCTTGGAAAGTCGGTTGTATGTCCGGTAGTACCTTTAATACAACGATAGCGCATAGTAACATCATTCCAGCGGCGATGAAGTACATTTCACGCCAGCCAAGCACTTCACCCACAAATCCGCTGACAACACGTGATGCAAGTATTCCAGTCAGTAATCCTGAGATGACGACACCTACATTCCGTCCCTTGTTTTCGGGGCGTGAGAATTGCGAGGCAATCGGTACAAATATTTGGGGTATCATGGAGCAGATGCCGGTAATGAGTGATGCTGCCCAGATGATGTAGATGTTCGGTGCCATGGCAATGGCTAGAAGGGAAAATATGAGTAGGAAGAAATTCGTCAGGATGATATTCTTGCGTCGATAGAGGTCTCCTAATGGGACGATGAACAATAATCCCAGCGCATATCCGATTTGTGTAATCATGGCAATGAGGTTCGTTTTGAATTCAGAAACTCCCAATTCATTCCGCATGATATTAAGCAGGGGTTGGTTGTAATACAAGTTGGCTACGGACACGCCAGCTACGATAGCAAGTGTCCAGAGTATATGTGCCGGTAATCCTCCGTTTTCTTTCAGTTCTTGTTTCATGCTGCAAAGATAATGTCTTTCTGTTTCATGCGCAAGATATGTGAGTATGATAAGAATATGTGTGAAGTGGTATCATCTTTTTAGCCTTTCCGTTTGTTATACTATTATTTTGTTTGAGAATAATTGATTGGAGCTATCTTGGATAAGCAGAATGTTGTATTGATATTTAAAGATATGTTGGGCATGGGAAATGAATGGTTTAGAGAGTTGCTGGGTATGAAATGCAGGTGGACGGAATGCAGGCTCTGCTAGCAAACGAGGGTTGGTAAGGTGAATTCGATGATTCAAGGAACCTGCCGTTCCCCCATTAGACCGCCTCCTGATGACATACTTGGGATTATCCTGTTATTGACTGAAAACTCGGGTATATATTAGTACGAATCATTATTACTTAAACTTATAATAGTATGAAACATTTATCGATAATAATAATAGTAGTGTCATTATTCATTTTCCTGCTGTCCATCGGCGTATATTATAAGGTTCCCTGGTCTGTTCTGCCAATAGTGGCTAGTGGAATCTGTATATTATGTTGGCTTTTGTTCCATTTGCTCTGTATCAGTGAAGAAAGAGATTTACTGAAAGAGGGAAATCAGTATTTCATTGATACCTTTCAAAACATACGTAATCCCATTTCTTTGATTAAGACACCGTTAGGGGCAGTTTACGAAGGAGACTGTCCGGAAGACATAAAGAAGGAACTGGCAGTTGCACTTCATCATATAGGCGGGCTGGAGCAGCACTTGATAGCGTTAATGGAGTTGAAACGACTATTTGGCAATTCTGGTAGCCTGGTAGTTGCAGAACATGAAATCGGCGCATTTATGAGGAAGAAAGTGTCTTTTTTACAGTCTCATGTGGATGGGTTGCAGATGAAGCTGGATTTGGTTCCGGATTTTGACTATGCAAGCGCTTGGTTTGATCCGGGAAAGATATCTCCGGTTATCGACCGGTTTGTATTGAGTGCCATCGAGTGTTCTCTGCCGGAAACGCACCTCTCGATGCAGGTTTCGTTGAAGGGAGATTACTGGGCAATCAGGATTAAGGATACAGGCAACAAGCGATTTCTGAAATGTTGCAGATGGTACTCGTCGCGGCTTCCTATTCTGCGACCTCTGCATGGCAAGCAGTATGGCATGGGCGGTGTGTTTTTTGACAAGTTGATGAATATGTGTGACGGGAAAATACTGACTTTGGAAAAGGAGGCTCTGCTTCGATTTCCCATAAGATGTTCGTGTGCGGTTTCGGGGGTGTATACATCCTTAAATATTCCGGACACTTTTCAGGTGAATGAATCGGAAATGGCTTTCCATGGTTTCTCGAAGAAAAAAAATATGGATAGACCTTTAGTGATACTTGCTGATAATGACAAGGGATTCAAGGATTATCTTGAGAAACGTTTATCGGAATGTTTTGTAGTGAGGAGCTTTGATGACGGTCAGGAAGCATTGGAGGTAATATGTGAAGAGTATCCGGATTTGGTGATTTGTGATATCATGTTGAAAGGTATGAGCGGTGAGGAACTTTCTTCTAAACTGAAGACGTCGAGGGACACCTCCTTTATTCCGGTGATATTGATGGGGGCGCACATTGATGTGAAACGGCGGGAAAAGCGTTGTTCTTCTCAGGCTGATCTCTTTGTATGTAAGCCCTTTAATCTGGAGGACCTTAAAGTGGAAATATCCATATTGATAAATAATAGCCGTTTTCTTCGGAAGACATTTCTTCAGAAAGTTTTTGGAGAAGATTTTTTAACGAAACCTATGGAGCGGGCTCAGCAGGATGCCAATCTGGCATTTTTGAATGAAGTGAAGCTTTACATTATGGAGAATATGGATAAAGAGGATTTGACAGTAGATGATATTGCCTCCAGGATGTGCATGAGCCGGACAACCTTTTATAATAAGTGGAAGTTGTTGACGGGAGAAGCACCCAAATATTTGATTTCGAGAATCAGGATGGAGAAGGCACGGGAACTTTTGGAAAGCGGAAAATTTTCTGTGACTATGGTTGCTGAAATGGTGGGTATGCGAAATATGAAAAACTTCAGAGGCAGGTATAAGGAGTATTTTGGAAAAACACCGAAGGAGTTTATGAAAAAAGTATGATATTTATCTGAAGAAAACTTTCATAGAAAGGCTGTCACATATTAGATAATGGACAGCCTTTGTTTTGAAATGGGAGATAGGAGAACTGAACATCCTAAGCTATCTATAAAGGAAAATCTCTCATCGTTTTGTTTTGGGGATAACTGGGTATATATGATTAGCTTTACTTGCCGATGCAGCATATTATGCTAATTGATTATCAGTAGTTTATGGCTTAAAAGATAGACTGCTCAAAAAATTACTTGTTTTTTCGTCAAAAATCGAAGATTTAACACTTTTCTTCGTTGCCAGTCTCAAAACAGAGGGAAAATGGGGAAAATCGCTCTCTTTCGCCTCGAAACCTCCGCTTCGCAAAGATAAGGTATATCGGGGATTATTTCGCCGGTTCAGGCTGCAAAATGGAAGACAGATTCACAGATTTCCGGGTTGTTTTCTTGTGACCTGGTAGGAGGTGAGTATTGCTTTGCTTGGAGTTGTATTTTGCTCAATCTTCATACTTAGATTGCTCATATTTTGCAGCCAAAAGAGAAAGTCTATAGGTCTGGTTCGGCTTGGTTTGGGCGAAGCTATCTCTTTTTCTCCCCTTTGTTAGCTTTACTTTAATGAACGTATATATGAATACGGAGATAAAGTAAAGTTGGTTTCGATAATTTATGCTGTGATTCGCTTGAAAAAATGTTGTGTAATAGGGATGATTCGTTGGAAAAAGTGTAACTAAATTCGATTTATTCGCTTGAAAAAATGTATTTAACCTTGGTTTATTCGCTCGAAAAAGTGTAATTTTGTAGCGGAAAGAATAAGATTGCGTTATGCTTAAAAGGAAAATAGAAACATATTTAGCTAATTGGAAAGAGGCCGAGGGCAGAAAGCCCCTTGTGATAAAAGGTATTCGCCAGTGCGGGAAGGCATATATTGTCCAGAAATTCGCAAGGGAGAATTATGAAAGTGTGGTCTATATGAACTTCATTCTTGAACCTGACAAGAAGTCTGCCTTTACTGGCAATATAGATGTCGATACCATCATTCTCAACCTCTCTGCTTTGATTCAAGGCAGTCGGTTCATTGAAGGGAAAACCTGCATTATCCTTGACGAGATTCAGGAATGTAAGGAAGCAAGGACAGCCTTGAAGTCATTTTATATAGACGGACGTTTTGATGTTATTGCCACAGGTTCTCTTTTAGGAGTGAAAGGCTATGGTCAAAGCAAGAAAAAGAAAGAGGATGTCGGGCAAGATTCTGTTCCTGTCGGATATGAAACCGTAATTGATATGTACCCATTGGATTTTGAGGAATTTCTATGGGCAAACGGAATCGGTGAGGCTGTTATCGATTCTGTCAAATCATGTTTTGAGAACGAAAAGGCTGTTCCCGATGGGATTCACAAGGCAATGATGGAGCTGCTATACAGATATGTTATTGTAGGAGGGCTGCCGGAAGTGGTGAATTGCTTCCTTGAAACCAAGAATATCGAACTCATATATAAGAAGCAGCGTAATCTTATTGCCGGATACGAAGAGGATATGGTTAAATATGCAGATGATGCGGACAAATCTAATATCCGTGAATGTTTTGAATCCATTCCGAAGCAATTAGCCAAGGAGAATAAGAAATTCCAATATTCCATAGTCAAAAAGGGAGGAAGGTCTTCTCAATACATCGGTAGCATTCAATGGTTGGAGGATGCCGGAATAGTCCGTAGGTGCTATAACACGCAGATTACGGAACTGCCGTTGGAGGGCAATTCCATCAAAGATTGTTTCAAAGTGTACACTACTGACATAGGTGTCCTTGTAGCAATGCTCGACTATGGCACTCAGGCTGATATATTGAAGGGGAATCTTCTTGGATATAAGGGAGCTATCTTTGAGAACCTCATGGCGGATTTCCTGTGTAAGTCCGGACAGAAGCTATACTATTTCCATAAGGACAGTGGGCTTGAACTGGACTTCTTGGTAAGGTTCAAAGGCGAATGCGTCATCCTTGAAGTCAAGGCTAAGACCGGTAAGGCAAAAAGTATGGCTACCATTCTTAAAAATAAGGATGTGTATCATGTCAAGAATGCAATCAAGTTGGGGCAATATAATGTAGGACGTGAGGGAGATATACTCACCATTCCGTTGTATATGGGATTCCTTGTCGAAGACAGGCTTGCGGACGTTATCATTCCTGATGTTGATGTGAGTCTGTTGACTACTATTTAAAAATTTTGATTATGGCAAAACAGATATTAGTTGGAATTGAAGAACAGAATTTGAATGAGGTGGCTCACTATCTGGTGATATACTTCCCATACAATGAGGAAATGTGTAGCTATACAGATGATTGGCTTGGTGAGCTATATGAAAACAAGTATCCTTTGGTTTCTAAAGGGATGTGGTCTGGCATAATTGACTTGAAAGTTCATAAACTTCTTGATTGGAAACCAGAATATGGAACTTTATATCTTCAAGCTAAGGTATGTGATAGCGGAACCTATTTCTTGCTTGATAAAGATAAAAAGGTAATATGTAAAATTACCGATTATGTACCTAATGGCTTAATTCCGGAGGCGGATGATTGTGGGGATTATATCCGTTTAAGAATCAAACATGACGGTATGATAGAAAATTGGATGGAGAAGCCAGACTTTTCCGACTTTATTAAAGATGCTGATGCTGTTAAGAAAATTGATACGAGCATAGAAGAAGAACCAATACTCGACACTAAAGTAGAGTTCACTTATAGCCATCTTATGGCAAAACTGCTTCGTCTTCCGAAATACCTACAATTGGAAATAGGGAAGGCACTGATAGCAAATGCATCAGAAGGTTTTGAGGAAGAGGATGATGAAGATTCTCTCTAATCAGATGGAAGATTAAGAATGATATACAGCTGCAATAATTTGATTATTAAAAGTATAATTCTATGGATATATTAAGTCTCACCAAAGTAACATCATCGTTCATCCTAACTTTAATAGAAAGAGACGATGGACAAAAGAAACAAATTTTGGAGACGCCAACAAATGGCTCGTGTGTTTAAGGCTCGCATGATTCTTTATGCCGCTTATGGTCATTGCATCATTCGTGAGGATGGAAGCTATTATGAGCATCCCCGTTGGTTTGAATTGGCAAAAGAGAAATGGGCACAAGTTTACAAAACAACAGGTACTCCGTGTAGCTGTTGGATGTGCAGGGGATTCGAATATGACCGCAAGGAGTATAAGAAAGAGACTCGGCGGATTATTCGGGAATCAATGGAGTGAGCTAAATGATAAGGAACTGAATCTGTGTATTAATTGCATAGGTTCAGTTTTTATTATGCGGCATATAGGCAAAAGGTTACGTGGATTTTCTCAGAAAGCGATGTGTGATATGGAATTTATTTGCTAATTTTGCGCTGAGTTTGAAACGATATAAAAACTAACAATGCAAAGAAATAGCATGAACATATTATCGAAGGTCACAATTTGGGGTAACAAACGCCCTGAATCTGTACTGTGTGTTCATGTCTTTGGCATTGAACCTTGTATTATAAATACTTTCCAACGAAGAACATAGCATGGTGTAGTTTATTCTACCCCTGATTGAAAATATAAACTGAATAGTTGGAGAGTCTTTACCGAACTTTCCAACTATTTTGTTTTTATACCCATTTGTGACAGTTATCTTACGATGCTTTTCTGTCATTTCCGTCTGATGGGTGATTGACAAACAGATTATTAACGTGCAGCGATGCACATAAATTGAGAAGAAATGAATTATAAATTTGATGGCAGTAAGGTATTTTTTACATCTGATACCCACTTTTATCACGGAAATATCATTCGTTTCTGCAACAGACCTTTTGAGGATGTGGAAATGATGAATGAAACGATTATCTCCAATTGGAATAATACAGTTGGCTTGGATGATACTGTTTTTCACTTGGGTGATTTCTGTCTGGGCGGTTCAGCTGAATGGACTAAAATTCTTGATAGATTGAATGGCAAGATATATCTGATTCTCGGCAACCATGATTTAAAGAACTTGAGGCAGGGGTATGTCGATAGGTTTGAGCATGTGACCATGCAGATGCATATAGAAGTGGATAAACAGAAGATATATTTGAATCACTATCCGTTTCTGTGCTTTGATGGCGGCTATAAAGATGTATGGCAACTGTTCGGCCATGTGCATACGAGGAAGAATAACACTGGAATTGATGCAGCCCGGCTTCAGTATCTCTATCCTACACAATATGACGTAGGTGTTGATAACAACAACTTTATGCCGGTTTCATTTGCACAGATGAAGATAATTATTGAAAAACAAGTTGAACAATTAAAAATGAAAGAGCAATGAAGATACAATACATGAGCGATTTACATCTGGAGTTCAGGGAGAACAGCAGATATTTAAAGCATAATGAATTACCTGTTACCGGTGACGTGCTGGTTTTGGCTGGAGATATATTCTATCTTAGGGATAGAATAGCTCCTATGATGAAATTCTGGAAATGGGCTTCGGATAATTACAGGCAGGTTCTGATTGTTCCCGGCAATCACGAATACTATAATTATTCGGACGTGATGGAACGAGGGCTACAATGGAAGTGGATGTTCCGTGAGAATGTAGGGTTCTATCAGAATCAGGTAATCCGTATCGATGATACCGATTTTGTCCTGAGTACGCTATGGTCACGGATTAACCCGAATGACGAGTATTTCGTGTGGAAAGGTATGAATGACTTTCGCCAAATCAAATTTGACGGAAAATTGCTACAGGTAGAGGAATTCAATCGGATGCATGAGACCTGTATTGATTTTATCCGGAAAAGTGTCGAAGAGAGCACGGCTGGTCATATTGTGGTGGTTACTCATCATTTGCCTACTTTGGAGGTGATTGATCCACAGCACAAGAACTCCGTACTGAATAGTGCATTTGCTAGCGAATATGGTGATTGGATTGCCAACAGTCGGATAGATATTTGGATTTATGGACATTCACATACCAATATAGACACAGAGATTGGTAGTACAAAAGTAATCTGTAATCAGATGGGATATATTTTTGCGAATGAGCACATTGTGAATGGGTTTGATCCGAAAAAGCATGTTGAAATTTAATGAGCATTAAGCAATGGATGAAAGAATAATAGATAGAAAACTCTTTATTGATTTGGCAAATGAGGTTGGCTTGAACGCTTCGCATATAGAAGCAATGGGTGAAATGCGTCATTGTGAAATCACAGTTAGCGGCAATATGCTGGAACGTCTAGTTGAAATTCAGCATCAGTTCGAGCAACTTACCGTAATGGGGGATGATGAATACCGTGGCTTCTACATTGTGGTACCGCGACCCACTCCAGAGGAATGGGGTGATGTCGAGGAACTGATTGCTTCGGGAGAGTATCAAAGCAAAGAAGCCTTCCTTGCGGACTGGCTTGCGTTCAATCCAACGGAAACGCAGTGGTTTCATGTTACCTCTTATAAATACGAAGAGTTCCGGTCGATTCGCATTACAGACCGAAAACATGCGCATTTCGTCATAACAAATCGCTCCTCTTGTGCCGACGGAGAATCAGATGACGGATGGTATCAGGATTCCCTTGCCCGACTTTTCTGCTATTTGCAGAGGCTGGTTGATGTTATTGTTGCAAATCCTGATGGGTTCAACGACTATGTGGCGCACAATCTGCCGTGCCAGCAACGGATTGGGCGGATTGCACGAAAGGAACTCAATAGGATAGCTCCGAGCTTTAAGATTAATGTGGAAGATCGGGAAACAGCGATAAAGGCTTTGGAGGATTCTGCGAAGGAACATTCCGCACTTCATCTGAAGACTATGACCATTCGGCAATATTGCACATATTATCGTATCGCTAACGAGGCTTATGAGGCATACTACCGGAAGCGAAGTATTGGAAACCGTCTCTACGAAGAACAACCGAATATCCCGGAAGAACTGCGAGATGTAGTCTATTACAAACGAGTGAAATTCGTAGATGTAGATAAACTCTATGACATTGACAGCCCGGAGGATTTTATACGGTTTGCAACAGACCACTATGGCGAGTTGGGGTTTTCGCGCTTGAACATCATTGCATCGAAGGTGCCACAGCAGGGTTGGATGATAGTTGTTTCTAATAGCTACTCGGCAAATGTCGAGCTGGCCATTGAGGTTGCCACTGCTCTATATAAGGTCGGAGTGCCATTATTGATTCGTGATGCCGAGAAACTTTTGAGGATTCTGCGCGAAGAAGATTATGTGCGGTTAATTCCTAATACGTACCATAACTATATGGGTTATCAGGAAGAAGGTACTGTTTACGAACTGCCGTGGGAATACGAATGCTCAGACGATAGTGAATCGGATTTGACTTTGGAGCAATACAATGCGATTGTTTCTCTTGCGGAATGGCAGGATGAAGAATTGGTGAAGCCCATCGAGTGATGCTTAAATTGAAGAAGCTGGCTTTTATCTTGGAAATAATCATAGATAAAGGTAGAAGTCTGCTTCTTTGAAATCTCTATTTTGGTAGCAAAATCAGTATTTAATAGTCGTATCTTTTGAATTTGTGATTTTTGCGTCCGCAATACATCATTAAATAGATATAAAGTAGTATCTTTGCATATTATATGATGAGTTAATATGACAAAGAATACAATGGGAACCAAGTTGCCCCGAAAGTTGGAGCAGAAAATGTCAGTTGTGGGAGAGCAGATTAAACTGGCTCGCTTGCGCAGGAATTTGAGCGTAGCTCAGGTGGCAGAACGTGCCACCTGTTCTCCGTTGACTGTGTCCCGAATAGAGAAAGGTGCGCCGACTGTGGCAATCGGAATTTATTTGCGAGTGCTCTATGCTCTGCAACTGGACGATGATATTCTGTGGCTAGCCAAAGAAGATAAATTGGGAAAAGCCTTGCAGGATTTGAGTTTGAAGACAAGGGAACGTGCCTCAAAAAAGGAGTAAACGATGAAGATGTTATATGTTTATGCCGATTTTGACTGGCTCAACGAGACAGAACTCGTTGGCGAGTTAGGCTATGAATCTCTTCGTGGCTCGGACAGCTATTGCTTTACCTTCAGCGATGAATGGCTGAAGAAACACGGAGATTTATTTCTGAGTGATGACCTCAATAATTATCCGGGACAGCAATATACGCAACCGGAGAAAGATATATTCGGATGTTTCTCGGATGCTTTGCCGGATCGTTGGGGACGAACGCTGTTGTTGCGACGTGAGCAGATTGCTGCGATGGAAGAGGGGCGACCGGTACGGAGACTATCTTCTTTCGATTTTTTGACTGGTATCGATGACTTTTCCCGAATGGGTGCTTTCCGTTTCAAGGAGTTAAAAGACGGAGGATTTATAAATGTAAGTGAGTTGTTGAAAATCCCACCTCTGGCGGATATAAGGGAGTTGATTGCGGCCAGTGCGGAAATTGAGAAAAGTGAAGAGGGGAATGTCCTGCCTGACAGGAAATGGGTTGCCCAACTCGTGCAGCCCGGTTCTTCATTGGGAGGTGCAAGACCTAAAGCCAGTGTGATAGACACGGATAAAACGCTTTATATAGCCAAGTTCCCTTCTCGCAAGGATGATTATGATGCCGGACTTTGGGAGCATTTCAGTCACCTTCTTGCTGCAAAAGCCGGTATAAATGCCGCAAAGACCAAAGTGCTGGCAACAGGAAAGAAATATCACACGTTGCTTTCTCAACGCTTCGACAGAACCCAAGAGGGGAAACGGATTCACTTTGCTTCTGCAATGACTTTATTGGGACTCAATGACGGTGACAATGCAACTACAGGGCATGGTTATCTGGATATAGTCGATTTCATAATCCAGAACTGCACGAATGTGGAAGAGAATCTGCAGGAACTCTATCGCCGTGTGGCTTTCAATATCTGCATTGGTAATAGCGATGATCATTTCCGTAATCATGGTTTTCTTTTGACTGCAAAAGGTTGGACGCTTTCTCCTGCATATGACATGAACCCTACTTTGAATGAGTATCAGAGTCTGCTTGTCTCATCAACCTCCAATAAGGCAGAACTGGGTATTTTGCTGGATGCTTGCGAAGACTATATGCTAAACCGTACAACAGCAGAAAAGATTGTTGTTGAGGTAACTGAAGCTATAAAAGGATGGCGAGAATTGGCAACACGATTGGGGATTTCCAAGAGAGAGATGGATATGTTTGCCGGAGTGTTGGATGAGCGATGTAAGATGGAGTAGTTTCAGTTAGATGAGTTTATAATTGTAATAATGATTTTGCATAACAATAATTTAACATTGTAAAAAGATTAAAAAAATGAAACATATATCTGTTCGAGTACCTTGGCACGACAATGGTTGGAATTCGCATGTATGTGCAAATCCTCGTTGTAATACATTCTGTAAACAACTACCTAATATTGTCAACTCAAAAGTAGATTGTGAGCAGTTGTCGTGTGGAATCGACTGGTCTAAATTAACTACAAAAGAACGTCCTGCTTGTGCTGGAGAGAATGGGGGATTCATGAATTACAAGGCTTATGAGCGTGAATTTATTCACATATATGCTTGGAATTCAGACAATCCACATTCTAAGTTATTACCTACAAAAGTAATGATACCAGCTTATTCAGCTCTTGGAATACCATTCCGTTACTTGAATATGGATGCACAGAAAGACCTTAGCAAGGAGCATCCTGAATTTCGCCCTGCCGAAAGTGCACCTTTCGGTTCGGCTTGGGTTTATAATCCTGAGCGATTGTATGATGTGCTTAAATGGTTCAGCTCAGAGATAACCGAGGAATCGATATGCGTCTTTTATTGTAAGAAAGGCAATCCGATTGACGATGAAGGTTTACGAATGATTGTGGGAATGGGGGATATAGTAAAAAATTGTGGTGTTCAAGACTACGAAACAACTGCCGATTATACATATCCCTTATGGGAGATAATGTTCTCTCATTCCATTCGCCCAGACCTGAAAGAATCTCGCGGCTTCATTCTCCCCTATAAAGAATATCTGGAGTTGGATGAGAATATATTCCAAGGGAAGGGTCTGTCAAAGATACAGGCTCTTGATGAGATCAAATTATCGCTGGATAAATTTGACAGTAGCGGAAAGATATTTGATGAACTATCATATGGTTGTGATTTTATAAGCAATCATTCAATGCTATTGATTCTTGAAGCTGCTCGGCGTTCGTTGGAGGCAGTAATTCGACATGGCTTGGCTGGCTCAATCGAGGGATGGCAATGTCAACTCAGGTGGATTGATGCCCGTATTGAGCATGTCAAGAAACAAATCACTCCCTTCCCTTCATTCGCTTCAGCACTTAAAGCGCTGGGAATAGATTATGGCAATCTGATTGAAAGCGACCTGCGAAAAAAAGGATGTGGACCGAAAGACAATCCCTGGGGGCATTTTGAAAAGTTGCTAAATAAGGAAATCAAAGTTGATAGTGCTGTTTACAACTCGTCTCTTCCTACGTATCGAATAAGTTGGGAGGGCCAAACAAGTAATGTACGTGAGCGTCTTATCACTTTATCCAGATTTGAACTTGAATCCGATGTTATTGAGCATTTTATAGATGATGTAGAGTCTGATATACTAAGCAATCCATACCTCATCAGCGAATGGTGCGCTCGGAATTTTATAGAGAAAGTTTCAACGCGTACAATTGATCTTGGAGCCTTCCCCGACCCAACAATTCAGGGTGATAATGTTCCAGTGCCTCCGTTCGCAGCGGAGTCCATTTTGGATACTCGACGCCTTAGATCATTAGTCGTTGAAAGGCTTTATTCCGTTCTAACAGATGGTGATACCCTTGTGTCAATAAAAGAGATGGAGGACTATCTGCGCGACATAATGACGGAAGAAGACAAAGCTCGCCTCCCGAAAAACATACTTCTCACACATCGCCAGTTTTTTGAAGTATCCTTCGATTATGTTCCTGATGAGAACCCTACTGCTATCCAACTCAAGGAATATTATCAAATGGAGGAGTTTCTTCGGAAAGTGCTACGAGAAAGAGCAAAGAGAGATGTTAAGAAGCCTACCGGTGAGGACTGGCTATCCCTCGCTATGTCAGACAAGAATTATGATCCTACAAACGAGCGCAGTCAACAGGCTACTGAGCAGCAGGCCAAAGCTCTTGAAATGATGGACAAAAAGCGCCTTTCAGTTCTCACGGGAGGCGCAGGTACCGGTAAGACTACCGTAGTGAGATCCTTTCTCTGTTCTGACAAGATAAAAGCAGAAGGCGTTCTGCTGCTGGCTCCCACTGGAAAGGCGAGAGTAAGGCTCAGTAATATGGCCGAAAATGTGAGTTCAAAAACCGTAGCTCAGTTTCTTGCCAGTCTCGGCGCCTTCGATTTTGAAAAC
Source organism: Bacteroides sp. AM07-18 (assembly GCF_003602695.1). Lineage (NCBI taxonomy): Bacteria > Pseudomonadati > Bacteroidota > Bacteroidia > Bacteroidales > Bacteroidaceae > Bacteroides > Bacteroides sp. AM07-18. The sequence continues at coordinate 264,787 of NZ_QTLM01000002.1, forward strand.
ATGAAACCGCGTCTAACTGAAGACTCGCGCAAATACTCACGTGCTAAGAATATAATCATTGATGAATGTTCGATGCTAACTACCGACACGTTTCATGCGCTTATTATGTCGCTTGACCTGAAGTTCATAAACCGAATAATACTTATCGGAGACCCCTATCAGCTACCTCCGATAGGTCCGGGCAGGGCTTTCTCGGATTTATGCCATTATCTTAATTGTGATGACGCGGACGCCAATCTGAAATCTGCCATTACCTATCTCCGCACCGTTGTGCGCACAATAGCCAGTGGAGATTCAGATGTCTTGACTTTGGCCTCTTGGTTCAGTGGAAACAAACCGGAGAAATTTGCCGATGAAATATTTTGGAAAATCGAAAGCAAGAATCTCAAAGGCGATCTTTCAGTTTATTACTGGAACGATGAAAAGGATCTGCCTCAAATCCTTAGGGATGCAATTTGCAAGGAACTCGCTTGTTCCGATGTCGAACTGCCAGAATCCTTGAAGCAAAAAATAGGTATTGACGACTTAAAATCGCTTGAGTCAGATCCGGCAGCGCTCGAAAATCTTCAGATTCTTGCTCCAGTAATAAATCCCGCATGGGGTACATATCAACTGAATTCCTATCTTCAGTCATGGGTTGGAAATAATATCAATCGCAAAGGGGATTATCAGGAAATCGGAACCCAGAAGATATATAAGAATGATAAAGTCATTCAACTTCAAAATATATTACGAGAATCCTATCCATCAAAAGAAAAATATCCTCTCTCCAATGGCCAGATAGGCTTTGTTAAGTCTATAAATAAAGGACATATCAATGTTATGTATGTTGGCATACCTCATGAAACCTTCGGCTTCAGGGGAGATAAAGGGGAAGACCAGGATGCTGCTATTGAGCTTGCATACGCTATTACAATCCATAAAAGTCAGGGCAGCGATTTTGATACGGTTTTTGTGGTATTGCCCAAAACCGGCCGCATTTTAAGTCGTGAGTTGATATATACAGCTCTTACCAGAGCAAAGAAGCGTGTAGTCCTGCTTGTTCAAGATTCTATTGGTTGGTTGAGAGAATTTACTAAACCACAAGCCTCAGTGCTCGCGCGACGAAATACCAATCTATTTGACTATTCCGTTCGAGCCGAACGTCTTAATATTCCTTATGTTGAGGGCCTGATTCATGGAACAGCCAAGAAAGGTCTGTTTGTGCGTAGCAAGTCAGAAGTTGTAATTGTAAACCAATTGGTAAATGCTGGGGTGGAATTTGAGTACGAGCAACTACTGGAAGAAAATGGCCACCGATGCATTCCCGACTTTTCCTTTGAAACCCCATGGGGTGATAGAATCATCTGGGAACATCTGGGAATGCTTGTCGTTCCGGAATACAAGGCTTCATGGGAGCGTAAACTAAAATTCTACGAGGAAATAGGTTATACCCTCGGAGAAAATCTTTTCACGACTTGCGATCATGAAAATGGTGCAATAATGACCGAAGAGGTGGAAGACGTCATCAGAAAAATCAAGGAGCAGTTATGAATCAGGAGGAGGAATTATATTTCAAGGTACTCAGTAAACAAGGTCGGGAGGCTTGGACAATCTTCAAGAATCCTATGTATCGTGGAGCATTGGAAATCGCCCAGAATCTTTATAAAGACAAAGCACATTTTGTGTATGAGTTACTTCATAATGCCGATAACCAAGGCGCTACCCATTTCTCAATGAGGACAAAAAGCCGGAACAAGTTGAATTTGATGTGATGGCAGAATCGCTCGATAAAAAGTATCTGCTGGTTGACGAATGCAAATGGACAACCCAAGAGAATGGCAAACAACTGACAGGCGAACTTCTCCGTAAAGCTAATTTGTTACTATTTATCAAGAACTACACCATCGTTCCGGTGCTGTTTCTTAAGAGTGCTCCGAAAGATGATGCTGGGAATGCAATGTTGCCAGAAGATGTTATTGAGTTAATGAAATAAAAGGATATAACAATTCACGACTTAAAGATGCTAGATTTTAGAAAACAATTTCAGGAAATTATAGAGCAATCCTATATTCCGTTCAATATAGATAAAGCTGCAACTTCAGATGTATGGAGTAATATTTACAAATTGATACTTCCTAATATTCCAGAAAAACTTTTTAGATATCGTAAAATAGACGATAAAGGTTATACTATTGAATCATTAAAATCCGGAACTATTTCATTATGCCATGCAGGAATGTTTCCGGATAAGTATGATTCATATTTATATATAGATCAAGACAAAATTCGCGAAGATTTAAAAAAGGCATTAAAGGATGCATTGCGCATAACATTGTCGCATATAACCCAGAAATCCTCTGATATAAGGGCAGAAAAGGCAACGCAAATATGTTACTACAGAGAGTGTGGATATACGGATGAACAAATTATAGATAAAATATTGACAGATGAATATATGGATTTTTGTAACAACATTGGGTCTGCGATAAAAAAGCAAGAGTCGCGTTTTAGAAATCCGAGAAATAGTGCAAAAATAGCATGTTTTACAGAAAGTGTACAGTCAAAATATATGTGGGATAGATATGCTGATGGGTATAAGGGATTTGCATTAGAATACGATCTTAGAAAATGTATTTTTAAATATAACTCATTGGGAATGGATGTAAATCTCTTTCCTGTGATTTATACTGAATTAAGACCTGACGTTACATTGGATGAGGGAAATATTCATACTTACGAGTATTTTAAGCAAGTTGGAGATAAAAATTGGTTGAACTTTTTGTCTTCCATGATATCAGTCAATCAATTATATTGGTATCGATCTTATCTTTATAAGGACCAAAAAGAATACGAACATGAACATGAATGGAGAATGCTGTATTATAACTTAGAGGATGAGAATAATTATGCATCAATTCCAGATGTCGGATGTTTGAATGCAATTTATTATGGTCCAGATATAATCCCAAAGGATAAGGATGAATTACATCTGATTGCAGTTGAAAAAGGACTGAAAGAGTATGATGTTGCTCTTGATGCTGGTAGCCGTAGATATGATTTAAGGATAACAGCAATTAAATAGGAATATTCTTTGCTCAAAAAAAATCAATCAACAACCTGAAAGTTGTGTCATCTCGATTATTTATACTACCTTTGCCTACAGAGTAAGGCAAAGGTATTTTTTGATGTATACAATGGCTGAAAAACAGATAGACACGGTTTTAGGATTGGTTGAAGGAACGGAGGAGAATAAAGACGAAAAGTGGATGTGTCATTCGCAAGCTATCGCTGCAACTATGTCAAACCGAATGGAGGAACTTGGTATGACACAACGAGCGTTGGCCGAGAAGATGAATTGCACTCAGCAATATGTCTCCAAGGTGTTGAAAGGTCGCGAGAATCTGTCATTAGAAACCTTGTGCAAGATAGAAAATGCATTAGGTATCAGAATACTGCAAGCCGGAATAGATAAGTAATAACACCATAACAGGGCGCAAGAATATGTCAATACAGAGCGAAGCGGCGTTGGAAGCCGGACTGATAGCCACACTTCGGCAAATGGACTACGAGTATGTTCAGATTACCGAAGAAGATAATCTTTATGCCAATTTCAAGCGGCAGTTGGAAATTCACAACAAGAAACAACTGGCGGAAGTTGGCCGTAACTCATTTACGGATGAAGAGTTCGAGAAGATATTAATCTATCTGGAAGGTGGTACTCGCTTTGAAAAAGCAAAGAAGCTTCGCGACCTATATCCTCTTGATACGGCTAACGGACAGCGCATTTGGGTAGAGTTTCTTAATCGTACCCAATGGTGTCAGAACGAATTTCAGGTTTCGAGCCAAATTACGGTGGAGGGACGAAAGAAGTGTCGCTATGATGTGACGATTCTTATCAATGGTCTCCCTTTAGTTCAGATTGAATTGAAACGTCGGGGAGTAGAACTCAAACAGGCATACAATCAGATTCAACGCTATCATAAGACATCCTTTCATGGGTTGTTCGATTATATTCAGTTGTTTGTCATCTCCAATGGTGTGAACACTCGTTATTTCGCCAATAATCCCAATGGCGGATATAAATTTACATTCAACTGGACGGATGCGGCAAACCTGCCATTCAATGAACTGGATAAGTTTGCTGTGTTTTTCTTGGAAAAGTGTACGCTCGGTAAGATTATCGGAAAGTACATCGTATTACATGAAGGTGATAAATGCTTGATGGTGTTGCGCCCATACCAGTTCTATGCAGTAGAAAAGATATTGGATCGAGTGCAGAACTCCAATGATAACGGTTATATTTGGCATACAACAGGGGCAGGAAAGACTTTGACTTCATTCAAAACTGCGCAACTCGTTTCGGAGTTAGATGATGTAGATAAGGTAATGTTCGTTGTCGACCGCCATGACCTTGATACACAAACACAGTCGGAATATGAAGCCTTTGAACCGGGAGCCGTTGACGGTACGGACAATACGGACGAGTTGGTAAAACGTCTGCATAGCAACTCCAAGATTATCATTACCACTATTCAGAAACTCAATGCAGCCGTAAGCAAGACATGGTATAGCAGCAAAATAGATTCGATACGCCATTCTCGTATCGTGATGATATTCGATGAGTGCCATCGTAGCCATTTCGGGGAGAGTCATAAGAAGATTATGCAATTCTTCGATAATGCCCAGATATTCGGATTTACCGGAACTCCAATATTTACAGAGAATGCAGTTGATGGTCATACGACCAAAGAGGTGTTCGGCAACTGCCTGCATCGCTATCTGATTAAGGATGCCATTGCTGATGAGAATGTTCTCGGTTTTCTTGTGGAATACTATCATGGCAGTGAGGAGGTGCAGAACGGCAGTACCAATCGCATGACGGAAATAGCCCAATTCATCCTTAATAATTTCAATAAGTCAACATTTGACGGAGAGTTCGATGCGCTGTTTGCCGTGCAGTCAGTGCCGATGCTTATCCGTTATTACAAGATATTCAAGGAACTGAATCCTAAGATTCGTATAGGTGCAGTATTTACCTATGCAGCCAATGGAAGTCAGGATGATGAACTGACAGGAATGGGTACAGGTTCTTATCTGAATGACAGTGCAGGCGAAGTCGATGAGCTGCAAGCCATCATGGATGACTATAACGAAATGTTCGGCACATCGTTTACGACTGAGAACTTCCGTGCATATTACGATGACATCAACCTGCGCATGAAAAAGAAGCGAGCCGATATGAAGCCGCTTGATCTTTGCCTTGTTGTCGGAATGTTCCTTACCGGTTTTGACAGCAAGAAACTTAATACGCTCTATGTAGATAAGAACATGGAATACCACGGCTTGTTGCAGGCATTTAGCCGGACGAACCGTGTGCTGAACGAAAAGAAACGCTTCGGAAAGATTGTATGTTTCCGTGATTTGAAGAGCAATGTGGATGCTGCTATCAAATTATTCAGTAACAGCAACAATCCGGAAGAAATAGTGCGACCTCCGTTTGAAGAAATCAAACAGGAATACAAGGAACTTGCATCCGATTTTCTGAAGAAATACCCGGACACAAACTGCATAGACCTTTTGCAGAGCGAAACGGCTAAGAAAGAGTTTGTTTTGGCATTTCGTGATATTATCCGTAAACACGCAGAGATTCAAATATATGAGGATTATAGCGAAGAAGCTGATGATCTCGGCATGACGGAACAGCAGTTTATGGATTTCAGGAGTAAGTATCTTGATATCCATGATACTTTTGCACTCGTTGATCCAGCACCGTCACCCAAACCGGATGATGATACAGATGTTCCGGATGACGGAGACTTCGGTGATGTGGATTTCTGCCTTGAACTCCTACATAGCGACATTATCAATGTGGCATATATCCTTGAACTCATTGCAGAACTTGACCCATATAGTGCCGATTACGCAGAACGCCGTCAGAATATCATTGATACGATGATTAAAGACGCAGAAATGCGCAGCAAAGCCAAACTTATCGATGGTTTCATTCAAAAGAATGTGGATGACGATAAGGAAAACTTCATGATTCAGCGAGACAAAGCTGACGGTACAAGCGATTTGGAAGAACGGTTGAACCACTATATTGCCGTTGAGCGAGAAAATGCCGTCAACTCATTGGCTGAGGAAGAGGAAATATCGTCATCGGTATTGAATCACTTCCTCAAAGAATATGACTACCTGCAAAAAGAGCAGCCGGAAATCATACAAAAAGCATTGAAAGAGAAGCATCTCGGATTGATAAAGACGAGAAAGGCGTTGACGAGGATTTTAGACAGATTGCGTAATATCATACGCACTTTCAGTTGGGATTAAAAGAAATACTGATATGGTAAAGACAAATGAACCCGGATATGTGTATATCTTGACTAATCCAAGTTTTCGTGAGGATTGGGTCAAGATCGGTAAAAGTGCGCGGCCTGTAGATATACGTTCCAAGGAACTTGACAACACGGCTGTTCCGTTGCCTTTTGAGATTTATGCAACCATTCAGACGGTCAAATATAACGATGTTGAAAAGCATGTACACAAGACTATTGATCGGTTGACGGATTTGCGTATTCGTCAGAATCGGGAGTTTTTCAATGTGCCGCCACAAATAGCTTTGGATATATTCAATGACATAGCCAAGATGATTGATGATGCGGTTGTTACGGTCTATGTAGATAATAAACCGGTTTGCCATAACGAAAAAGATTCATTGCCTGTCGTGCAGAAGCGAACCGTAAAGCGAGGTCGTTTCAAATTCAGCATGGTCGGTATTAAAATAGGGGAATGCGTTACCTTTATTCCTACGGATACGGAAGTCAAGGTGGCAAGCGATGATTCCGTTGAATACGAAGGTCGTATTTATAAATTGTCCCCTTTTGTCGGTACGTTTATGCCGGAAGAGAAACGGAATACATCGGGTGCATATCAAGGGGCAAAATATTTCTCATATAAAGGGAAAGTGCTAGATGACCTGAGAAGTATAATAGAGAGCAATATACCATTGCCGGAAAGTGATGTAAACAAGATAATATAGAGCAATAAAGATATGAGCGAAGAACTGCAACAGAAACTCCGTGACCAGCTTTGGGAGGTCGCAAACCGTTTGCGTGGCAATATGTCGGCAAGCGATTTTATGTATTTTACCTTGGGATTCATTTTCTACAAATACCTGTCGGAGAAGATAGAAACATACGCTAACAGTGCGTTGGATGATGATGAAGTTACATTCAAGGAATTATGGGAAATGACCGATTCGGATGCACCGGAATTGCAGGAAGAGGTTAAGAACCAGTGCTTGGAAAATATAGGCTACTTCATTGAACCGAAGTTCTTGTTTTCGTCCGTAATTGAGGCTATCAAGCGGAAAGAAAATGTTCTTCCTATGTTGGAACGCTCGTTGAAGCGTATAGAAGACAGCACTTTGGGACAGGATAGTGAAGAGGATTTTGGCGGATTGTTCTCGGACATTGATTTGGCTTCGCCTAAATTGGGAAAAACAGCAGATGATAAAAACACGCTCGTCAGCAATGTGCTTCTTGCATTGGACGATATTGACTTTGGTGTAGAGGCCTCGCAAGAAATTGATATTTTGGGCGATGCTTACGAATATATGATTAGCCAGTTTGCAGCCGGCGCAGGCAAGAAAGCCGGTGAGTTCTATACTCCGCAAGAGGTCAGCCGCATATTGGCGGAGATTGTTACTCTTGGGCATAACCGTTTGCGTAATGTTTACGACCCTACTTGCGGTAGTGGTTCACTATTGCTCCGTGCAGCAAGTATCGGTAAGGCGGCATATATCTATGGACAGGAGAAAAATCCGACTACTTACAACCTTGCCCGAATGAATATGTTGCTGCACGGTATCCGATTCAGCAGCTTCAAAATAGAGAATGGCGATACGCTTGAATGGGACGCATTCGATGATATGCAGTTCGATGCAGTGGTTGCAAATCCTCCGTTCTCTGCCGAATGGAGTGCTGCCGACAAATTCAACAACGACGACCGTTTCAGTAAAGCAGGACGACTTGCACCTAAGAAAACAGCCGACTATGCTTTTATTCTGCATATGGTTCATCACCTCAATGAAGGTGGTACGATGGCTTGCGTTGCTCCGCACGGAGTTCTGTTTCGAGGGAATGCAGAGGGTGTTATACGCCGCTTCCTGATAGAGAAGAAAAACTATATCGATGCTATTATCGGTTTGCCAGCCAATATATTCTATGGTACAAGTATTCCGACCTGTATTCTCGTATTGAAGAAATGCCGTAAGGAAGACGATAATATCTTGTTCATTGATGCCAGCAAAGAGTTTGAAAAGGTCAAGACCCAGAACAAACTCCGCCCTCAGCATATACAGAAGATTGTAGAAACCTATCGTGACCGCAAGGAAATTGAAAAGTACAGTCATCTTGCTACGTTGCAGGAGGTTGCCGAAAATGACTATAATTTGAATATTCCTCGCTATGTCGATACTTTTGAGGAAGAAGAGCCTATTGACATCAAAGCAGTCATGGCTGAAATAAAGGAATTGGAAGCCAAGCGAGCCGAACTGGATAAGGAAATAGAAGGCTATTTGAAAGAATTGGGACTGGTTGAATAATTACACTATGGCAGAGATAGACAACATCCCCGAAATGCGTCCATCATTCGACAATATACGCTGTCAGGATGAGGGCGGAAACGAATACTGGAGTTCTCGCGACCTGTGCGCTGCTATGGGCTATTCGGCTTATTGGAAATTCCAAAGAGTCATAGACAAGGCTATCAAGGTGGCAGGTGAAAAAGGAATGAATGTAGACGACCATTTCAACCAAGCGGTTGATATGGTAAGGATTGGAAGCGGCTCATTCCGTAAGGTCAATATCTTCCGTCTTTCGCGTATGGCGTGTATGATTGTTGCCGAAAATGCCGATGCCCAAAAAGTGTTGGTACAACAAGCTCGCGATTATTTTACTCGAACAATTTCGACAAACGAATTGATGCAAAATTCGTTGAGTTCTAACATTTTGCTGTATAAAACGGCGCAAGGCGAGGCACGAATAGAAGTGATATTCAACAGTGAAACATTTTGGATGTCACAAAAGCGTATGGCCGATTTGTTCGGGGTGGATGTACGGACTGTCAACTATCATCTTGGTCAGATTTACGAAACAGGCGAGCTTACAAAAGAGGCAACTATCCGAAAAATTGGGATAGTTCAATCAGAGGGAGAACGGGATGTAGAACGTACACCTCTGTTCTATAATTTGGATGCCATTATTGCGGTAGGTTATCGTGTCAATAGCTATCAGGCCACTCAATTCCGTATCTGGGCTACATCTGTATTGAAGGAGTTTATTATTAAAGGATATGCCCTTGATGACGAACGCTTGAAGCAGGGAAAACACTTTGGCAAAGATTATTTTGATGATTTGCTGGAGCGTATTCGTGAGATACGCACATCAGAGCGCAGATACTACCAAAAGATAACAGACATCTATGCCGAATGCAGTGCCGATTACGATTCGAAATCGGATTGTACCAAATTGTTCTTCAAGATGGTGCAAAATATGATGCACTTGGCTGTAACTCATCGTACCGCTGCCGAAATAGTATATGAACGTGCCGACTCGGAAATGCCGCACATGGGATTGACCACTTGGAAGAAAGCTCCCGATGGCAGAGTCCAGAAGTCTGATACGATTGTGGCAAAGAACTACTTGTCAGACAAAGAGGTTTCAGAACTCAACGGCATAACTAACGTATTTCTTGAATTTGCAGAGCAGCGTGCCCAACGCCATATCATTACAACGATGGCCGAATGGAAGCAGCGTCTTGAACAGTTTCTTGCTACAATGGACTATCAAGTACAAGATTCAGCTGGTAAAGTTTCTCAAGAAGAAGCACGAGAGAAGGCGTATGGTGAGTATGAAAAATATAAAGTGATTCAAGACCGTTCGTTTATCTCTGATTTCGACCGGTTTAATAATGGCGACAAATTGTTGCCGTTTGATATCAATCCCGATAAAGAATAATGATTATGACAGATAATAACGAAAATAAAGTCCTTAATGTTCCCCATTTGAGATTTCCGGAATTTAGTGGGGAGTGGGAAATCTATCCTCTTACAGATTTTATGAGTTTCAAAAATGGAATGAATCCTGATGCCAAAAGATTTGGGCGTGGAACAAAATTCATTTCGGTGATGGATATTCTTAATAACCAATTCATTTGTTATGATAATATCCGTGCCTCTGTTGAAGTTGTGGATGGCGATATTGAAACTTATGGTGTAAACTACGGCGATATCTTATTTCAGCGCAGCTCTGAAACGTTAGAAGATGTAGGTCAAGCCAATGTCTATTTGGATAGCAAACCCGCAGTGTTTGGTGGTTTTGTTATTCGTGGAAAAAGTAAAAGTAACTATTATCCTATGTTTTTTCGTTATCTTTTGGCTTCACCAACTGCACGAAAAAAGATAATCGTAAAAGGAGCCGGAGCACAGCACTTTAATATAGGTCAAGATGGATTAAGTAAAGTTTGTCTTAATATTCCTTCAATTCAAGAACAAGAGAAAATAGCAAAACTATTTGAATGTATAGATACTCGAATCGCTACCCAAAACAAAATCATTGAGGATTTGAAAAAATTAAAGTCCGCAATTAGAAAAAAGATGTTCTCCTTATTGAAAGATGAATATACAGAGAGCTTTGAAATCAATCAGCTACTTGATTACGAACAACCTACTGCATATATTGTAGCTAATGATGAATACTCTACCGACACAAGTTTAACCCCTGTTCTAACTGCGAATAAAGGTTTTATCTTGGGGTATACAGACGAAAAATTTGGCATATATCAAAAAGGAGAGTGTATAATCTTTGACGATTTCACAATGGATGCAAAATATGTATCATTCCCTTTTAAGGTAAAGTCTTCGGCAATAAAAATACTCACAGCAAAACCGAATGTAAATCTTCGATTTATGTTTGAATATCTATCATATTGGGAACTTAAATCGGAAGGACATAAAAGACATTATATTTCAGAAATAGCTTCGCTTGTAATTGAACTACCTTCAAAAGAAAGACAAAGTATAATAGCCTCACTAATGACTTCGTTAAACAGCAAATTGGATATTGAAGCAAAAACAAAGATAAGATACGAAGAACAAAAGAGATACTTACTCTCGCAAATGTTTATATGAACATCTGCGAGAGCAAATATTGTTTCTGCTTTGAATACTTGATGATCAAACTATTATGTGTCTCTAATAGTCCATGTAACTTTCTGAAAACAACGGAGATTCTTTTTTGTTCTTCTAATTTTGGCAGACGGATTTGTATGTTTCCCATTGTGTTATTCATAAGTTTCGGGTTTGCTAAATTAGTTGAGACATACATCCTTGTTGCTTCTGCTAAGACTAATGAAACGAAATGGGCATCAAATCCTTTTTTGAGCTTTAACAAGCCACAGACATTAGTGCAATTAAACTTTCCATTACGATAAAATACCGTTCCTGCATTTGCACCGTCAGTCGTCCAACTGATATATTCACCTTCAAACATAAAATCATCAAGATAACCCATAATTCCGTCATTTGATGTTTGAGAAGAATACACAGGGTATAACGGATTTTCTTGTTGGCTAATTTCTACCGAACTAATAACTCTACCACGTCCTATTGATGCAATATCTTGAATCTTGAATTGTTCCCAAGAATCAGAGTGAAGCATTTTCAAACTAATTGCGGACATTACAAATAAACAATCCTTAATTTCATTATGATAACCAGACGGTTATACCTCAAAACATCGCATTATTTGTAACATTATGCTCTACATCCATCACATTAGAAACGGAATATTCCTCATTATATTATTATCAAAGTGTGTAGAAGAGTCAATCTTGAAGCAGTGTATTCTGCTATTTTGCATAGTTAGCTTGTGTGATATTTAATTAAAGATAAATTTTTTCGAATTATACAAATAGGTTTTGATCTAAAAGACTACCTTTGCATAAATTTAGCATTATGAGTACAACAGAATATATACAAATCATTATCGGCATCGGTCAGATTATTGCTGTTGCTATTATCCCAATTATTGTTTGGGTATTAGGAATAAAGTACCAAAATAGAAAAGCAAAAAAAGATGCTCAATTAAGAGTCTTCCTTACACTAATGGCAGATCGAAAATCAACCCCAATAACAAAAGAATGGGTTGATGCCTTAAATACAATAGATGTAGTATTTCAGGAAAACAAAAAAGTTAGACATGCATGGAGAGAATATTTAGATAGTTTAAACGAAAAATCACCTCATTTTGATAGTAGTAATTCTTTTAGACTTGACTTACTTTCAGAAATGGCCGTTTCTCTTGGGTATAAAAATTTAAAGCAAACAGAGATTGATAGATTTTATTCTCCTAAATATTTTGGTTCTCAAATGAGCCGACAGGAAATATTATTTCAAGAGAATCTACGAATTTTAACTCGATCCAAAAGTTGTGCTGAAAGTTTTACTGATGAAGAATATGAACAGCACTATAAGGAGTTGATGGAACAGCAAGGAGAGTAAAGAATATGGGGAATATCCCTTTCCTGTGAAATTGCTGATTTTTTATCCTTAATTAAAGGGCTAAACGATAATATCCACAAAGGTATTAAGGGAGAAACCGTCTGCTTTTCAGATTTGGGTGAAGCTTATTCTGGATTAAGCGGAAAAGGCGGTGATGATTTCGGATATGGTGAGCCATTCATTACTTATATGAACGTGTATCAGAATACTTACATCTCGGAAAAGGATTATGAATTGGTACAAATCGCTCCCAACGAAAAACAAAACAGTGTGCAGTACGGTGATGCCTTATTCACACTCTCATCTGAAACTCCGGAAGAAGTTGGTATAGGTGCAGTATATTTGGGCAATACGCAGAAACTTTATTTGAATAGCTTCTGCTTTGGCATTCATTTCTATGATGAACGTGTATTACCTCAATACCTTGCCCACTTCATTTCAAGTTCTTCATTTCGTAGGGCTATATATCCGTTAGCACAAGGGAGTACACGGTTTAATCTTCAAAAAAATGACTTTATGAAGATGAAGTTTTTACTACCAAGCTTAGAGAAACAAGGACATATAGCTAACACTCTTGACGCTTTGCATTGCCGTTTGGCAAATGAAAAGTCATTAACGGAACAATACATTTTATTGAAGAAGTATCTATTAAGCCTAATGTTTATATAAACATTTTCTGAAGCAAATACCGTTTCTGCTGTTGAAGACAACTTATGTATTCTTGCTCATTATCCAATTTTCTCTCAGTGAGTTCAAACATACTACAGATTTGTTGTTGAACAGACATTGGTGGGATCGGGAATCGACTCTTACCTAACGCAGTTTGGTTGATACTTGCTTGTGAAACTGCTTTATTGCAAATAGTTTGAAAATGGTTTATTGCCCAATCAGTACAAAGAAGTAAATGCAAAAAACGAGGTCTAACTATGGTTGTATTGGGTATAATTCGCAATAAATTCATGCCATGATAAAGTCCATAATCTTTGTCAAGATAGGCTGTATTTCCTATATACTGAATACTATTGATATTGCTAAACAGAATATTACCTACGTTTAACCTATAGCTTTCAGGAATACACTCTACATAGCCAATTCGTTGTATATCAATACAATGTTTGCTAATAGTTTCTATGCGAGAAACCTTATAAGGGGTTTGATAACTCACTTGTGTTCCTGAATAGCCACTTTTTATTTGCGCCAAGTCATCCAGTCTATATAAAATCCAATCATTCTCTGATGAAAGCAATTGCTGACTAAGCCCTTTAATTAAGGATTGCAGTTTCTCAATGATTTTGTTTTGGGTGGCAATACGCTCATCTATTAGTCGTAACAGTGTAGCTATTTTAGTTTGCTCCGCTTTGGATGGAATACCAACATAACACTCGGAAAAATTCTTTGTGCTGATGGAATAGATTTTTGTTCCCTGTGCTATTCGTCTAATCTGATTATGAAATGCGGATGACGAAAAAGCATATCCTTTGAAGCCGACAATAGTTTTATTTTTATTGTCTCGCCCATGAATTGTGTGTAAACCACAAACAATATCCTTATTATCAAGATTAAACAACTCAATGACTTTAGCAACCTCATTCGTATCTTCCGAAGCATCAGCAAAGGCTACATCTCCCTCTTTACACAATTCAAAGTTTTTAGGCATATTACCTTCTTTGACATTGGGTAGTTTATCTCTTCTCAAATCCACCATAGTAGGAAGCCCAACATGAATGAGTCCATAATGTAAGTTCATCATGGCTTTCTCCCCATATTCAAGTTGTTCCCAACTCAGAGAATTGGTTGAATAGAAATCCAATAGCTCAGACACTTTACATATTTCCCACTCTCCACTAAATTTAGGGAATCTCAAATGGGGAACATTACCTATTATATTTCTCTAATTATTAGAACCAATTAAATTCAAAATTATGATTCAGAAGACAATTAGAGAAATTTCGGACGCATGGCGAGAGGACAAGCGACCGTATGTGAAACTATCGACATTGGCAGCCTACATGTTGATTCTTGAAAATCACATTTTGCCAAAGTTTGGTGAGAGTAACGAACTTCATGAAAATGATGTACAAGGCTTTGTGCTTGAAAAGTTGGAAGGCGGATTGAGCGTGAAATCTGTTAAGGACATTCTTATTGTCCTGAAGATGGTTATGAAATTCGGAGTGAAAAACGAATGGATGAACTATTACGAATGGGATATTAAGTACCCAACAGACGTTGCTGGTAAAAAGTTGGAGGTCTTGTCCGTGGCAAATCATAAAAAGATTCTGAACTATATTCAGAGCCACTTTTCCTTTCCGGGACTTGGTATCTATATCAGCCTTAGTACCGGTCTGCGTATAGGGGAGATCTGTGCTTTGAAATGGAGCGACATCAATGTATATGATGGAATTCTAACCGTTAACCGGACGATAGAACGCATCTATATCATAGAAGGAGAGAGAAAACATACAGAGCTGGTCATCAACACGCCAAAGACAAAAAACTCTTGCCGTGAAATCCCGATAAACAAAGAATTGCTTACTATGTTAAAGCCTTTGAAAAAAGTAGTTAATGATGACTATTACATTCTTACCAATGACGAGTGTCCGACAGAACCACGTACGTACCGTAACTACTATAAAAGGCTTATGGAGAAACTTGATATTCCCAAGCTGAAGTATCATGGACTCCGTCATAGTTTTGCGACTCGTTGTATAGAGGTCGGTTGTGACTATAAAACAGTCAGCGTATTATTAGGGCATTCCAATATTTCAACTACGTTGGACTTATATGTTCATCCCAATATGGAGCAGAAAAAGCGTTGCATTGCTAAGGTGTTCAAGTCACTGGGTAAATAAAGTTATGTATAGAGCGAGGGAATTAATGCTGTAATTTCTTCGCTCTCAATTGTTCTGTGATTCAGAATTATGTTGTATATTTGAATATCATTTTAGAAAGTAATTATGTTATTTGAGATTATTGTTGATTGTATTATGGCTTTGGGAGCCTTGGCGACAGCTGCAACTTTTATTCTTGTCTTAAGAAATCAGAAAGGAACTCAGCAGCAGATTAATAGCTTGTCGCAAATGGCTGAGATGTACTCACGTCATTATCAATTAGAGCGAATTTAAGCTGGAAGTAACATATATCCCAAAATTCAGATAAGTTTGAAGAATGATACGATGTGGGGATTGAAGATCCAGATTAAAAACAATTCATATCCGGTAGAAGTGTATCGCATTATGATAAATGAGGCTCGTCATCATTTAGATGTAAGGTTAAAACCGAAAAGCGATTATATTCAAATACGGCAAGGAGAAACAAAGACTATTTTGCCCGGAGAATTATGCCGTCAACAGATATACACATTTGATGCATCAATAAGGATATATCTCATAACTCCTTTTGAAGAGGCGTATGAAATAAGATATATAAATACAGACAGGTTAAACTACTATCAGTCAGAACCAGTTCCTATTCTGTATTCCAAAGAAGATCATGAGTCTTCAAAAGTTCAAACTACTCAAGTCAGGCAGTATTCTATACATGGTGGTATCAAAGGAACTATTAAAGATAATTTCCCTGAAGTCGCAAGAGATTTAGAAGACTAATTTAAGCATGAAAATAAAGTCTCAACTGGTAGTAATCTCTATCCGATTGAGACTTTTCGTTTATTTACCTCTATCCAAAAACTTCTGTATTGCTACCGTTATACCAATCCCCGAGACAGCCATAAGAATACAACCAGTAGTAGCCTTCCAAATCAATCCGGAATGCAAAATCTCTGCATTAGCCACTATCATGCACACGAAAAAAGAAGATAGAGCGACTACAATGATAATCAAAATGTAGAATGCCGTATATGGGAGGGGGATGGCATTGTCGGCTTTCTTCATTCTCCGCTCGGCTTCCTTGCATTTGCTCTCAATCTGATCAAGAAAATTGCAGAGAAGCCTTGCTCCAAATTCAACTGCCAACTTATGCATTTCTTCAGAAATGATAGGTTTGCACTCACGTATAGAACCGGACAGATTTTCAACTTCTGTTCTCAGCTTATATACATTGTTATTCAGCCTAGCAAGTTCTTGCACATTGATATCGAGTAAGTGGTTTTCTTCCTCCAGATATTCATTCTTGGGAGTGGATCTTATGGATTCCGCTTCACTCATTTCTGCGGAAAAATCAAATTTCTTCTTCATGCGCTTATCGTTTTAATCCTGTTTTCGGTTTCTTTCCTAAGAACCGGCTGGCGGCACGAGCACATCTGCGCGCCCAGAGCAAGTCGTCTTCGTCCTTATCTCTCCACGGAAGGTCGCTTTGTGAGCCACCGCCACCTCCTCCGGTTGTTACATTGGGGGTATCTATCAGTCCGACAAATATAGCTACAGCCATATCGGTAAGTTCTTGACAGTTGGCAATAAACCTGTAATCAAATTCGTCATTGAAACAATCAAGTACTTTTTCCGGGATATAAAATTTGTAATCCTTACCTTCATGGCTGAGGGTATAGGAAATCATCTCCTGACTATATGTGAGATATTGGGTATAGTCGATAGGAGCAATCTTATGTATCGCTGCCTGTTGAACGGCTTGGGGTGTATTGTTTCTAATGGCAGTAGCTGGCTGATGATGCAGTTTCTCCCATGTCGCAGGAAGTTTCGAGACCATCAGGTTTCTGCCGATTCCCAATTCTGAAGCCTTGTATTTGGTGTTTCCATTCATGAGGGCATATCCACGAAGAATACCTTTCTTGTCCTCTCTTTCATGGACGGTATAACCTTTCCGTATAAGAGCATTCTTGTACTCATCCCATGACCACGATGGCATTGCTTTCAACACCTCCATACAGTCCCGGTTCACTTGTGGAATGTTTCGATTTCTGATTTGTGCCGCTGTTGTCCAGCCACGTTTCTTTGCCACTCGCTCGGCTGCACGTTGCGCCCGAAGATAAATGTTGTGGTCGTTGTTGATATTACCGTTTTCATCCAAACGGCAAACCGCTGCATGAAGGTGGGGAACTTCGCCTTTAGATTCCGTATGAAGCCAAACCGAGTATTTGCTACCCACCAAATTGGTCGGACAGGAACGGACTTGTCCATCCTTGCCGGTAATCACTTGTTTGTCGAACTCCTCGGCGAATTCCTGCCAAAGATTTTGCCAATCTTCGATGTCATAAAATTGGGTATGTTCGGGCGATGGACTCAGCTCGATTCTGATAACGGAATTCTTTATCGGTCGATGTTGGGATAGGGTCAACTGCATGGAGCTCCATATTCCCATAGCGTCCGGTTCTGAGGGCAACAGATTGTCCAATACCCGATAAATCTTTTCCGGATGTTTTTTGTGCTGTGATTCGCCGGTAATGTAACGGATGTCGTTTATACCGTGCGATATGGCTTTGGCTTTCGCAATCATTCTTCTTCGGATTTTGGGTTAGACGGAATTTTATTCTTCTCTTTTACTGCATTCAGGAACTGGCAGACACTTTCGGCTACATTGCCTAATTCTTTCAGCCAACCCACCATAAACGGAATCTGATTGAACATTACCATACGTTGCTTTGTGGACATTCCGTGTAGGGCGGAGGTGTATTTTACGAGGTCTGACCGACAATCGTCCAGATTCTGTAACAATACCGCTTCTTCTTTCGTGAGCCTTGCTTTGGGCTTGAAGTTATACGCACGTGATAATATGTAGTCACTTACAGTCATGCCGCATTGTCCGGCCAGTGATTTTATCTGCTCCTTCTGAGTAGGAGTGACTTTTGCTCCGATGAAGACGTTTCTGGTTTCTTTCGAGGAGTCCGATGTATTTTTAATATCTTCTTTCATTTGAATTATTTTATAATGGTTGAATAGGTGCGAGCTTGCGAGTACCGCACCGGCGAGGGAACTGAGCAGGCGAGAGCGCCAATGTACAACCGTAACGCAGTGAGGTTATACCTTGGCATATCTCGCAACAGTTACCTGTTGATGCTTCACGACAAGCCATATCGGATGCGTATAGTGAACTGGCACTCGGATAGGAAACATAGGATGATACGAGTCTCTAAAAGAGGGGAGAATATGAATATCTCACATGATGTCTTCCTCCGACTTTGCTTTATTCTTATATATATGCCCCAACAATAAAGTAAAGTTGAACTCAATAATGGTATTCTGGATTGAATGCATAATCTTTCCCTTCTTTTATAACCATTTGTTTGTCGCTGAGCAATGTTGCGACCTTTACCGCCTTGTTATAACCGAGTTTTATACCCTGCAATCCGTAACCCTCTTTCAAGCGTTCTATATAATCATCGTAATTGCTGATGTTGCCATTGGCAAAAACGGCATCCAATGCTGGACGATGTACATTTTTTGGAATCTCCTTGTCCGGATCGAACGGTCCTTTGATTGGTCGTCCGGTCTTCTTCTCTTTGGGCAGATAGGACCCTACCGGTTCGGGCATGGCTTCCTCGTTTATGCGGAAAGCGAAAGGTTCAAACTCGCGGTCACGGATATGGACGGCTTCGACCACGCTTACAGTCTTGTCCTCTTTGTCCACTTCGACCTGCATGATGGTTTCCGCTTTGTTGTTGAGTTCCGTGCCGATGTGACCACGGGCATGCTCATCATTCTTGTTCTGATGCAAGACGGTATGGATATGGATTTGCCTGTCATCCGTCCACTGCATGAATTTGGAGATGATGTCGGTGGATTCACTGGAGGAATTGATGTCGTAAAGGAAATCACGAATGCCATCTATGATGACCAATCCCAAATCCGGTATTGTGCCAATGGCCTGTTCGACTATCGCCAGACGTAGTTTAGGGGAAAACTTGCGCAGAGCCAGCATAATCAGATTATCCGGATTCTTGTATTCCGGTAAGTCGGCCAAACGTAAGATGCGTTTCAATACCAGCTGGCAATGATACCGCCCCTGCTCTGTGTCTATGTATAGAATCTTCCGCTTATTTTCGGGAAATGTAGACCGATAATGAAGAACGCTGCTGCCACTCAATGCCGATGCGACAATGGCTGAAACGTTGAAAGTTTTCTTGCTTTTGGCTTTCCCGATGGAAGCACTGAAGTTTCCCAATGTTCCGATAACAGTATCGTCCACCATCAGAACCACCGGGGAGTGTTCGTATGTACTTGTTACGCTTATTGTAGACTCTGCCATGTAAGCGGCCAATTCTTCCGGAGAAAGAATAATAGTGTCTGTCTTTTCCATCGCTACCAGTTTTTAGGGTTCGGTTTACGGCGATGGGAGGCGAGCAAGGATTCATTCTCTTCCTCGAAACTTTGCGGAGCCGGATTCTTCCGGGAAGATTCCAGCCATCTATCCAGTTCGTCACGATAGATGTAGAGATGCTTTCCTTGTTTTATAACCGGAATATCGTCCTTCTTGACCTTGTAATAAAAGGTCGACAACGGCATTTTAAGATAGTTGCAAGCCTCCTGTACGGTCATGGGGACGTGCGTATTCTCTTTGGTTTCGTACTGCTTGGAAAGTTTCTCCGTAAGCAGGTTTTCCATACTTGCGATTCTGTCGCATAGTTCGCCTACCACAGTCGGCAGGTCGTTGAATGTCAGTTGGTCTTTTTCCATATTATGATTGTTTTAATCGTTTAACATGCTGCGAACCAACTCAATGAAACCTTGCAGAACAATACAGACCGGATTAATTATTTCGTCTGCATACTTTTTTTATTGCGAGTCATCATTATCTACATCTAAATGGAAGCGATAGTCGCCTTTATCTGGTACATCAATGGGAATCTGGCTTGAGACATTATCCCGTAAATTAAGTTTAAGATATTCAAGGGTCGCGTTTACGAGTTCGTATGGAAATGATTTCTTGATAAAAATGGCTCTTTTCGCTAAGGGCACTCTCAAGCGTTCACCGACATTCCATGCCAAATGGCGAAGCCCCGGCGACCTCAGCGGATTGTCTATATTGGAACGAATCGGTTTATATGACTCAGGTTGATCGTAAGCCATATACTCTATATTGGCAATGAGGGTGGCAATATCCTCTTTGGAGAGATAGGGGGCAGTTTTGACGGTTACATATTCCCGAATCGCATCCATGATTTCCACTTGCCTTTCAATCTCTTTCTTTTTGAGTTCCACCAATATGGAATCATATTTATTCAAATGAGAATCTTGCGGACAATCAGAGTTTACAGTATCTTGATTCGACTGTTGGGATGGAGAAGACTCTTGTTCAGGCAAATCCATCGGTTGCTTGATGGGCTGCGTTTCAGTAGCATCCATAGATTCTATGATGTTCTCTGATTTTACAATAGGGGTAGATGGCTCGCCAAAAGAGAAGTTGATAGGATTTTTTGTCAGCCATTTATAGAAAAATTTGTGCAGGAGTCCGCATAATATGATAGCTATTACCAGTCCAAGGATGACAGGAGTCGTTATGCGCATGATATTGATGTCATGGCAAAGGAAAAGATAAGTGTCTATAGCCGCATAAATGATAACGGACAGTGCGAGGATAAAACTTATCTTTTTAGTCTGAATTTGTTTTTTATTCGTCATGGTCTGCAAGTGTTTGGAATCGTTTTGCGCTAAAGATATAATCGATATTCCAGATAGTTGCAATAAAAAGAATGATAGTTACCACGTATCATGCTAAATATCACGGTCAGAGTATGATTTTAGGTGAAAAATCATACTCTGACCGCAGAAATCGAGGACAAAGCAGCTGTCAGTCTTGCCGTGTCAGGGTAATTTTCTTGCTGGCTTCACGTTTGTTGGCATCCACGACTTTGATATACCTTTGCGTGGTGGTGATACTCTTGTGCGCCATGATGCTCTGTATGGTGCGGATGTCCGTTCCGGCAGCTGCTTGTAGCGTTGCAAATGTTCTACGATACGAGTGAAATGTTATGTTCTTGGTAATTCCGGCAGAACGAATCCACTCTTTCATCGGTATTTGCGTCCAGCTACGCATAAGCCCCTTGAATACCAAACCTTTCTTTTCAGAACTATAGCCAATCAATCCCAAAGCTTCTTCACTGATGGGAATGATGTCTTCCGCCTTGTTCTTTTGCGTAATGATGTGTACGCATTTTCCTCCGGCAGAATAGTCCACGATGTCTTCCCAACATAGCGAGAGAATGTCACTGATGCGCAAGCTGGTCATACAGGAAAACAGCGATGCCGTTTTCAGAATAGGCTTCTTACAAGGTGTCTCGGCCAATTTGTACAGTTCCTCAACAGACAGGGCCTCTTTCATTACATCTTCTGTCTCTATCTTTTCCAAGAAGTCATTGACATTGGTCTTTATCATCCCATTACGGTAGAGTATTTTCAGGAAACCTCTGAAAGTAGACCAATATCCTGATGCGGAGTTCCGTGTGATACGTCCGTTACGCCTTAGCTTCTTGGCATTCAGCAGATATTCCCGAAACTTGTTACAGAGGTCGATGTCAATCTCTTCAAAGGTGCATTTGCCATGTACGAAGTTATTGAAATGCAGATAGACAAACTCCCATTTCTGGTCATGCTTACGGAGCTGCTTGCGATAATACTCCAGAAAGTCTGCCTTGAGTTTGTACTTGTCAAAGAAGTCATACCGTTCATTGACTACCGACTCGAACCTGCGGCAACGGATGGCTTCGGCTTTCTCGGTCATTACCTCGTTGAAATTCTGTTCACGTTTGTTCCTCGGATTGGCATAGATATAAATACCAAGCGATTCATGACGGATAACTTTCATTGTCTCTTTGTCTCGATACCCCGGATAATAATCCAGATAGAAAGACATCATCCTGCCTTTTAGCGGACGTGTCCTTAATGTCACGGTCTTGCATTCATGCATAATGTTATATTTTTATGGTTATTATTAATTCGTCGGCGAAACTCTATAATGTAGTCATGCAGATTACCTACAGCAGGGATTAATTTTTGAATAATTTACGGATAGCCATAAATTAGACTATTTGCGGGCACCCATTACCCGGTCAAACTCCACTTTCAGGAATCTGACGAACCGTCCGTTCTTCTCCCGGTTGATCTGATGGAATTGCAGAATACCGTAAACCGAATCACGAGAGAGTTTGAATTTCTCCATCGCCTCCTTGACGGTGTAGTATTCCGCCTTGCTCTCCTGTTCGGAACTCTTCGAGAGGTCGAAGTGGAGCTTTGAGTAGAATATCTGCCCATGCTCTTTCTTGGAGGGAATGTTGTCCCGATACACTTGCGAACGGATGGCGACACGTGTCATACCGTACTTCTCCTGAATCTCTTCCGGTGTGTACCATTCAGTAAGGTCGGAATCTACCTCGTATTTGGCAAAGGCAGCATCGATATGTTTCTTGCTGTAATAGTTGAACTGGCGGATTCTCACTTTCGGCACTTTATGTTGCCGAGTGTAAGTCCACACCCATTTGGCGTTGACCTTATATTTTTCCGCAATCTCTTCGGCTGTGTAATACTCGGAGATGTTGAAGTCGTTTTTCGCAACCAGTCGTTCGTAAGGTTTGCTTTTGAGCATTAACTCTATGTCTGCACGCCTTACCAAAGCCATTCTTCCGCTAATTCGGGATGCTCTAAGTTTATCCTCTTTGACTAATTTATAAATGTACTGACGACTCACACCCATCAATCGGGCAGCCTGCGAAAAAGTGAAATATTCTTGTTTCTCCAAACTGGAGCGCAACTCCTGCATTTCCTGAATATGGCGCAGTTCCATTTTGCGCTCCTTGATACGATGTTTGTAACCTCGCTTCGAGCATTGAGGGCTACAATAACAGGTCGTTGTTTTCTGTGCAATGAATGGTTTTCCGCACCATTGACAAATTCTCTTTACTTCCATATTTCTATATCATTTTCTTTGTTTTTTAATTTCCCTTTTTGTCTACACATGTAAACCATTGTCAACACACGTCAACTAATGCGTCACTGTGACATTCGGGCTAACCGTGAATTTGTGTCGCGGTAGAAATATGATAGAAAAATATGGATAAAAACCGTTACTTCCAAATACGGATTGGAAAGTGTTAAAATAGAAAAGTCGCTGAAATACAGCGACTTTGTTCTGAATGGTTATAGTTGGTTATGGCAGATTCTAAGCCATCACTTGCCGATGCAAAAATGTTCAAAAATATTCCCAAGTACCATGTCGTTCGTAACTTCCCCCGCAATATCGCTTAGATGGAAAATACATTCGCGGATATCTTGTGAAACAAAATCTCCGGATAGATTTTCTGCTAGCCCTTGTTGGACCCGGTGGATGGCTTCCAAGGCATGGGTCAAAGCCTCGTAGTGGCGTATATTCGTGACAATGACATCGTTTTGGGTAACCGTGGGCAGGTTAGCGGCAGAGATTAGCATTTGCTGAAGCTTGTCGAGGTTGGTACGCCCTTTGGCAGAGATGGAGATGCATTGCACATTAGTAGCGGCCAGGGTGAAACTGGGGGTGAGGATGGTTGAGGCATCCTGCACCAGATCGGCCTTGTTGAATACGAGAATGAGCCGTTTCCCTTCGCAACGGGGAAGTATCTGGGCAGTTAGTTGTGGTATCCGTGAGACGGCATTCGTGGCATCAACTACCCAGAGCACGATTTCCGCCTGCTCCAATTTCTGGAAGGTTCGCTCAATTCCTAGGCTCTCGATGGTGTCGCTCGTTTCGCGTATGCCTGCCGTATCAATAAACCGGAAAGTTATCCCGCCAAGATTGACTGTGTCTTCTATCACATCTCGGGTTGTCCCGTGTATGTCGCTTACAATGGCTCGTTCCTCGTTTAGTAGTGCATTCAGCAGGGTGGATTTACCAGCATTCGTTTCGCCGATGATGGCTACGGGCACACCGTTCTTGATGGCATTGCCTACACTGAAGGATTGTACTAAACGGGAAATTACCTGCTCTATGCCGTCTGCTAGGAGACATAGCTCGGAGCGGTCTGCAAATTCCAGTTCTTCGTGGTCGCTGAAGTCCAGCTCCAGTTCTATGAGTGATGTGAAGTGCAGCAATTGGTCGCGTAGTGAGGCCAGCTCTTTACTGAACCCACCGCGCATTTGGCTCATGGCGAGGCGGTGAGTGGCGGCAGAGGTGGAGGCGATGAGGTCGGCCACGGCTTCGGCCTGGCTTAGGTCCATTTTGCCGCCCAAGAAGGCCCGTTGCGTGTACTCACCGGGAGCGGCCAGGCGGCAACCATTACCGATGAGCAGTTGCAACACCTTCTGAAGAATATAGCTCGAACCGTGGCACATGATTTCC
Source organism: Bacteroides sp. AM07-18 (assembly GCF_003602695.1). Classification (NCBI taxonomy): domain Bacteria; kingdom Pseudomonadati; phylum Bacteroidota; class Bacteroidia; order Bacteroidales; family Bacteroidaceae; genus Bacteroides; species Bacteroides sp. AM07-18. The sequence goes on from NZ_QTLM01000002.1 coordinate 289,544, forward strand.
GTGCTATCCTCGCCCGTGTACGAGTGGGGGGCACGGAATAAGCTTACAAGTACTTCGTCTATGATGTTTTCTTCTTCATGGATATGACCGAAGGTAAGTGTGTATGGCTTGGCATCCTTCAGCTTCTTCCCCTTCCGGGCAGGGGTAAATATGCGGGATGTTATCTCTATGGCATCCGGTCCGGAGACACGGATGCATCCTATGGCTCCCCCTTGGGCGGTGGCTATGGCACAAATGGTATCTTGGTTCATTTTATCCGGCTTATTTTTATTCAGCAAAGATAATGGTTTCTTTACAAAAAAGAGAGATGGTGATTCAACTTATGGGCTTTTATCGTAACTTTGTGCAAATCGATAATGGATAGATGCTTATAAAGCCTAATCCGCCTCTGTGCCCATTGTGGGTATAGCAGGACATTGCTACACTATACAGACCAGCAACGGGCACGTCAGGCAGGATGTGATGAAGTCATTACTAAACCTTACTCCTAGGATTGGCTGAAGGAAAGGGAGGAGCATTTCTTGAAGGATACTTAGATACGGTCGAGTACTGTTTTGATAAGAGTATCTATCGTATTTTTGTATCCCGTGTTCGCTTCTTTTATCAGGCGGTTGGCAATGACCATGCATACCGTCATGGCCTTGTGCCCCATCAGACGGCTCAAGCCTGCCAGGGCAGAACTTTCCATCTCGAAGTTGGTAATACGGTAGCCGTTGTATTCAAATTTTTCAATCTTCTCATTCTGATGTGGGTCGGCAAGCGGCACGCGTAACTCGCGTCCTTGAGGTCCGAAGAAGCCCCCGGCGGCAATCGTTACGCCACGTACCATGTCGTTTTGTGCGATGCGGTCTATCAGTTCAGTGCTTGCATCAATGACGTAGGGGGCAGGGGCACACATGTTGCCGGACCATCCCATATGGTTGAGGAAGGCACGCTCCATGGGCAGGTCGCACACGGAGTTGCGTCCGGCATAGAAGTTGAGCAGCCCATCGAAACCAATGGACTTTTCAGAACATACAAATGTACCCACCGGAGTGTAGGGTTGCAAGCCGCCGCAGGTGCCGATACGTACCAGCTCAAGGCTACGTAGGCGGGGCTTTTCTTCGCGCGTCTCGAAGTCGATGTTTGCCAGGGCATCCAGTTCGTTCATCACGATATCGATGTTGTCACATCCGATACCGGTGGAAACCACCGTAATACGTTTCCCCTGGTAAGTACCGGTGATAGTCTTGAACTCGCGGCTTTCCACTTCACATTCCTTGTTCTCGAAATGGGAGGCAACCAGTGCCACCCGTCCGGGGTCGCCTACCAAGATGACTTTATCTGCCAGCCATTCGGGCTTTACGTGAAGATGAAATACAGAACCGTCTTCATTGATGATCAGTTCGGAAGAGGCGAAATATTTCTTCATATGCTTGAGGCTTTAATCTTTTGTTTATAAATAGAAACGCCGGGAACCGATTCTTGTTCACCGGTTCCGGCGTTTCGTCAGTTACTTTCCGGGTTATTTACTCAACGGCTGGCTGGTATTGCCCGTCGTCGGTTTGGCAATGTTTTCGCGCATGGAAGTGTCGGCTTCTATATTCTTCATCCGGTAATAGTCCATGATACCCAGATTGCCGTTGCGGAATGCTTCGGCCATGGCCTTGGGTACTTCCGCTTCTGCCTCGATAACTTTGGCACGGGCTTCCTGGGCTTTTGCCTTCATTTCCTGCTCTGTGGCTACGGCCATGGCGCGGCGTTCCTCTGCCTTGGCTTGAGCAATGTTCTTGTCGGCATTGGCTTGGTCTATCTGCAGGGCGGCACCGATATTCTTACCTATGTCAATATCAGCAATGTCAATGGACAGAATTTCGAATGCTGTTCCGGCATCCAACCCCTTGCGCAATACCAGTTTGGAGATAGAATCCGGATTCTCCAATACAGACTTATGATTCTCTGACGAACCGATGGAAGACACAATACCCTCGCCTACACGGGCCAGAATCGTGTCTTCTCCGGCACCTCCCACCAATTGGCGGATATTGGCGCGCACCGTTACACGGGCCTTGGCAATCAGCTGGATACCGTCTTTGGCAACAGCTGTCACGGGAGGAGTGTCAATTACTTTGGGGTTAACGGACATCTGTACGGCTTCGAATACGTCACGGCCGGCAAGGTCGATGGCGGTTGCCATCTGGAACGGCAGCTCGATATTGGCTTTAGAGGCGGATACCAGTGCGTGTACCACCCGCTCTACGTGACCTCCGGCAAGGTAGTGCGCTTCCAGTTCGTCGCGCGTGATGTTTTGCAATCCTGCTTTATGAGCTTCAATCATGCCGGGCACAATGATATAAGGAGGAACATTACGGATACGCATCAGGAAAAGTTGTACCAGCGAGATGTTTACTCCCGATACTTTGGCAGACAGCCACAAGAAGAACGGTACATAATGGAAGAAAAGTACCAGGAAGATAATGCCTCCTATAATGAGGAAGGCGGTTAAATACATTGTGCTTGGATCCATGAGATTAAATATTAATTGTTAGTTATAAATAGGTTGATTCCTGAAATTTCACTGCTTGAGCCGTTCCACTAAGAGGACTCCGTCGGCAATACGGTCTACGATAATCGGAGTCTTTTCGTTCAGGAAGCCGTCTGATGACTTTACTTCCACGATGTCTCCGTTGATTTCGGCATAGCCGATAAGAGCCAGGCGAGTAGTGGTTACGCCTATATCACCTACCTTGACTTTTTCCTCGGCACTACGGTCTACTTTGGAGGTGATGTTTTTTTTCAATGCAATTTTGTCGAGTGTCTTGGAGCGCATGAACCATACCAACGAGCCGATACAAGCCAGGGCAGATATGATAAGCGTAATGACACCTGCCGTGGTACCCATATAGGCAAAGGCATAGTAGTTGGCAAAGATGATGCAACCTCCTGCCAGAAAACCGGCAACGCTGATGCCCGGAATTACGAATAATTCCACTAAGAACAAGATTACTGCTCCTATAATCAATGAGGCGATAATGAGTATATCCATAGTTGTCTTTATTTGGTGGCTTGTTTTTCCAGGTTGCGCACTTGAATGGCAGTCTGCTCCATCTCAGTGGACAATTGCCGTACACGTTGCTCCAGGTCGAGGATGGCGGCGGACATCTTGTCCTTTTCCTGCTTGTTGGCTCGGGAGTATTCCGAACGCATATCTTCCAGTTTCTCCTGCAGTTGTTTGTAGCTCTGCTCCAGCTGATTGTATTTGCCATACGAGGCTTTGGCCTGTGGGGAGCGGAAATCGTCCAGCTGGTAGTAGGTGGAGTGGTCGTCAATGATGAATTGGAAATCATGCTTCTTGGTAGTCCGCGGCTTTGCGTTGGCAGCAGTCCGAAGCCTTTCTCGGGCGCCCTTTACCGCATCGGTGTCCGTCCATGTGTCCTTGATAGAGTGAAGTTGCGCCAATGATATCATCTTGTCCGGGTCCATCCCTTCGTAGTTGTACACTTGCTTGGATGAGTTGGGAATGAATACATAGATACACACTTTGCCTTCGGGCTGGTAGCGGTCGGAGGCAAACCATCCCAAGTCGTTGAATTCGTCGATGACGTACATATAGTCGTTGTAGGGCGAATTGAACGGCATGCCCACATTTTCCGGCATCAGATAGGAGTCGGTATTCGTATTGTAACGGGTGACGAAAATGTCATATCCTCCCATCGAGCCAGGGCCATCCGAAGCATAGTAGATAGTGATACCGTCCGTAAGTACATAGGGATAGTCTGCATTCATGGCCTCATTGATGCTTCCGGGCAACAAGCTGCCATCACTCCATTTGTCCAGCAACTTGTTGCGCGAAAGGATACTGAGGGTGCTGTCCGGTTGCATTTCGCTATAATATAGTTTATTGCCCAGCTCCGTTTCGTATACCGTTCCGCCTTCCTTACCGGAATCATTGAAGTAGGTGTCGTACATGAACAGCTTGCCCGATTCGGGGCTGATTTTGTATGCATCCAGGAATTTTTCCTTGTCTACCACAAAGCTGTCGATGAAGCAGACCTCTTCCACGCCTTTCAGCATGCGCAAGTTGGATTTGCTTTTTTCCAATAATTGTTCGGCCTCTTCGGTGGAGCGTTTTCTCTTTCTCAGGTCGGAAATGTAGGTCTCATAAGTCTCGATGGCTTCTTCGAACCGATATAAATCATTGTATGCCCGGGCCAAATAGAGTTGCCCGCTGGGGACGCGTCTCTTGACGGCGCTTTCCAGGTGTTTCAAGGCTTCTGCGGGTTCGCCGGTTTCCAGGCAACATACACCGTACCATAGGTTGTAATTTCCATTGCCAGATTGTGTTTTGACGAGTTTTTTGAAGGCGGGCTTGGCTTCTTCGTATTCTCCCTTCTCGTACAAGGCTTTGGCTTCTGCCAGGCTTTGTGCGGAAATTGTTATGCTCAAAAGGCCGAATAGAAAGAAAAGGATATATTTTTTATTCATATTGATACATGCTGATTTGTTCAGAAGGTCAAAAATACAAATTTATCGTGAATAAAGCTGGTTTCCGTAATTCTATTTTGTTAATTCTTCTTTAAATCGTTCTTTTGCCTTACTTTTGCAACCGGAAGAGCTATAATTCATAACTTATAACTCATAACTCGTATCAATGGCACGATTTACTGAAGAAGAAAAGATGTTGCGCCGCATAGACAAGCGGTTTAGCAAAGGTGTGGTGGAATATGGGCTGATAGAGGACGGCGATAAGATTCTTATCGGGCTTTCGGGAGGCAAGGACTCTTTGGCGCTGGTGGAATTGTTGGCACGGCGTGCCCGTGTCTATAAACCCCGTTTTTCCGTTGTCGCCGTACATGTAGTGATGAAGAATATACCTTATCAAAGCGATGTGGACTATCTGAGGGAGTACGTAGAGTCGTGGGGAGTGCCTTTTGTTCTCTTTGAAACGGAGTTTGATGCCACGACAGATACCCGCAAGTCTCCTTGTTTTCTTTGCTCTTGGAATAGGCGGAAGGCATTGTTTACCGTAGCCAAGGAGCAGGGATGCAATAAAATCGCGTTAGGCCATCACATGGATGATATTCTGGAGACCTTGCTGATGAATATCACCTATCAGGGAGCGTTCAGCTCTATGCCCCCCCGGCTGGTAATGAAGAAGTTTGATATGACGATTATCCGTCCGATGTGTCTGGTACATGAGGCGGATTTGATGGAGTTGGCGCAAGTGAGGGGGTATCGTAAGCAGGTGAAGAATTGTCCGTATGAGTCACAATCCAGTCGTAGTGCAATGAAAGGCATTCTGAAACAGTTGGAGGAAATGAATCCTGAGGCACGCTATAGTCTATGGGGGAGTATGACGAATGTGCAAGAGGAATTGCTGCCTGCAATCATTAATCATTAATCACTAATCATTAATCACTATATGAAAGCATTTTATACCATTTTGCTATTGATTGTATCTAATATTTTCATGACGTTTGCCTGGTATGGGCATCTGAAGCTACAAGAGATAAAAGTCATCTCCAACTGGCCGTTGTATGCCGTGGTGCTGTTTTCCTGGGTAATAGCTTTGGCAGAGTATTCTTGCCAGGTTCCGGCCAATCGGATAGGCTTTTTAGGCAATGGAGGCCCGTTCTCATTGATGCAACTCAAAGTGATTCAGGAAGTAATCACTTTGATTATCTTTACGGTGTTCACAACGGTTCTTTTCAAGGGGGAAACGCTGCATTGGAATCATTTTGCCGCTTTTGTATGTCTGGTACTGGCGGTATATTTTGTATTTTATAAATGATGGGTTAATCGCATTTGCACATTATTTCATATACTTCTCCATTCCTTTTGTTAAGAACGTTTGAAGCTTTCCTTCTTCATCCGTATAAATGAAACAGGCGTCGATATCCGGATGTGCATCCGCCACGCGTTCTGCTTCTTCCAGCCCCATCACCATGAATGCCGTGGCATAGGCGTCTGCACTCATGCAATCTTTGGCAATGACGGTGGCTGACAAGATGCTGTGCTGTACCGGATAGCCGGTACGCGGGTCGATGGTATGCGCATATTTCTTTCCGTCTTTATAGTAGTAGTTGCGATAATTGCCCGATGTAGCCATGCCTAAATCCGTGACTAGCAGCACTGCTTGCAGTTCCTGGTTCACTGCCAGTGAGTCGTCTATCGGCTTGTTCAAACCGATGCGCCAAGGTCCATTTTGAGGGTTTTGCCCGTGAACAACCACTTCTCCGCCTATATCGACCATAAAGTTGCGGATACCCTTCTTCTTCAGAAGTTGGGCTATGACATCTACTGCATATCCTTTTGCCACAGCGCTGCACGAGAGCATTATACGCGAGTCTGTTTTCACCACTTTCCCTTCATCGGACAATTTTACTTTTTCGTATCCTGTCATCTCCAGCAGGCTGTCTATCATGGCAGAGTCGGGGAAGTTACCCTTCTTGAACCCAAATCCCCAGGCATTGGCAAGAGGGGCAACGGTGATATCGAAGGCACCATCGGTCTCCCGGGAGATTTCCATGCTACGTCGGAAGACGTTGGTAAAGAATGTGTCGGGCACAATGTCCTCGTTGCGGTTGATGCGCGTAATGGTCGCCGTGTCATTGAAAGGGGACAAGGAACCGTCGAAACGTTTGAGTTCCGCTTCTATCTCCGCCTTCAGATTTTGGTCACATTGATAAGTCACTTTATATACCGTACCGAATATCAGTCCGTTATCCGTCTGATAAGGAGTGACTTGGTTGTGGCGGGCAAGTATCCAGATGGTTCCCAGTACCAGTAGGGCAATCCATAAAAAATTCCGTTGTACTTTCTTTTCCATATCCTATCTGAGTTTTTACTTTTTAATTAAAAGAAGAGATGCTCTACCAATATCTTGGTACCGATGATGACGAGGATAATCCCTCCCCAAAGTTCGGCGCGCAGTCTGCGGGCTATGCCACATCCGAAACGGATGCCGAACATCAGGCCGACCATCGACAAGGCGAATGATACAAAACCGATAATGCCGATGGGGGAAAGAATAGCCGAGAATTGCTTGATACCGAGGAATGCAAACGAAACACCTACCGCCAATGCATCGATGCTGGTTGCCACGGCCAGAGCGAGCACCACCTTCAGGCTGGTAGGGTCATACTCGTGCTTGCAATCTTCGTCCTTGAAGGATTCCATTATCATGCGTCCGCCCAGGAAGGCAAGGATACCGAATGCAATCCAATGGTCAATACTTTCTATCAGGTGGCTGAAAAAACTGGCGCCTATCCATCCCAGCAGAGGCATCAAAGCCTGGAAAAAGCCGAAGCTGATGGCCATCACCAGCATAGGGCGCAGCCGGGCGCGTTTCAATATAATTCCGCTGGCTATAGAAACGGCGAAACAATCCATCGCAAGTCCTACGGCCAGTAGCCAAATCTCTAACCCTGTCATAAGTCGCTTAAAGAGGTAGTTTATAAGTTATCGTATAGGTTACTCCCATCGTGTTGGAGCCATATTTCCCGAAACCGGGCACATACCACGGGTCACCGTATTCATCGGCCGAGGCGGACAATTTGAACTTGAAGCGTAGTGACCAGCCCATGTACAATGCCTTCCAGACGTGCGCCCGGATACCGACACAAAATTCCGCCCATTGCATGGAGCCTTTCATTCCTTTATGGTTATAGGGCAGGCTGCCTCCCCATATCTCGTCGTCCAGATTCGGATTGCCTACGATGCCACCGTATATCGGGTCGTCCAGTCCCAAGGCGTCTACATCGTACTTGAAGCTACTTACACCGTAACGCAAGCCTACGAGTAGCATGTGTCCGTGCTGCTTCTTGTATAGCGTGTTATAGTCCATTCCTATGCGGAAGTAGGGGGCATTGCTTTTGTAGTGTATGCCTTTGTCACTCCAGGTGTCCGTGGAGCCATATCCCAATTCGGCAATAGGGAAGAAGCGGTTCTTGAGGTTTACGTCCACGGATACTTCGGAACTCAGGAAATCTCCTCCAAATACGGAACTTCCGATTCCCCACAAGTCCAAGCCGACGGACATGCCGTTGTATAACGGATAGTGCACTTCTTCTTTCGCGTCCTTCTTCTCCTTCTTGGGAGGTGCTCCCTGGGGGGGGACGGTAGGATTCCCGTTCTGCGCCCGTAGGGGGAGGAACATCAGCAGGCAGAGTGCCAGACTAATAGAATAACTTAAGATTTTCCTTTCCATAGATGCCTGCTTCATTGTCTTTGATGTATATCGAGTCCAGAGAGATGCGGGTGCACGTTACGCTTGTGATGGCCTGCTTCATCTGATAGCCGCAATCCATCGATAGGAAATAGGGGGTGTTGGTGTGGCGTATCACCATCGTGTCACTCTTGGTCCGGCTATACTTGAATATCAGCTTGGTGGAATCCTCCGTATAGCGCAGTGGCAGGGAGATGTCGTGTACCTTCTTCTGGTTGTTGATGATGATGGAGTCGGTGCCGTATGCTGTGACGGTGAGCGAGTCGAGCGTGTCGTTCTCCACGTATTGGGTTTCGGGGTCTACTCTATAAAGAATGCAATTCACCATGGGGCGTGCCGTCATGGAGCAATCTGCCTCCTCCGAGCAGGAGATAGCTATGCTTATTATCGGGCAAAGGACAGCTCCGAGTATGACAAGTCTGACTAATTTTTTCATCGTTAAATGGTTTTCTCTATTTGATATTTGTTTCGTTCCGGGGCATTACGTGAAATCAGCTCTCCGAGGAATCCTGCCACGAACAGTTGTGTGCCGATAATCATGGAGGTCAACGAGAGGTAGAAGTAGGGAGAGTCCGTCACAAGGCGGTAGGGCATGCCATGGTGCATGTAGTACAACTTGCTGACACCCACTATGACCACGGCTATGAAGCCGAAGATGAACATCAGCGAACCCAGCAATCCGAAAAAGTGCATGGGCTTGATGCCGAACCGGGAAAGGAACCAAAGGGAAAGCAAGTCCAGATACCCGTTTACAAAACGGTTCAGCCCGAACTTGGTCTTTCCGTATTTGCGTGCCTGATGGTGCACCACTTTCTCGCCGATTTTCTTGAAGCCGGCGTTCTTGGCCAGGTAAGGGATGTAGCGGTGCATTTCGCCGTATACTTCTATATTCTTGACCACCTCTTTGCGATACGCCTTCAGTCCGCAATTAAAGTCGTGCAGGTTTTTGATGCCCGATACTTTGCGGGCGGTGGCATTGAACAATTTGGTGGGGAGGGTCTTCGACAACGGGTCGTAACGTTTCTGCTTCCAGCCCGATACGAGGTCATAGCCGTCTTGGGTAATCATGCGGTAGAGTTCGGGTATTTCGTCGGGGCTGTCCTGCAGGTCGGCGTCCATGGTTATCACGACGTCGCCTTGTGCTTGTTCGAAACCACAGAACAATGCCGGCGACTTCCCGTAGTTGCGGCGGAACTTAATGCCCCGTACCTTGTCCGGAGCTTGTGCCTGCAATTGTTCGATTACCTGCCAGGAACGGTCGGTACTTCCGTCGTTCACGAAAATCACTTCGTATGAAAAACCGTTGGCATTCATCACCCGCTCAATCCATGCGAACAGTTCGGGGAGTGATTCTTCTTCATTATATAGTGGTACGACAACTGAAATATCCATTGATGTATGATTTTTCTATTTACAATTGAAATAACATTTCTTTTTACTGTTCCGTCACTTTGCCGGAGCGTTGTCTTTCTTGCGTCTCATCACGAACAAGGCGGTGGGGAAAGCCAGTATCGAACCCCAAAACACATTGGACGATATCATCTGTAGCGTAATGTCGATAGGACTGAGCAGTCGGGCTGTCTCCAGAGCTTCCTGATAGGTGGCGATGTACGAATCCATTCCCGGCATGTTGCTTTGGGCAAGCGTGTCTACCATCGTTTCGCACGTGTTTATCACATATCCGTGGTCTATGAACCTGAAGTAGATGTAGTGTGCCACAGCGGCAAGCAGCGCGGCAAACATATACATGAAAACGGTGAATATCCATGCATGCAGAAAGCTGATGCCGCCTCCGCATACCTGATTACGATACATCCGTGCATAATAATATCCCATAAAAGGTACGCATAGCGTGAGTCCCATGAAAAGGAAAAGTAAAAAAGGAACCGACAGTCCCACCGGAAAGAGTATGAACTTCAATATCCAAAAACCTCCCATATAGGTACCGAACAGCATTGCGTATCGTTGCGTGTAACCTCTATTTTCTGTCATCTTTCTTAGAAATAATGTGCAAAGGTACAAATATAGTTGGATTCAAGGGCAAGCCGATGTGCAGATTTTAATTTTTAATTCTTTAATTTTTCATTATTAATTAAAAAAGAAAAGGTGATACATTTCGTATCACCTTTTCTTTTTCTGAGCCTCTTGTCGGATTCGAACCAACGACCCCGAGATTACAAATCACGTGCTCTGGCCAACTGAGCTAAAGAGGCGGGTGGGTAAGCTTGCTATATCGCGCCGCTACAACCAACTACCTTTGCTGCGATCAAGCCCTGGAGGATTCGAAGGGAGCTGGCCGTATAGGACTTACCCGTTTTTGTTTTGCGGTTGCAAAGGTAGACATTATTTTGAAATCTGCAATAGCTTGTGGCGATTTTTTTATTTGTTTTTTTAGATTCTCTGTTCTATTCCTCTTCATGGCCTTCTTATATAGACACTTTGGAGGGGAGGTACGGATTCTTTCCGGCATTACGATGGACAAATATTCCTTTTACTAGAAAGTATTCGTCCGACATATGTAACCTTATCGTCCGACGGCTGTTGAATTATCGTCCGACAGCTGTCGGACGATAATTCAACAGCCGTCGGACGAATACTTCTTAGTATACCGGAATCTAAAGTATAGTTATGCAAAAGATTGCCATTTGAGAAGAAAATAATAATCGGGGACGAAAAAACAGATAGGCTATTGTGTGCTACCTTGAAAATAAGCATTATTTTTGTGCAACTAACTATATAGTCATTATACGCATGAACAAACACATATTGTCATTCTACCTTTTTTTCTGCCTTTTTCTTTTTCCCCCTTTGGTCGAAGCAATTGCCGGCTGGAATAGCTTTATCGTCAATTTTGATAAAAGTGTTTATGGTAAGGGGACCCAGACTTGGCAGATAGCACCCTATGATGACAAGTGGGTATATTTCGCCAACAAGAACGGTATGGTGCAATTTGATGGCAATGTCTGGAATGTGTTTCCATTGAACAATGCTTCCGATGTGCGTTCCGTTCTGGCTTCTGCCACCCAAAAAAGAATTTATGTGGGGGGCATCAATGAATTCGGCTATTATGAACCGGATACGGACGGTTCTTTGGCCTATCATTGCATGTCCGATACTTTGGAGAGTTCCGTTCGTTTTCTTGGAAATGTGTGGGGCATCCATGAGACAGACAATATCTTGTATTTCCAAGGGGACGGGTGCGTGGTGAAGTACCTGAACGGCAAATATACCGCCATTGAAATGAATGCCAAGATAGACTGTTCCAATATGGTCAATGGTATTCTTTACATCGGTACGGACAGAGGCGTATGGCTTTTGGTTGGAAACACTTTTTTCCCTCTTCAGGGTGCCGATGCGTTGGCTTCCAAGCGTATTCGTGGCATTATACCTTATAAGAAAGGTGTTCTGGTGGTGACTGCATACAACGGACTTTACTATTGTGACGGGCGTACGATGGAACCGTTTGTCACCGGTGCCGAAGAGTTTATGCGTGAGAATGAAGTCTTTTGCGTAGCCAAAAAGGATGATAAGATTGCCTTGGGAACCATTCATAAAGGATTGGTACTGGTGGATTGCAGCACCATGCAACTGAAATATTTCAATGAGAACAACGGCTTGCGTAACAATACGGTGCTTTCTGTCTCCTTCGATACGACCGGAAACCTCTGGGCCGGTCTGGATAGCGGCATTGACTACGTCTGTCTGAGTTCTCCTTTTACGAATCTCTATTCCTATCCTTATTCTTACGGCACGGGATATACGGCGGCGGTAGAAGGCGGCTATCTTTATTTAGGCACCAATCGGGGGCTGTATTACACTTCTTATCCGGTACAGATGAACGGCGATTTGCCGGATATCCGTCCGATGCCCCAATCCAGCGGACAGGTCTGGAACCTTTGCCGTATAGGTGATGAACTCTTCTGTCTGCACGACCGTGGTATTTTCCTTATCAATGGTACTTCCGTAAAACGTGTGACGGACATTACCGGCGTCTGGTGTTGCCAGCTTGTGGCAGGACGTACGGACCTTATGTATGTCGGGGTATATAACGGTATTTATTTGGTTGGGAAAAAGAATGGAGAATGGCAGGTGGTTGGCAAGATTGAGGGTATGAACGATTCTTGCCGTCTTTTTGAGCAGGAAAGCGATAAGGTGATTTGGGTGTACAATACAGATCATGTTACCCGTGTGGATTTGGATAATGATTTGACAAAAGCTGTCCGTATAAAGGAATATAGCGCGAAGGATGGTTTTCCGGTAGGACGTGATATGTATATAGCGAAGATAGAAGACCGGGTGTATTTTGCCACTCCCCGGGGAATCTATAAGCATAATCCTCATAAAGATGTCATGGAGCCTTGTCCGGATATGAACAACCTTTTGAATGGCACCACGGCCTATTCGCGTATCTTGGAGTATCACGATAAGTTGATAAGTTTGAGCCCTCACGAAATCTGTATTGCCAATCTGGGTACCTATAAGCGGGGGGCGAATACAAGCATTAATCCCATCCAGCAATCGCTGATTGAACTGGTACCCAGTTTTGAAACGATTATTCCTCTTTCAGATTCGCTGATGGTGGTTCCTAATGAAGGAGGTTTCGCTTTATTCAGTATCCCGGCTGTAAGGGAGCGTCAGGATCGTAGCCATTCCTTATATATAAGGAACATGTATCTGTCTTATCCCAAGGATTCATTGGTATATACCGCAAACTTTTTAGGAGAGAAGCCGGTTCCGGTGATAGCTTATTCCATGAATTCCGTTCGTTTTGACTATGCCCTTTCTTTCTTTGCGGTAGGAGATGATGTCCGTTTTCAATATCGTCTGAATAAGGGGAGCTGGTCCGATTTTACAACGGTACGCACCAAGGAGTATAGTAATCTGTCGGAAGGTGAATATACGTTTGAAGTTAAGGCGGTCTTTCCTGACGGTACGACATCATCGGATACAATCGCTTTCCGTATACTTCCGCCGTGGTATCGTAGTGCTGCTGCATACGTTTGTTATATCATCTTGGCTTTGCTTGCCTTATGGTATGTCTATCGTTGGGATGATGTCCGTGTGAAACGGAAGAAACAGCAGGCGGTAATCGAGAAAGATAAAGAGTTGCACGATATGGAAAGGGAGTACGAAGAGGAGAAAGCCCGTCAGGAAAAGCAGATTATGCAGCTGGAGAAAGAAAAATTGGAATACGATTTGCAACATAAGAGTCAGGAAATGGCCAATCTGATGATAAACTTTGTCCGTAAGAATGAAATGCTGACTGAAATCAAGTCAGAGATACTTAAAGTATCTGCCTTGCTGAAGGGTGAGGGGGCTCGGGAAGGAAAACAGCAACTCATACTTATTAATAATAAAATAGACGGTAATATACAGAGTGATGAGGTTTTGAAGCGTATTGAAGACCAGTTCGATTTGATACATAACAATTTTATGAAACGTCTTCATGCCAAGCATCCTGAACTTTCCCACAACGAACGCATGATGTGCGCTTATCTAAAGATGAATCTTTCCACGAAAGAAATAGCACCTCTGCTGAACATTTCGGTTCGTGGAGTTGAAACAATCCGTTATCGTCTTCGTAAGAAGTTCGCTTTAGAGAGAGAGGATAGTTTGACGGATTATTTAAGCAATAAACTGTAGCCTTTAGATATTAACTTCCTTTAAAAGAAGGAAGAGTATGAAAGGGAGGAATGTTAAATTTCTCCCTTTTGTGTTATATAACATGTTGTGACGTAATACTTAAAAGTATATATTAATTATTGATTATTAGTAAGTTATTTGCTGATGACGTATTGATAACGTATTTGAATTTCAGATTTGACGTATTTAAGAATGATTGTTTTTTATTTGTTTTATTGCATTTTACTCTATGTTTGCACTGTTCGATTGAGAACAAAACCGAGAAACGTTAATCTTAATTTAGTAAAACTTATGAAAAAGTTATTATCAGTTTTATTTCTGTTAAGCTTTACCTTGGCTTCTGTATATGCCCAAAATATACAGGTAAAAGGTACAGTGGTAAGCGGTTCGGATAATGAACCGTTGCCTGGAGTAAATGTGGTAGTTAAAGGAACTACCAATGGTGGAATTACTGACCTGGATGGCAATTTCACATTGTCGGCTCCTGCCGATGCAACGCTTTCCTTTACTTATATAGGATTTAAGCCACAAGAAGTGGCTATAAATGGAAGAACTTCTCTTAAAGTAGCATTGATAGAGGATGCAGAGGCGTTGGACGAAGTGGTGGTTGTAGGTTACGGTGTTCAGAAAAAAAGTGTAGTGACAGCGGCTATCAGCAAAGTAAATGCGGATGAATTGAACTTGATGAAGCCTTCCCGTGTAGAAGATGCTTTGAAAGGTAAAGTTTCCGGCGTACAGATTACACAGTCTTCCGGTCAGCCTAATTCTGATTCTAAGGTTCGTATTCGTGGTATCGGTTCTGTAAATGGTTCCGACCCCTTGTACATTGTCGATGGTATGCCGGTGGGCGGTGGTATCAACTATTTGAACCCGACGGATATTGCTTCTATTGAAATCCTGAAAGATGCTGCTTCGGCTGCTATTTATGGTGCCCGTGCAGCCAACGGTGTGGTTTTGGTGACTACCAAGGCGGGCAGCAAGGGAAAAACGACTGTAAACTATGATTTCAGTTATGGTTGGCAGAATCCTTGGAAGAAGAAAGCTGTTTTGAATGCCAAGGAATATATGACAATCATGAATGAAATGCAGATTAATGATGGCAATGCTCCTCGTTATTCTGCAGAAGAAATTGCCAATAATACGATTGATACAGACTGGCAGGATGAAGTCTTTAATTATGATGCACCAGTTCAGCAACATCAGTTGAGCATTAATGGCGGTAATGATAAAATGACTTATTTCCTTTCTTTGGGCTATTTCAATCAGGAAGGTATCGTTGGTGGTAATTATGGACGTTCCAATTATGAACGTTTGTCTGTTCGTAGTAATTCTACTTATAAAGTGTTTGAAGTAGAGAATCGAAAGTTCTTGAATGCAGTCACGGTAGGAGTAAACTTGGGCTATACTCGTGATCATTCTACCGGTATTGAAACAAACTCTGAGTATGGTTCTATTCTTGGTAGTGCTATTGCGTTCTCACCGTTGGTTCCGGTATATGCTTCTGAACAGGATGGTGCCGCAATCCTTGCCGAGCATCCTAATGCTATCGTGAAGGATGGTAAAGTGCTTTCTTTGCCTCCTTCCGGTTTCCAGGAATTGACAAATCCGGTGGCACAGCTGAACAGACCGACATTGGGACGTAACAATTCCGATAAAATTGTAGGTACGTTCTATGCTGAATTGAATATCTTACCTGGTTTGAAGTTCCGTTCCAGTTATGGTGTGGACTTGGCTTTCTGGGGATATGACGGCTATGGTTATGCTGATTATCTGGGTACAATGACACATACGGATGCCAGCTGGGTTCAAAGCGAGATGAATCGCGGTATGCGTTGGCAGACTGAAAATTATTTCTCTTATAACCAGACTTTTGCAGAAAGGCATAATTTTTCTGTAGTGTTGGGGCAATCGGCAGCTCGTTATCGTTCACGCAATATTGGCGGTAAGGACTTCGATTTGTTTGACTTGAATCCTATTCATGCCAATTTTGGCTCTGCTACAGCTGCCGAGACAGAATCTGTTTTGTGGGGTGGAATCGGTGATGCAACCCATACTTCCATTGCTTCCTATTTCGGTCGTCTCGACTATAACTTTGCAGAACGTTACATGGTGCAGTTCACGGTTCGCCGCGATGGCTCTTCACATTTTGGTGCCAATAATAAGTGGGGCGTATTCCCTTCGTTCTCTTTGGGCTGGAATGTCTGGAATGAACCTTATCTGGAAAAAATCAAACCGAGCTGGTTTGACGTATTAAAATTCCGTTTCTCATGGGGACAGAATGGTAACGAGTCTATCGGAGATTTCCGTTATCTTGCCTTGATGAATGGTGGTCAGAATTATTACTTTGGCGGCAGTTACAAGCCCAACCTGAATGATTATACAAAACCTGGTGAAAATGGTGGCTCCATGATTTACGGTACTTCTCCCGCAGCAGCCGCCAATCCTGATATTAAGTGGGAAACTTCCACTCAAACTGACCTTGGTGTGGATATGCGTTTCTTTAACCAACGTTTGAGCTTCACATTTGACTATTATTATAAGAAGACAACAGATATGCTGGCCGAAATGCCTGTGCCTACTTATATCGGACAGAGCAAACCTTGGGGTAATCTCGGTTCTATGGAAAACTGGGGACTTGAGTTTGAACTTGGCTGGAAAGATAGCATTGAAGATTTCTCTTATTGGTTCAACACCAACTGGTCTTATTCCCAAAACAAACTCTTGGACTTGGGCAACGCTTCCGGCGAACAGAATTATGAAAGCGCGGGTGCTTCCGGTGTAGGTGACTATGTACATGCCAAGAATGGCGAGGTCTGGCCTTATTTTTATGGACGTAAGACTAACGGCATCTTCCAGAATTGGGATGAAGTGAACAATTACGTAAATGAGAAGGGTGAACTTTTGCAACCCAATGCTCAACCGGGCGATGTTCGTTTTGTAGATGTTACTAGTGATGGTGTAATCAATGACCAAGACCGTACCAAAATTGGTAAGGGTATGCCCGACTGGACTTTCGGTTTCTCTCTTGGTGCCGAGTGGAAAGGCTTCGATTTGAGTTTGTCTTTCCAAGGTACATTGGGCAACGACGTGTTTGACTTTGCGCAACGCGGTGACATCCCGGCCATGAACCGTCCTTCTTGGATTTTGGATCGTTGGGTAGGTGAAGGTACTTCTAACCGTATTCCTCGTATGACTTCTGCCAACCCCAACGGCAACTGGACTTCTTCAGACCTTTACATTCACGATGGTTCTTACCTTCGCTTGAAGAATGCACAGCTTGGTTATACACTGCCGGCCACTCTTACTCGCAAGATTTCCATTCAACGTTTGCGTTTCTATGTAGGTGCAGAGAATCTGATAACCATTACCGGTTACGAAGGATTTGATCCGGAACTGGCATCCGGTGGTTATACGACATTGGGTGTTGATAAGGGTATCTATCCGCAATCCCGTACCATTACTCTGGGTGCTAACATCACATTCTAAACTTTAAAATCAATCAGACAATGAATAAATTTATATTTTATACAGTGGCAGCCGTTTTGGCATCAAGCATGGCTTTGTCCTCTTGCGGCGATAGTTTCTTGAATTCGGACCCTGCTTCAAAAGGTGCTGCCGGAGCAGCGGGCGACCCCATGAATATTAACTCAGGTTTGGCTGCAGCCTACCAGATTCTTTTACTTGATTCGTATGCAGGTGGTTCTTATGAGTCTTCTGTTTATATCGGTGACATCCAGAGTGATGACTTGTGGAAAGGTGGTGGTGATGCTCAAGATGGCATGGCTGGCATGAACTTGAATGTGGCAATGTTTTCCACGACAGGAAATAGTACGCTGAATGGGACTTGGAATATCTATACTTCCGGGATTACGCGCGTAAATAGTGCATTGGGGCTTTGTGCCACCGCTGTAACCGCCAATCCGGCAGAGCTGAAACTCATTGCACAGTATCGTGGTGAAGGGCATTTCTTGCGTGCTTATTTCCTTTATATGTTGTGGAGAAGTTTTGGATCAGTTCCATTTCAAGAAACATTGTATGAGCCTCCTTACGTTGGACCGCAGTTGAGTCCGGATGAGATATATGCCCAGATTATCAAGGATGTCGATGCTTCTATTGCCAGCTTTAAGGATGCTAAGTCGAAGTATTCTACCAATGATGGTGTGAACAACGGACGCGCAAGTCTTGCTGCTGCTCTGATGCTGAAAGCACGTACAGTAATGTATCAGAAAGATAAGGCTAAATATACGGAAGCTGCTGAAGGGTTGGCTGAGATTATTGCCAGTGGAGAGTTTGTATTGACTCCTAAATTTGCTGATATTTGGGTGGATGAAGGTGAATTCAACAAGGAGTCCATTTTTGAGGCCAACCATATTGGTGAAGGAAAAACTTGGGGAAATTCATGGGCTACAGGTGGTACTAATCTTCCCGCATACGTTTCACCGAGTACCTTAAGCGATCCTACCAATACTTATGAAGACGGTTGGGGATTCGGCCCGGTACGTACGGAAGCTTATCAGATGTTTGCCGAAGGCGATACTCGTCGTGACGTTTCTATTCGCGATTATCGTGGCAACGGTACAGGTGGCAACATCGGCGACAAAGTGGAAATCGCATCCGGTGGTACTTATGTTATCCGTTTTCAGGATACGGGTTTCTGGTTAGGTAAATATGCAGCTCGCAAAGGCTACCACAAGCCAACGGGCGACATAGCCTTGAACTACTGCAACAACGTGCGTATTTTCCGTTATGCGGAAACTTTGCTGGCATACGCTGAACTGGTTGGTGTGGAAGGTGTTGCTGAACAGAAAGGTATTTCTGCGCAACAGTGCTTGGATATGGTTCGCGATCGTGCTTTTGGAGATGATAGCCATCGTGTTGCTCTCAGCAGACAGAGCATAATCGACGAAAACCATTATGAATTTGTGGGTGAAGGACATCGTTACTACGATGTGATTCGTTGGGGTATCACAGACGTGTTGACTGTAGCTAATGTGCCGGGGGTAAATGCACCGCGTACTTGGCAGGCTCACAATAAATATGTGGCTATTCCTCAGGGCGATATTGACGCAACTAAGGGTACTGAGTTTGAACTGAAACAAAATGATGGTTATTAATTAAGTAAGAAAATAGTATGAAAAAGAATTTATTATATGGCTTTTTTGCATTGAGCATGGCTATTGTCGGGTTGGCTTCTTGTGACCCCGTTGACAGTGATGACCATTCTTTGGGTGCAGAACCGCAAGAAAATCAGTTGGCATTTTCTGCTACTCCCACCGCTGGCAAAGCAAACATTGTAGAGTTTAAAAACGAATCAACAGTTGAAGGTGTCGTTTTGTGGGATTTAGGTAATGGAGGCACGGCAAAAGGGGAAAGTGTGAAAGCACAATATCCTTTCAAGGGTGAGTATACTGTGGCTATGACTCTGTATACAACCGGTGGCTCGGCTACTATCAGCAAGGTAATTTCTATTGCAGATGATGATATGGCTTTGCTCGACACCCCTATGTATAATGCTTTGACTGGTGGTGCTGCGAATCTTGGAGGAAAAACATGGGTGTTTGACCAATATCACGATGGACATTTTGGTGTGGGACCAGCGAAAGGTGGTGGAGATTATGACGGTACTCCCAAATGGTGGTCTTGTCCTGCCAATGGAAAACTGGAAAGTAGTCTTTACACACAAGAGTTTACATTTGTGCAAGTAGGTGTCAAGATGATATGGAAAAACAATGGCAAAATCTATACGAACGAAGCGGGTAAAAATGACTTGGGTGGGGCTGCCACCGTTCCGGGTGCCGGTGACTTTGATGTAGAATATACTCCTAAAGAAAGCTATACTTATACTTTGGACGAAATCAACAATACGTTGACATTGAGTGACGGTGCATTTATGGGACATTATACCGGTTCGTCTACTTATTTTATTCGTAGTCTGACGGAAGATGAACTTTATTTGGAAGTTGTGAGCAATGTCGAATCTGGTAATGGCTGGTGGTATCGTTTTGTTCCTAAAGAAAAAAATGTGAAGCCGGAAGTAGCTGTGAAGGCAGTGAAGTTGAGCGAAGACTTTGAAGCAGATAAACTGTCCGTTGATTTTGCCCGTGAAGATATGGGCGAATTGGATTTTATCTATTCGAATCCGGCACCTGTTCCGGTAAATACTTCAAAAAAGGTTTATCTGTATGAAAAGAGTATCGGTTTCTATTCCAATATCTCATATACGGCACCTGATTATAAGTTTGATTTGACAAAGGCAAACAAAGTTCGTATGAAAGTTTTTGTTCCTTCGTACAATGATTATACGACAGTTGCCGATGTAGCCGGTGATTGGATTGCTGTCAACCAGTTGCAGAAACAAGTTGCTGTCAAATTGCAGAACAGTGCTGCCGGTGGAAGTGCATGGGAGACTCAAACTGAAATAGTAAAAACAAATCTGACTACAGATCAATGGATTGAACTTGAATTTGATTTCAGTGAAGTGAAAGATCGTAAGGATTACGATAAGATTGTAATTCAGTTTGGTGCAGAAGGACATGCTGCTCCGGGTATCTTCTTTTTTGATGATTTCTATTTTGGAGAATAATACTGGTTTCTGAATGATAGTAGAGGCGGTTACCCTCTGGGCAACCGCCTTTTTAATCCTTTTTATCGATGAAAACAATGATTGGCCTTTGGATAGTGACCTTGATACCATTGATGGGATGTGGTGGTGATGGGCAGGCTGCAAATAATCCCCTCGTAGATAATATAATAGAAGTGTCTCCTGCTGATTTGCAGTTTGCTGCTGCCGGAGAAGAAAAAACGATAAGAATAAAGGCTGCTGCTGCATGGGCGTTGAAAGATGATGGGCAGACATGGTATTCATTATCGGCAAATTCCGGATATGTCGGCGAATCCGTAGTGAAGATAACTGCTTTGAAAAATAGCGAAGAAAAGGAACGTTCGGCTATCCTTTCTTTTACTTCTGGAACAAATTATAAGCAAGAGTATCTGTTGAAACAAAGCAAAGGTGCAATAGAAAACTATGTTCCTGAAGGGTATTCATTGGTATGGCAGGATGAATTCAATGAAGGCACTACACTGGGTGACGACTGGACTCACGAAGTCCAGAAATCCGGTTGGGTGAACAATGAACTGCAGAACTACGTGAACGGAGAGGTATACGGAAAGCGTGTGACGGAACTTGCTGACGGTAAGCTGAACATCAACTGCTTCAAAGGCAGCGACGGTAAGATTTATTCCGGTCGTGTGTATGCCAAGGTGAATACCGGTTGGAAGTATGGTTATTTTGAGGCGCGTATTCTCTTGCCGAAAGGCAAAGGTACTTGGCCTGCTTTCTGGATGATGCCGGTAGGGAACGACTGGAATACCAACCCTTGGCCCATGTGTGGCGAGATAGACATCATGGAGGAAGTGGGCGTAGTACCCAACGAAGTCTCTTCGTCTATCCATACGCAAGACTATAATCATACTAAAGGTACGCAGAAGACACACGCCATGACCATAGACCGGGCAGAAGGAGAATATCATGTCTACGCCTTGGAGTGGACGGAAGATGCCATCACTACCTACGTGGATGGCAAGGTACAGTTGGCGGTCACCAAGCAACAACTGGGTTCCGGGCATAATCAGTGGCCGTTCCATTATGCTTTCTATCCCATTCTGAACCTGGCATGGGGAGGTGACTGGGGTGGAATGAACGGTGTGGACGAGTCTGCCCTGCCGGTGACGATGAAGGTGGACTATGTACGCGTGTTTCAGAAAAAATGAAATTATTTAATTAATAGAATTAGAATATGAAGAGTAAATACCTTTTTTTGATATTAATAGTTTTATCTTTTTTCTTTTCTTGTAGTCAAGAGGATGAGCTGGTAATACCAGAGAAACCTTTTGAAAATTCTGCGCTGGAATTGGAACAAGCTAAATTGGCTATTTATGCTATGGGGTTTGATTCTGCCTTTGTGACAGAATGGGATAATTATTATATCGTTGAGGAAGACATATTGATATGTAAAGATAGTCTCAATATTGTTTCAACGAGACAATATAGAACTAATAATTACGTAGACAATTTACAGTCGCTAACAATAGGCGTTGATAATACAATTGCTCAAAGCACAAATTGGAGGGAAGCTGTAAAGGAAGTTGTTAGGCTATATAATGATTATACTGGTCTTACTATCAGCTATAGTGAATATAATCCAGATGTGAAGATTACTAAAAAGAACATTTCAGGAACGGATGTATGTGCAATGGGCGTTTTTCCTTCATCTTCAAAAAAGCCTGGAAAAGAAATCTTTATTAATAGTAGTTTTTATACTAATATAGATACTTATTTGACTTTGAAGCAAAAGATATTCTTATTGATGCATGAATTAGGGCATAATCTTGGATTGCGGCACACAGATTGCTTTATGAAGGGTGAAGGAAATGGTTCTTATGGAATGGTTAAGATTCCTAATACTCCTGAGATAGATCAAGTCTCTTATATGAATTCAAATACTTGTGGCTTAAACTGGAATGGTATGCCCTTTTATGATGCGGTTGCCTTGAAGGAACTATGGCCTATTAGGTGTACTCTTTCATTCTATGGTAATAAAAATTCTGCATCTTTCTATAAAGGGGATAGCGTGCAATTGTCTTGGTATCATATACCTGATGTGATTCCAGATAGTAAACAATTTGGGGGCTGGTACTATGACTACGGATTGACGGATGAATGTAGGTATGGAACGTATATAAAGGATGATACAATGCTATATCCTAAATGGCGTAGCGGTAATGGCTATGTAAGTGTAACTGAATTTTCTTCAGATCATCCAAATGGTAATCAATACATGACAATAGAGCAGAATACGATTGTAACAGTGACTTGTACTGTTAAAAGAGCATTTAATGAGTGGATTGATATATACAGACATCCAAAGGAAACAGGAGGTGTTATTACATCCTATGGTCATTGGCCATTTGTTACTGTTCAATTTTGGATGGAAGAATATATGGTAGGGCCTTTGACTACTGATGTAGTTACTCATACTTGGAAAGTCTTTCTACCAGCAGGAACGTATATTTATGATGCTTATTTTTCCAAAAGTTTAGGAACTCAGAATGATGGACCGTATGAAAAGCATGGAACAACACGAGTTGATATATCATATTATAATTAAAAACATGTGAAGTAAGAATGCTGAAATTTATTATTGCTTATTTATTATTGCTTTCCTTTACATCTTGTACCCGAGTGCAGAACGGAAAAGGTGATGCCGCCATCGAGCAGAAAATAGAAGCTCTGTTGTCCCGTATGACACTGGAAGAAAAGATTGGGCAGATGAACCAGATTTCTTCTTATGGCAATATAGAGGACATGAGCGGACTGATAAAGAAAGGTGAGGTCGGGTCTATTCTGAATGAGGTGGACCCGGTGCGCGTCAATGCCTTGCAGCGCGTGGCTATGGAGGAGTCCCGCTTGGGCATTCCCTTGCTGATGGCGCGTGATGTCATTCATGGCTTCAAGACCATATTCCCTATCCCTCTGGGGCAGGCGGCCTCTTTTAATCCTCAGGTGGCCGAGGACGGTGCACGGGTAGCGGCTGTCGAAGCTTCTGCTGTGGGTATTCGCTGGACATTCGCACCGATGATAGATGTGGCGCGCGATCCCCGTTGGGGACGTATGGCCGAGGGATGTGGAGAAGATACATACCTCACTTCGGTGATGGGGGCTGCCATGGTAAAAGGCTTTCAGGGGGATTCTTTGAATAATCCGACCTCTATCGCAGCATGTCCCAAACATTTTGTAGGGTATGGGGCGGCAGAAGGAGGACGCGACTATAACTCAACTTTTATTCCGGAGCGTCGCCTGCGCAATGTCTATCTTCCTCCATTCGAGGCTGCTGCCAAGGCTGGGGCGGCCACTTTCATGACTTCGTTCAATGACAATGACGGAGTGCCGTCTACCGGGAACACTTTTATTCTGAAAGACGTGCTTCGCGGTGAATGGGGATTTGATGGAGTGGTGGTTTCAGACTGGGCTTCGGTAGCCGAAATGATAGCGCATGGCTTTGCGCCCGATTCCAAAGAGGCAGCGATGAAAGCAGTGAATGCCGGTGTGGATATGGAGATGGTCAGCTATACGTTTGTCAAGGAACTGCCGGAGTTGATAAAAGAAGGAAAAGTCAAGGAATCTGCCATAGATGATGCAGTGCGGAATATTCTGCGCATCAAGTACCGCTTGGGGTTGTTTGATAACCCTTATGTAGATGAGAAACGTATAGAGGAACTTTATGCTCCTGCTCATCTGGAGGCTGCCAAGCAAGCTGCTGTGGAATCGGCCATCTTGCTGAAGAACGAAAAGGAGACATTGCCTCTGCAATCTTCGGTAAAGACAGTTGCCGTGGTAGGCCCGATGGCGAATGCGCCATACGACCAATTGGGTACCTGGGTATTTGATGGCGACAAGACAAAGACTGTGACACCGCTGACTGCCATCAAGGAATTGGTGGGAGACAAAGTACAAGTGATATACGAACTGGGCCTGACTTATAGCCGTGACAAGAATATGGCCGGCGTGGCCAAAGCTGCCGCCGCCGCAGTACGTGCTGATGTCATTCTGGCATTTGTGGGTGAGGAAGCCATTCTTTCCGGAGAGGCGCATTGCCTGGCCGACCTGAACTTGCAGGGTGCACAAAGCGAGCTGGTTGCAGCTTTGGCAAAAACGGGCAAACCGGTGGTTACCGTTGTAATGGCAGGACGTCCGCTGACTATAGGAAAAGAAGTCGAACTCTCGTCTGCCGTGCTTTATTCGTTCCATCCCGGAACGATGGGAGGACCGGCATTGGCCGACCTGCTGTGGGGCAAGGCAGTGCCAAGCGGCAAGACTCCGGTGACTTTCCCGAAGATGGTAGGACAAATACCGGTTTATTATGCTCATAACAATTCCGGACGTCCGGCTACGCGGAATGAGGTCTTGCTGAATGACATTCCGTTGGAAGCGGGGCAGACTTCATTGGGATGTACTTCTTTCTATATGGATGCAGGTTTCGATCCGTTGGTTCCTTTTGGCTACGGTCTGTCGTATACGACGTTCAAGTATGGCAATGTGAAACTCTCGTCTGCCAGTCTGAAGAAGGAAGATGTGCTGACTGTGACTTTCGACCTTGAGAATACCGGAAAGTATGAAGGTACCGAGGTAGCCCAGCTTTACGTGCAGGACAAGTTTGCTTCGGTGACCCGTCCGGTGAAAGAGCTGAAACGCTTTGCTCGCGTCACATTGAAGCCGGGTGAGAAGAAGAATGTATCGTTTGAACTTCCTATAAGTGAACTTGCTTTCTGGAATATAGATAGGATGAAGACGGTGGAAGCCGGAGACTTTGCTCTTTGGGTGGCACCGGATAGCCAAAGTGGAGAAGAAGTTTTCTTTAGGGTAGTAGATTGATTGTTGATTTAAGGTTAAAAAGAGAAGGGACAGACCGTGACGGTTCGTCCCTTCTTACATTCATATAAATGCTTTATCCTTCAAGCCCCTGACTGTCCGAGAACTCTTGTTATGCTTTCTTTTAGGCACGGATTTCGCGGATTTTTCTTTGTCTTACAAATCACTTATCACTTATAACTCATCACTCATCACTTTCTTATACCCATACACCGCATTGCTTCCCAGCTCTTCTTCGATGCGAAGCAGTTGGTTGTACTTTGCCATACGGTCTGAGCGGCTTAGTGAACCGGTCTTGATTTGTCCGCTGTTGGTAGCTACGGCTATGTCCGCAATGGTTGCATCTTCCGTTTCACCGGAACGATGGGAAGTTACGGTAGTATATCCGTGGCGGTGTGCCATTTCGATGGCATTCAGTGTTTCGGTCAGCGAACCTATCTGGTTTACTTTAATCAATATGGAGTTGGCACAGCCTTTTTCGATGCCCATTGCAAGGAAGTCCACATTGGTGACGAACAAATCGTCTCCTACCAACTGGCAACGGTTGCCGATACGGTCGGTCAGTTTTTTCCAGCCGTCCCAGTCGTTCTCGCTCATGCCGTCTTCGATAGAGTCGATGGGATACTTGTTGATTAACTCTTCCAGATAGTCAATCTGTTCGTCGGCAGTACGTTTCTTGCCTTTTTCACCTTCGAATTTGGTATAATCGTAGATGCCATCATGGTAGAACTCGGAAGAAGCGCAGTCCATGGCAATCATTACATCTTTGCCCGGTTCGTATCCGGCAGCCTTGATGGCGGCAATGATGGAGTTCAAGGCATCTTCTGTACCCTCCAGATTAGGAGCAAAACCTCCTTCATCGCCTACTGCTGTGCTGAGGCCACGGTCTTTCAGGACTTTCTTCAGTGCGTGGAACACTTCGGCACCCATACGCAAACCTTCGCGGAAGGAAGTGGCACCTACGGGGCGTATCATGAATTCCTGGAAAGCAATGGGAGCGTCACTATGCGAACCGCCGTTGATGATGTTCATCATCGGTACAGGCATCACATAGGTATTTGTACCACCGATATATCGGTAGAGTGGGATGTCAAGGTAAGCGGCGGCAGCCTTGGCTACAGCAAGAGATACGCCGAGGATGGCATTGGCACCCAGATTGGCTTTCGTTTTGGTTCCGTCCAGTGCAAGCATGGCATGGTCGATACCCATCTGGTCGAGGGCGGACATACCGATGAGCTTGGGAGCAATGATATTATTGATATTGTCCACGGCTTTCAGGACACCTTTGCCTCCGTAACGTTTTTTGTCACCGTCACGCAGTTCCAATGCTTCGTGTTCTCCCGTGGATGCTCCTGACGGGACAGATGCACGGCCTATGAAGCCGGATTCCAAGGTTACGTCTACTTCTACAGTTGGGTTACCTCTTGAATCGAGGATTTCACGTCCGATAATCTTCTCTATTTTCATATTCAGTCAATTTTAATTATAAACTACCTTACTAACAAATGAAAACAAGGAATTGTTTTTCGTTTTTAATCCTTTATTGTAATGCCTAAAAGAGCAGTCAACTCCATGGCTTGGGAAGTATTGACGATGGCTCCCCGTATGTCGGGCAGGTTGAGGCGTATACCTCCTATGTGCGAGTCGCTCAAGTCGATTCCTCTTAGAGGGGTGTGTGAAAACTCGGATTCTACCAGCTCACAGTTTTCAAAGGCGATGGAGGCAAGTTTGCAGTCGTTGACGTCGCTGTTGCGCAAGTCACAAGAGGTGAAGCGGGCTTGATTGATTTTACTCATGGAAAGATTGAGGTATCTGGCATTGCAGTCCTTCATTGTCAGATGGTTCAATATTGTTTCCGGCAGATTGGTTCCCACCAGTTTGCAGGATATGAATTCCACTCTGAACAGAGAACTTTCGGCAAATGAGATGTTGGAAAGGTCGCAATGTTCAAAACGTACATCAGTGAAATGGCAGGATTTCAGTTTGCAGGCGCTGAATTGGATATGACTGAAAGTACAGTTGGTGATGCTTTTGTAGGAATACTCCATGTGTTCCTCTGTCCGTTTACCGAAGTGAAGGTCTCTGACAGTTTCTTCCGTATTCAGCCATTCTTCCAATGATTTGGAACTTTCACTTTGTCCCTCTAAGGTAGGAGGGATGATGCGTACGGGAGGCATGACAAAAGGCTTGCTGGGTTTCATAGGGGTGTTTGGGTTATATACAGCGTCCGAAGGCGCCGCCGGCGAAGGCTGCCAGGACTCCTAATGTGATACTTAATAAGGTATATAAGGCAAACATTCCGTAGAATTCTTGCTTTATCAGAATCAGTCCGTCATTGCTGAAAGTGGAGAAGGTGGTGAATCCTCCGCACAGACCGGTAGTCAGCAACAGCCGTACCTCAGTAGAAAGGTTGAAACGGGCGGATAAGGTATAGAATAGCCCGATGAGGAAACTTCCGAGGATATTGACTGTGAATGTAGCCCATGGGAAAGAGTAGGGGACTATGCGCTCGTGGAGCATCATCTGCACGCAGTAGCGCAGTACGCTGCCGGTACCGCCGCCAAGGAATATAGCTATCAGTAATCTAGTCATAGGTTTTCTGGGGTTGGTTTTGGCTGCAAAGGTAGTGAAGACAAAGGAATTTCAGTAAATCATAGCCCGAAATTTCATAAAGCGATTCTGTACTGGGGGAAGTAGTTATTGGTGGGATGTATATAATTTTGATATTTGATATGAGTGATTGCCAATCTTGGTTCCGGATAGTTCGTGATGGGGCAGAAGCGATTTACTAAATCTTGGAGGAAGATTTAGTAAATCGTTGCCGGAGATTTAGTAAAATGTCCGGGAGATTTTAGTAAACGAGTAGAAGGGGCTTTGGAAGGATGACTGGTTTGTCTGTATTTTTGGATACGGTAATAACTTGTGAAACTTGAGCCACTCTTGAAATTGAGGTCTTAACCGTTCAAATGCCATATTGTAGAGACCTCTCTAGAACCTTGTCTTGATAATCAGCGATTTATTTTCATAGGCTGTAGAGATTGTATCCATTCCTTCTCATTCTCTTCCTGCCTTTCTTTCTTCACTTGTAGAGAAGGGTTGTTCTTAATTTGTTGTTTTTTAGAGTTTTAACGAAATTGGTTGTAGATGTCATTTCCTTGTATTCCCGTCATTCACACCCTAACTTTGCAACATCGAATTCAAGAGAATGAAAGTTTATCGTTGAGGCCTCACGATGGATCTCCACTTCTTGAAAGAGAGGAAAAGGCTTCGGCCTATTTATTACATTATTATATTAACTTTCTAAAACATTAAAAATTATGGGACTTCAGTATGTAGTGGCAAAGAGAATCTTTGGTTTTGACAAGGACAAAAATGTAAAGTATGTAGCTAAATCCGTAGGAGCGGGTGAATTGGATTTTGATAAGTTGTGTGCCAAAGTGAGCCGTATTCTTGGTATTCACAGAAAGACGGTGGACTTAGTGGCTGCAGGACTGGTGGACATCATGTCGGAAGAAATAGACGATGGAAAGACTGTTCGTTTAGGTGATTTCGGATTGTTCCGCCCTTCTTTTGTAGGGAAGAGTGCTGATACGGAGGCTGGCGTTTCGGCCAGTAACATTGTCCGTAAACGTATTCTGTTTTTTCCGGGGAAAGCTTTTAGTCAAATGTTGGGCAATATGAGCGTCACCAAGATGGTGGTTCCCGATACGGACTATACGGATGGAAGTAGCAATGGTGGAGGGGATAACTCCAATCCTTCGGGAGGCAATGACGGGGACCAAGGTGAAAATCCTTTGGGATAATTCCAGTGCACGATTAAAGTTGTAAAAATATGGAGGGCGAAGTTTTCGTAGCGATACTTCTCCTTCTATTTTGTTTGTAGGCAGGATATTGTTCAAGGGAAGTTGGTTTTCATGCAAACGTTTGCCGACAAATCATCTATCATTTTAGTTTAATTGCGTCAGAGTGTATTTCTTTCCTGCCTATATTTGCATCTGGAACATAATTTTATAAATATAGCATGAGAAACATGAAAGCAATCTGTACAAAATTAGCCTGCTTCCTGCTCGTTTTGTTGGTGAGCGGCGTAGCAATGGCAGAGAGTATTACCTCTCCCAACGGACAACTTCAATTGAATTTTTCGGTAAATGCGCAAGGCGAACCCGTTTACGAACTTTCTTACAAAGGAAAGCCGGTGATTAACCCTTCCAAATTAGGACTCGAACTGAAGAACGACCCCGGTCTGATGAATGGCTTCACGATGGAGGATGCAAAGACTTCCACTTTCGACGAGACTTGGGAACCGGTATGGGGTGAAGTAAAGCAAATCCGTAACCACTATAATGAGCTGGCTGTGACGCTCAACCAAAAGGCGCAGGATAGGAACATCATTATCCGCTTCCGTTTGTTCGACGATGGTATGGGCTTCCGTTATGAGTTCCCTTTGCAGAAGAACTTGAACTATTTCGTGATTAAGGAGGAGCGTACTCAGTTTGCCATGACTGGCGACCATACAGCCTTCTGGATTCCGGGCGACTACGATACGCAGGAATATGATTACACAGAATCCAAACTTTCTGAAATTCGCGGGTTGATGAAAGGGGCCATTACGCCTAACTCTTCACAAACCCCGTTTTCGCCCACCGGTGTTCAGACTTCTTTGCAGATGAAGACTGCTGATGGTTTGTACATCAACTTGCACGAGGCTGCTTTGGTGGATTACTCTTGCATGCACTTGAATCTGGATGATAAGAATTTTGTTTTTGAATCTTGGCTTACTCCCGATGCAGTAGGCGATAAAGGTTATCTGCAAGCTCCCTGCACGTCACCGTGGCGTACGGTTATCGTAAGCGACGATGCTCGTGACATCCTTGCCTCTAAAATCACGCTGAACTTGAACGAACCTTGTGCTTACGAGGACGTTTCCTGGATTAAGCCCGTGAAATACGTAGGTGTATGGTGGGAAATGATTGCAGGTAAGAGCACCTGGGCATATACAGACGACCTTCCCTCCATCAAACTGGGTGAAGTGGACTACTCCAAAATGAAGCCCAATGGCCGTCATGGTGCCACTAACGAAAATGTAAAAAAGTACATCGACTTCGCAGCCGAGCACGGTCTGGACCAAGTATTGGTAGAAGGCTGGAATGAAGGCTGGGAAGACTGGTTTGGCAAATCCAAGGATTATGTATTCGATTTTGTGACCCCTTATCCCGATTTCGACGTGAAGATGCTGAATGAATATGCCAAGAGCAAAGGCGTGAAGCTGATGATGCATCATGAGACATCCGGTTCGGTGCGCAACTACGAACGTCACATGGACAAGGCCTATCAGTTTATGGTGGATAATGGCTACAATGCCGTGAAGAGCGGATATGTAGGTAATATGATTCCCCGTGGTGAACATCATTATGGGCAATGGCTGAACAACCACTACCTCTATGCCGTGAAGAAGGCAGCCGACTACAAAATTTGTGTAAATGCGCACGAAGCTGTACGCCCTACCGGTTTGTGCCGTACTTATCCTAACTTGATTGGCAACGAATCTGCACGAGGAACTGAATATGAGGCATTCGGCGGTAGCAAACCGTTCCATACCACATTGCTTCCATTCAACCGCTTGATTGGCGGTCCGATGGATTATACACCGGGTATCTTCGATACCAAACTTGACTTTATGGGCGATTTGCCCCACGGACAAGTGCAGACTACACTTGCTAAGCAACTCGCTCTGTATGTAACTTTATACAGCCCGTTGCAGATGGCTGCCGATTTGGTTGAGAACTACGAAAAGCACATGGATGCTTTCCAATTCATCAAGGATGTGGCAGTAGACTGGGACGACAGCAAGTACATTGAAGCAGAACCGGGTGATTACATTACCGTGGCCCGTAAGGCAAAAGGAACCGGCAACTGGTTTGTTGGAGGTATTACAGACGAGAATGCACGTACAGCCAACTTTACGCTCGACTTCCTTGAACCGGGCAAGCAATACGTAGCCACTCTCTATGCCGACGGTAAAGATGCTGATTACAAGGAGAACCCTACTTCTTATCAGATAAAGAAGGGTATCGTAACCAGCAAGACCAAAATGTCCGTGAAGGAAGCGCGTAGCGGTGGTTTTGCATTGAGCTTGATTGAAGCGACTCCGGCTGACAAGAAAGCTGTGAAGAAGTGGAGATAATTTAGGGTAGAAAGAGTTTTTATTAGGCATTAGTGAGGCCCCGCAGAAGTCCAATCTTTGCGGGGCTTTTTTTTGTGTTAGGGTAAGCTCATTCTTATACCGTAAAAATAGCATCAAGACCCGAGTTTTTGGTAAGTCCGTTCTTTGGGGAAACCTTTATTTTTGCACTCAGATAACAGATTGCATAATCATTAAAAATCAGAGATATGAATACGGATAAGAAAATCAGTCGTCGGGAGGCTTTAAAGCGTATGGGATTTGCCGTGATGAGCAGTGCTATCGCATCTTCCGGCCTACTCTCGTTGGCATCCTGCGAAACAAAAAGGAGTAAGCGTATCATCTTTTATTTTACCGGAACGGGTAACAGTCTTTACATCGCCCGTCAGTTGGCTGGAGAGAACGCAGAATTGTTGAGTATCCCTCAGATGGTGAAACGGGGGAAGTATGAATTTGAGGCAGATGAAATCGGCATCGTTTATCCCATCTACGGTCATATGCCTCCCTATATGGTACGGCAGTTCATTCGGAAAGCAAAACTGAAGGCAGAATACAAGTTTGCTGTCCTCACCTATGGTGCAAGGAAGTGCGATGCGGTAGAGATTTGGGACCGTATATCCCGTAAAGCCGACAATGCGTTTGACTATATCAACACTATCATCATGGTGGATAACTGGCTACCCAACTTCGACATGAACGAGCAACTCAAGATAGACAAGCACATCCCCGAGAACTTGCAGAAGATAACGGCAGATATCAACAGTCGGCAGCATTGGCACGAACCGGTGACGGAGGAGGAACGGCAACAGCACCAAGGTTTTATGCAGCGGAGTGGACTCGACCCCGAGGTGGGCTTCCTGATGAAAAGCGAGAAGTTCTTTACCGTGACCGATGTTTGTATTGACTGTGGCATTTGTACCTACGTTTGTCCGCGCGGCAACTATGAGCTGACGTCGAGAGGAGTGAAGACGTCCGGTGACTGCGAGTTCTGTTTTGCCTGCATACAGAATTGTCCGCAGAAGGCTATTCAGTTCATAAAGCAGGAAGATGGCTCTTTTCCTGACGGAACGGAGAAGAACCCCAATGCCCGCTATCGTAATGAGCATATTTCGCTAATAGATCTGAAACGGGCAAACAATCAAAAACTATAATCATTAACCTCTGTATTTTGTCGGATTTACACCCAGATGTTG
Source organism: Bacteroides sp. AM07-18 (assembly GCF_003602695.1). NCBI lineage: Bacteria > Pseudomonadati > Bacteroidota > Bacteroidia > Bacteroidales > Bacteroidaceae > Bacteroides > Bacteroides sp. AM07-18. Next base: position 322,195 of record NZ_QTLM01000002.1, read on the forward strand.
TTGTACGTAACGGCTAAAATAAGCAGGAGAGGAAAAACCGAACATATCGGAAATACGGACGAACGTTAGTGATTTGTCGCGCAGCAAACGCGAGATGTCGAGTGTGGTATAACGGTTTATCCAGTAGTTTGCTGTATAACCGCTTACTTTCTTGGAAACTTCCGAAAGATATTTGGAGGTGACACATAGGCAGTCGGCATAATAGGTCACTTCACGATGCTCGCGGAAAGTTCCGTTCTCCAGCATGTTGAGGAAACGGCTCATGATGGAAGCATTTTGTACAGAGATATTGTCCTCGCCATATAGATGGGAGTGGAAATCGAAGAAGTCGAGTATCAACATCTGTGTGGAGGCGATAAGCATATCGCGATGGAAATGATGGTCTGTATTCCGGAGTCTGTATTCCACTTGTTCAAAATCCCGGAGACATAGCTCTTGCTGTTCGGTAGTCAGGGACATGATAGGATTGAGAAATAGGGAAAGTTGCCCTTTCATGCCGTAGTTGTTCTGTGGTGTACTCAGCACCACAAAGCCCGATGCGATATAGATGACCTTTACGCGAAAATCTTCTGAAGGTTGAATTTTCTCTACCAGTTTTCCTTTGCGGACAATCATCAGGTCGCCGGCACGTAGCTCGCGCTCCTCTCCATTGTACTTCAATCGGCAGATTCCTGACAGACAGAGGGCGTGTGCAAGATAGCCACTGTATGCGTCCGTCCCCAGACCTTGAAGAGTATCGGCTATTATAATATTTGCGGTTTCTCCCATTATACAGTTGTTTGGTTTCGATCACAAAAGTATATGTTTCCAATAATATAACTTCTATTGTGGGCAAGAAATATATTGCCTTTTTTATTCATTTCAAATCTGCCCGAATTTCGCAAATTCTTCATACCTTTGCATCCGTTAATTTTAGAAACCAATAACAAAACAGAACTTATGGGAGGTTTTTTCGGAACAGTCGCCAAGGCAACAAGCTGTGTGGCAGATTTGTTTTACGGCACAGATTATAATTCACATTTAGGGACAAAACGTGGTGGGTTGGCTACATACGATGCAGAAACGGAGCAGTTTACCCGTTCCATTCACAATCTGGAAAGCACTTATTTCCGCACGAAGTTTGAGGATGAACTGGATAAGTTCAAAGGAAATTCCGGAATAGGAATCATCAGTGACACAGACCCTCAACCCCTTATCCTTAACTCCCACCTCGGTCGCTTTGCCATTGTAACGGTAGCCAAAATAGTAAATCTGCAAGAACTGGAAACAAAACTGTTGGCCCAAAACATGCACTTCGCCGAACTCAGTTCGGGCAAAACCAATCAGACGGAACTTATCGCCCTCCTTATTATACAAGGAAAGACATTTGTCGAAGGAATTGAAAATGTGTATAAGCATATCAAAGGTTCCTGCTCCATGCTGTTATTGACGGAAGACGGCATCATTGCCGCTCGCGACCGCTGGGGACGTACTCCGATTGTGATTGGCAAGAAAGACGGAGCGTATGCCGCCACAAGTGAGTCGAGCAGCTTTCCGAATCTTGGTTATGAGATAGACCGTTATTTGGGACCCGGAGAGATTGTTCGCCTGCGTGCCGATGGTGTGGAACAGATGCGCAAGCCTGATGAGGGAATGCAGATTTGTTCCTTCCTATGGGTATATTACGGTTTCCCCACTTCCTGCTACGAAGGTAAGAATGTGGAGGAAGTGCGTTTTGCCTCCGGTTTCAAGATGGCACAGACAGATAAGTCAGAGGTGGATTGTGCCTGCGGTATTCCTGATTCGGGTGTAGGTATGGCGCTTGGGTATGCCGAAGGTAAAGGAGTTCCTTATCATCGTGCCATTTCCAAATATACTCCGACTTGGCCTCGTAGTTTTACTCCCAGCAAGCAGGAATTGCGTTCGCTGGTGGCAAAGATGAAGCTGATTCCCAATCGTGCCATGCTCGAGGGTAAGCGTCTGCTGTTCTGTGATGACTCTATTGTCCGGGGGACCCAGTTGCACGACAATGTGAAGGTGCTGTATGAGTATGGTGCCAAGGAGGTGCATATCCGGATTGCTTGTCCTCCATTGATATATAGCTGCCCGTTTGTAGGATTCACGGCTTCCAAAAGCGACATGGAACTGATTACCCGTCGTGTCATCAAGGAACTGGAGGGTGACGAGAATAAGAATCTCGATAAGTATGCCACTACCGGCTCACCCGAATACGAAAAGATGGTGGACGTTATCCGCGAGCGTTTCGGACTTTCATCCTTGAAGTTCAATACGTTGGAAACTCTGGTTGAGGCTATCGGATTGCCTAAGTGTAAGATATGTACGCATTGTTTTGATGGTAGCAGCCATTTTTGATTGACATTTTGTCCTTAAGAAATAAAAAAGAGGCGTGAATTGCTTGGCAGTTCACGCCCCTTTTTTTATCTTTACAGCACAAAATAGTGGTTAATGATTAGTGATTAATGATTAATGCCATTCGGATAATGCTTTTCGCCAATTACTAATCACTGACCATTAATCACTAACCATTAATCACTAATCATTATTCATCATGACTTTAGTAGAACGTTTTTTAAAGTACGTAAGCTTCGATACTCAGTCCAGTGAAGAGACTGAGATTACTCCGAGTACTCCGGGGCAAATGGTGTTTGCCCGGTATCTGAAAGAAGAATTGGAAACTTTGGGTCTGGAAGAAATCACGTTGGACGAAAATGGTTATCTGTTCGCCACTCTTCCTGCCAATACAGACAAGCCGTTGCCCGTCATCGGCTTTATTGCCCACATGGATACAAGCCCCGATATGAGTGGCAAGAATGTTTCTCCGCGTATCGTGCAGAATTATGACGGTAAGGACATTGTTCTTTGCGCCGAAGAGAATGTGGTTCTTTCTCCTGCCCAGTTCCCCGAACTGCTCGACCATCAAGGGGAAGATTTGATTGTGACCGACGGCAAGACCTTGCTTGGTGCCGATGATAAAGCCGGTATTGCCGAAATTGTATCGGCAGTGGTATATCTGAAGGAACATCCCGAAATCAAGCACGGTAAAATACGTATCGGCTTCAATCCGGATGAGGAAATCGGTCTGGGTGCCCATAAGTTCAATGTAGCGCAGTTCGGCTGCGAATGGGCCTATACCATGGATGGCGGAGAAGTGGGTGAACTTGAATTCGAGAACTTCAATGCGGCCTCTGCCAAGATAAGCTTCAAGGGACGGAATGTGCATCCGGGCTATGCCAAGAATAAGATGATTAACTCTATCCGCGTTGCCAACCGTTTCATGTCCATGCTTCCGGCTGACGAGGCTCCGGAGCATACCGAAGGTTACGAAGGTTTCTATCATCTGATAGGCATTACTGGCGAGGTGGAGCAGACAACAGTCTCTTACATTATCCGTGACCACGACCGCACCCGCTTTGAAGAGCGCAAGAAGGAGATGGAACGTCTTGTGGCAAAAATCAATGAAGAATACGGTCCGGGTACCGCTACTCTGGAACTTCGCGACCAATACTATAATATGCGCGAGCAGATTGAACCGGTGATGCATATCATCGACACCGCTTTTGCCGCCATGAAGGCGGTAGGTGTAGAGCCTCGTGTAAAAGCCATTCGCGGAGGTACGGACGGTGCCCAGCTCTCTTTCAAGGGCCTGCCTTGTCCCAATATCTTTGCCGGTGGCTTGAACTTCCACGGCCGCTATGAGTTCGTGCCTATCCAGAACATGGAGAAAGCCATGAACGTCATCGTCAAGATTGCCGAGCTCGTAGCAAGCAAATAGATAATTCATAACTCATAACTCTAATAGTTCCATGAAAACCACTCCGTTTACCGAAAAACACATCTCGCTGGGTGCCAAGATGCACGAGTTTGCGGGATATAATATGCCTATCGAGTATTCCGGCATCATTGACGAACATCTTACAGTATGTCAGGGTGTCGGTGTATTCGACGTCTCACACATGGGAGAATTCTGGGTGAAAGGTCCCCATGCTTTGGACTTTCTGCAGAAAGTGACTTCCAATAACGTAGCTGCCCTCACACCTGGGAAAGTACAGTATACCTGCTTCCCCAATGACAACGGAGGCATTGTAGACGACCTTCTGGTCTATCATTATGAGCCGGAGAAATACCTGCTTGTCGTGAATGCGTCGAACATTGAGAAAGACTGGAACTGGTGTGTGTCTCATAACACGGAAGGCGCTGAATTGGAAAATGCTTCCGACCACATGGCACAGCTTGCTGTGCAAGGACCGAAGGCTATTCAGACGTTGCAGAAACTGACTTCCATCAATCTTTCCGACCTTCCTTACTATACTTTTACCCACGGTGAGTTTGCCGGAGAAAAGGATGTCATTATCTCCAATACCGGATATACCGGTGCGGGTGGTTTTGAGCTTTACTTCTATCCGGAGGCTGCCATGAAGATCTGGGATGCCGTGTTCGAGGCAGGCGCGGAGTTCGGCATTAAGCCGGTTGGTCTGGGTGCGCGCGATACGCTTCGTCTGGAAATGGGCTTCTGTTTGTATGGCAATGATTTGGATGACACCACTTCGCCCATTGAAGCGGGTTTAGGATGGATTACCAAGTTTGTGGAGGGAAAGAACTTCACCAATCGCCCGATGCTGGAAAAACAGAAAGCGGAAGGCACTACCCGTAAGTTGGTGGGATTTGAAATGATAGACCGCGGTATCCCCCGTCATGGTTACGAGCTGTATAGTACAGACGGTACTGCCATCGGTGTGGTTACCTCCGGAACTATGTCGCCTACCCGCAAGATTGGTATCGGAATGGGGTATATCAGACCCGAGTACAGCAAAGTCGGTACGGAAATCTGCATTGACATGCGGGGACGTAAGCTGAAAGCTGTGGTTGTGAAGCCGCCGTTCCGCAAACAGTAATTTGAATGAATAACTAAAATAAGAAGAATGAAGAATTTGTCATGCGGCATCATCGCGCAGTCAAATTCTTCATTCTTAGTTATTCCTTTCTCTATATTCTGCTTATCCTGTCCAGCATTTGGTTTGCCCAACCTATCTCTTTATTGGTCCATTCCTTTTCGGTTCCTTCTATGCCCTGGCCTTCGTAGGCCGAAAGCAAGGTGATATATTCTTTCAGTATATCGGCGGCTTGGGCTTGTTTGTTCATGCGCATCAATAATAGTATTTTTTGTTTATATATGTCCAGATTGGGGCTTGTTCCTGCCATCTCCTGGGCTTTATCAAGCATGGCGAGGCAGCGGTTGTTCACTTCTTCCGTATTAGACAGTGCCATTTCCGCTTTTACCAGGATGATGTAGTCATTGTCTGTGGCTAGTCTGTTGTCAATGTTCTTGCGTATCAGCCGGGCAGTTTCCTTATAGCGCTTGTTGGCGTAGTTCATACTTGCGTTGAAAGAAACGACATCGCTGGTGGTCCGTAGGTAGGGGCGGGCACTCAGGCTATGGGATTCACCGGCCTTTTCTATACGCTTTTGCAGGTTGCCGATGCTGCCGTAGCGAGGAATGTCCTTGTTGCGTTGGTGCAGGTTGTAATACCCTATAATTTTACCGAGGGCCGATGCGATTCCGTCGGGATTATATCCCTTGAATGCCAGAAGTTGGCGCGCAAGGCGGTCTGAAGAGATTTCCTGGGAAGTTTTGTATTTCATCCCCAACCGGTCCGTTGCCGGAATGCTCAAAAGGGAAGCGATGGCTCCGATATCTGCCACCAGACTGACGGCATAAGCATCTTCATTATCGTCCCAGTAGGCCACATCGAGGGCTGCACTGGCGGTAGTGGCAAAGACATCTGCCCAAAAAGCTGCACGCTTGGCACGCCGCTCGGCACGGTAAATGTTGTTTACCTGATGGTCGAGGACGAAATGTCCCAGCTCACATGCGATGACGGCGGCCAGTTCGTCTTCGGAATCAAGAGTGCAGAGGAGGCCCGTACTGATAACCATGGAGCCGTTGGGAAGCATGAAGGCATCTGGTTCGGGCGACTGGATGATACGTATGTTCAGACTCTCCCCGCGATTGCTGTCAATGGTGGTGGCGTTCAACTTGGAGAACACTCCCTGCACGTACGAAACGATGTAATCTTCCTGATAGGCTATCTCATTCAGTTTGTCGAGATACTCCAGGCACTCTTCGTCGATTTCCTGGCGCAGTTTGTGCTTGTAGCCGCGGTCGCTGAAATATTCGTAAAGATGGTTTTTCAAGTATATCTGCTGCCAGAATTCCCGGTCGGTTTGCGGAGCGGATATGGCAATGTGCCCCATCTCATTCAAAGGAATGGTCTCTTGTATGCCGTTCATTTCGACAGCATAGCAAATGTTGTTGCTGCTTTCACCGGGATTCTTCATTTTGACAACCCGGCGGATAATGACCGGTGTACCGGCGGGAGATTGCCGGTACTCTTTTGTCAATTCTCCTTTGACAGCGATGTTTCCGCTTAAATCTTTGTACTTTTTGGGCTTGGCAAATCCTGCCGTTGCGACAAGGATTGTCAGGATGAATAGGGTGGCGAGTCGTTTCATGATTAGTATATGTTTTCGGTTTTGATGATACAAAAATAGGGAAGTGTTTTTCTCCTTTCTCGTTTTTTTCCCTATTCTGTGATAGGAGATTCCCTATTTATCGGTCCTGCAGTGGGAGGCGGAAACAAAAAAGGGAACCTTTCAGTGAAAGACTCCCTTTTTTCAGTTTGCTTGAAACTGATTATTTCTTACGGTTACCGTAACGGCTCATGAACTTATCAACACGACCGGCAGTGTCAACCAGCTTAGACTTACCTGTGTAGAACGGGTGAGAAGTGCTGGAGATTTCCAGCTTTACCAGCGGATAAGTTTCACCTTCGAATTCGATAGTCTCTTTCGTGTTGCAAGTGGAACGAGACAAGAATACATCACCATTTGACATATCTTTAAATACTACCGGACGGTAATTTTCAGGATGAATACCTTTTTTCATTTTGATATTTTCTTTTAAAAATTTATATTCTGTTACTATTTTGGTAATAAATAGTGTAATGGTCTTCTTTTCAGAGCGCAAAGATAGTGCAAGTTGGAGACTCTACAAAATAAATTCAGATTTATTTTTATTTAGTAGGTTTATCGCATTTTATTTCTGATTTTTGCAGGACTTAATCTTGTGAATTTATGAGGAAACTACTTGTCTTATGCTCTTTCTGGCTGTGCGTGGCAACGCTGGGGGCACAAAATGCGGAACGGAAACTGTATAGTGTTGCGTTCTACAATCTTGAGAACTTGTTTGATACGATTCATGATGCAGGTAAGAATGACTATGAGTTCCTGCCCGACGGCAGTTACCAATGGACGGCAAAGAAGTATGAGTCCAAGCTGCAGAACCTTTCCAAAGTGTTGGGTTCCCTTTCGCGTGATTTAGTGCCGGAAGGTCCGGCATTCATCGGTGTGGCAGAGGCGGAGAACAGCCGGGTGCTGGAAGACCTCGTGAAGCAGCCGGCCATTTCCAATTATGAGTTCGTGCATTATGAAGGACCGGACAGACGGGGTATAGACTGTGCCTTGCTGTACGACCCGAAGCAGTTTAGCGTTACCCACTCAAAGTTGGTGCTTTCTACTCCTTTTGAGGGGGATACGCTGCACTTGACGCGCGGCTTCCTGATTGTGGACGGGCAACTGGCGGGAGAGCGTGTCTGCGTGATAGTGAACCACTGGCCCTCCCGTGGGGCAAAGTCACCGGTGCGTGTGCATGCAGCCAGGCAGGTAAAGGCCTTGAAGGACTCTCTGATGCGTAGCGACAAGAAGCTGAAACTCATCGTGATGGGGGATATGAATGACGACCCGATGGATGAAAGCATGAAGGTGCTGGGTGCACGCAAATATCCGAAGCAGGTGAAGAAAGGCGAATTCTACAATCCCTGGTGGGAGACACTGGAAGACAAGGGAGTGGGGACATTGCTCTATCGGGGCAAGTGGAACTTGTTTGACCAGATTGTCATTTCGAAACCGTTGCTGAAGGCTAAGAAAGGGTTGCGCTATGATCACAATGAAGTTTTCATCCGCGATTATCTGATTCAGCAGGATGGCAAATACAAAGGTTCCCCCTTGCGTACGCATGGGGGCAGGACTTGGCTGAACGGTTACAGTGACCATTTGCCGACCATCATCTATCTGAAAAATTAGTATTACATAATAATGTGTAAACAGATGCCGGAGAGCAAACATGTTCTCCGGCTTTTTTGTTGATAGAAGTATAGATGGCAAAAGTATGGCTGGCAGAGATAAATGCAAAGAGTTTGTAATATAGAGATTACAATAATCTGTTAAATGAAGCCAATAGCTTTAAAATAGAATGGATTTGGTAGGATGAGCCGGATATTTTATTCCTCTCAAGTTCTTTACTTTAAAGGATAATGATTACTTTTGCGTAGAATTTTAATTCACTAACAATAAAATTTAAACAAAATGGTTAATTACAAAGATTTAGGACTGGTAAACACAAGAGAGATGTTTGCTAAGGCTATCAAAGGTGGATATGCTATTCCGGCATTCAACTTCAACAATATGGAACAGATGCAGGCTATCATCAAGGCTGCAGTTGAAACAAAGTCTCCGGTTATTCTTCAGGTATCTAAGGGTGCCCGTCAGTATGCCAACGCTACTCTGTTGCGTTACATGGCTCAGGGTGCTGTTGAGTACGCTAAGGAATTGGGTTGCAAACATCCTGAAATTGTTCTTCACCTCGACCACGGAGATACATTCGAAACTTGCAAGAGCTGTATCGACTCTGGTTTCTCTTCAGTAATGATTGACGGTTCACACCTTCCGTACGAAGAAAACGTTGCACTGACTAAGAAGGTAGTTGATTATGCTCATCAGTTCGACGTAACTGTAGAAGGCGAACTCGGTGTATTGGCCGGTGTAGAAGATGAAGTTTCTGCAGAACACCATACATATACTAATCCTGAAGAAGTTATTGACTTCGCTACCCGTACAGGTTGCGATTCACTGGCTATCTCAATCGGTACTTCTCACGGTGCATACAAGTTCAAACCCGAACAATGCCACGTTGACCCTGCTACCGGTCGTCTGGTTCCTCCTCCTCTGGAATTTGCCGTTCTGGATGCTGTAATGGAGAAACTTCCGGGATTCCCCATCGTTCTTCACGGTTCTTCTTCAGTTCCTCAGGAAGAAGTTGATACTATCAACAAGTATGGTGGTAAGCTGGAAGCTGCTATCGGTATCCCCGAAGAGCAGTTGCGTAAGGCTGCCAAGTCTGCTGTTTGCAAAATCAACATCGACTCTGACTCACGTCTGGCTATGACAGCTGCTATCCGCAAGACATTTGCTGAAAAACCGGCAGAATTCGACCCGCGTAAGTATCTGGGTCCGGCTCGTGACAATATGGAAAAACTGTACAAGCATAAAATCATCAACGTGCTTGGTTCAGAGAACAAATTGGCTCAACTGGACTAATCGAAAGATAATCCGAATATAGCGTCAGCCCTTGCAATATTGATGTTGCAAGGGCTGACTTGTTGTATATAGGCCGGTGTTGTGGGATGGTTAAGTTCGCCGCTTATTTCAGAAGCGGATGTTTCAACGTGTACAACAGTCTGTTTCCTTTAACAAAACAGTCTGTTTCCCTTAACTGAACAGTTTGTTTCAATAAAGAGAACACTTTGTTCCAATATGCAAAAACACTTCGTTCCAATACGTAAGAACACTTTGTTTCTACATATCCGAACACTTTGTTTCTCTATACTGGAACAAAGTGTTCACCGTTATGAACTAACAGATTAGCTATATTTGAGACCGGTGAAAAGCATATCCCCGTGACACCTATTCCATACTAAAAATCCCTTGCAGATGGCTGGCAGGCGAGGTGTCTGCTAGCTATCTGCAAGGGATATTTGCAAGAATGAGCTCTCTGTGTGGAGTGCGCGTTATAATTCTATCACTAATGATTCTCTGGGGCCCATCTTCAGCTCTTCACCGAAGGTGATGGCCTTGCCGCTAAGAATATCTTTTCCCTGCTTGCTGTTTTTCAGGATTTCCTTGTAGAATTTCAAAGGAACGGTGGTCTCTGCATCTGTACCGTTCAGCATCACGAATACCGTCTTGCCTTCGTACTGGCGTGCGTAGGCATAAACACCATTCTGTACCATGAACTGCACCATGCTGCCTTTGGCAATCACATCGTTTCCTTTGCGCCAGTTCAGGATGGTCTTGTAGAAGTCGTAGCACTCGTTCTGTATTTTGGTACGTCCGGCTGGGGTCAGTGCGTTTGTTGCGTCACCGGTCCATCCGCCGGGGAAGTCCTTGCGGACATAGCCGTCGCTCTTGCTCTTCACGCCATTCATCATGACTTCCGTTCCGTAGTAGAGTTGCGGAATGCGGCGGGTGGTAAGCAGCAGGGTAGAGGCTTGCTTCAGCATCGGAAGGTTGTTGCCTTCGCCCAGGAAGCGGTCGGTGTCGTGGTTTTCGATGAATGCCAGTACGGAAGCGGGGTTGGGGTAGAGGAAGTCGTATACGAAGTTATTGTATATGCGGTCCAGTCCCTTGAACCAAGTCTCGGTCTGTTCATTCTTGGCGGTGTTTATCTTGTCAAAGAAGCTGAAGTCCATAACGGTCTTGAGGTTACTGTTCTTGGGGGCTGATAGCTTGGAATCCTTCTGCCACCAGGCGGTGTAGGCGGGTTCGGTAACCCAGGTCTCGCCCACGGTGTTGTAGTTGGGATATTCTTCGTTGAGCTCTTTCATCCAGTTGCTCATGGCATCATAGTCGGCATACGGGTAAGTGTCCATGCGGATGCCGTCGATGTTGGCGAATTCAATCCACCAGAAACTGTTCTGTACCAGGTAGCGGTAAACGTGAGGGTTCTTCTGGTTGAGGTCGGGCATGGAAGGTACGAACCAGCCGTCGTTCATCTGGTCGGCATCGTACTGGGAAGTATAAGGGTCTACGTGCGGGGTCAGTTTGAAGGAGGTCTGCACGAAGTTGTTTTCGTGGTCGGGGTTGTTGAACCAATCTTTGGAGGGCATGTCCTTAATCCATACATGCTCTACGCCGCAGTGGTTGAAAATCATGTCCATTACGATTTTGATGCCGCGTGCATGGGCTTTTTCAATCAGTTGCTTGTATTCTTCGTTGGTACCGAAGCGCGGGTCTACCTTGTAGTAGTCTGTGGTGGCATAGCCGTGATAGGAACCGCCGGTCATGTTGTTTTCCAGTACCGGAGTAAACCAGAGGGCTGTGACGCCGAGGTCGGAGAAGTAGTCCAGGTGTTGTTCGATGCCGGCAAGGTCACCGCCGTGGCGTGCATTGGGGTCATTGCGGTCTATCTTGTACTCGGCCATGCCCGCAATCTGGTCATTGTCCGGATTGCCATTGGCAAAGCGGTCGGGCATCAGCAGGTACAGTGCGTCGGAGGCGTCGAAACCTTTATGTTCGCAACCTTTCTTGTTGCGTGCCTTCAGTTCATATTCCTTTACGAGTTTCTTTTTTCCTTCAGTGAAGGTGAGGTTGAATTTGCCGGGTTTTACATCCTTGTCCAGTTTCAGATAGACCAGGAGGTAGTTGTTGCTTTCCAGCTTGACGGTGCTGCTCAATGAGACGCCAGGATAATTGACGGATACTGCCGCGTTGCCGATGCCTTCGCCATAGACCATCAGCTGGAGTTCCGGGTTCTGCATGCCGGTGTACCAAAACGGAGGGTCGATTTTGTTCACATTCATAGCTGCATACGTACTGAGGGAGAGTAAGAGTGTTCCCAAGATTAAGAATACTTTTTTCATGATAGTAACTTTACGGTTAATTTTTGCGCTAATTTAAAACAAATAACGGAGAAAGTTAATCTTTCTCCGTTACTGTACTTTATTATATTATGCAAACGTTTTCATTGGGCTATTTGATGGGGGTTACGCTGGCGGTATCGACCTTTCCCTTGAAGAAGTCCTCTTTCTTGCGCTTTTCTCTGATGTCCTTCAGCCAGTTTTCGGCGGCATTGTATCGGTTGTCTTCTCCGATGATGGGAACTCCGTCCGCATCTACTTCCTGCACTTTGTCCTTGCTGTTTTTCGGACGGGTTTTCAGGTAGGCCGTTAGGTATCTCTCTGCTTTGGACGCATCTTTCAGATAGTAATAATAGATAAAGGCTGCGTCGTAGAGCAGTTTGTGTTTCTGCCGGTCGTATTTTTCGTATTGTGTCAGAAGGGTATTCGCCTGGTCGGTGTATTGAAATGCCATCTTGTAGCAGTCCGCAAGCCCCACATATAGGCGGGACATGACACTGTCGCTGGGCATGGCGAGGCTTACGGCAGTTTCCAGATAAGTCACTCCATCCTCTTTCCATGATGTCTTGGAGCAGGCGCGTCCCAGATAATAGAGAACGTTGATGTTGGTATTGTCATCTTTAAGAGCCCTTTCCAGCAGGTCGTGTGCTGGGTAGAAGTCTTCGAGGGCATAATAGCTGATTCCGGCGTAGAAGCAGGTTTGGAAAGAACTGTCTTTTTCCTGTAACAGTTGTTCATATCTTTCTATTGCTTTGGGGTAATCTTTGTTCAGGCAATAGGCTTGGGCATTGATGCGGTTCACAAGGACGTTGGTGGAGTCTATGGAACGGTATTTCTCCGTTATGCTTATGGCGTCTTCATACTGGTGGCCTGCTACATAGATGTTGCCGAGTTTGGCAGCAGACAGGTAATCATTGGGATATCTTTTCTGTATGTCCAGGTAGGCATCTATCACATGCATGATTTCTGTGTTGTCATAGACTTGCCCCATACTTTCGGCTCTAAGGTGTAGTACATAGGCGGAACTGTCCCTTTCTGCCAGCAGGTTGCTTTCCTTTAGAGACTCACGGTATCTCTTCATGTTCATCAGCAGACTGATATACTGGATGCGTGCGTATTTATTGTCCGGATTTATGTGGAGCGCATTCTGGTAGTAATCCAGTGCCTCGCTATATTTGGCAAGTGATTTGCAGCATTCGGCAGCTTCAATGTATGCCCGGGGATTGAGAGAATCCTGAGCTACGACTTCCTGAAATACGCTCAGAGCTTCAAGGTTATTGCCCAGCCCTTTCAGCGCTTTCCCTTTTTGGTAGAGTAGGGGGACGGTCGGGGTTTCTTGATCGATCAGCATCAAGGCTGTTTCATAATCGTAGTTGGCCATCGCCTCTTGAATGGGATTTGTGGTCTGTGCCGCCAGAAGCGAACAGCATGCACTGAAACATAAGGAGATAAAAAGCTTTCGCATACAGTATATCATTTATATGAGGTTAAACTGACTGCAAGTTACTAAAAAGAATGTATTTACGAAATAATCGTAATCTGTTTTAGATAGATTAACGAAAAAGCCCCTCCAAAAATGAAGGGGCTCTAAAATAGTTCAGAATTCAAGCCGGATAACGGAATGAATAAATGTATTACATTAAGAATCCCAGCAGGATACCTGCTGCTACAGCGGAACCGATTACACCGGCAACGTTCGGGCCCATGGCATGCATCAGCAGATAGTTGGTAGGATCGTATTCCAGACCTACTACTTGGGAGATACGTGCAGAGTCGGGTACGGCAGATACACCGGCATTACCGATCAACGGATTAATCTTGTTGCCTTTCTTCAGGAAGAGGTTGAAAATCTTCACGAAGATGACACCGGATGCTGTGGCAATGACAAATGATAAGGCGCCCAGACCGAATATCTTGATTGAATCAAGGGTTAAGAACTCGGATGCTTGCGTAGAAGCACCTACTGTCAAACCAAGCAGAATAGTAATGGTATCAATCAGCGGACCACTGGCTGTGTTTGCCAGACGACGTGTAACTCCACTTTCTTTCAGTAAATTACCGAAGAACAGCATACCCAGCAAAGGCAGACCGGATGGTACAAGGAATGTGGTTAGTAACAAACCGATAATCGGGAACATTACTTTTTCCGTATGTGAAACCACACGGGGAGGTTTCATACGGATAAGACGTTCATTTTTACTGGTCAGCCAACGCATAATAGGCGGCTGTATCACCGGTACTAATGCCATATATGAATAGGCTGATACCGCAATGGCACCCATTAAGTTAGGAGCCAGTTTGGAAGAGAGGAAGATGGCAGTCGGACCATCGGCACCACCAATGATACCGATTGCACCAGCCTGCATCGGGTCAAATCCTATGGCAAGGGCAATCATATAAGCACCGAATATACCGAATTGGGCTGCTGCACCAACCAACATTAATTTGGGGTTCGATATCAAAGCAGAGAAATCCGTCATGGCACCGATACCCAGGAATATGAGTGGCGGGTACCAACCGGAGGTTACTCCCTGGTACAGAATATTAAGTACGGAACCTTCTTCATAGATACCAACTTTCAATCCGGCTTCCATATTGAAAGGTATATTACCAATCAGCATACCGAAACCGATAGGAATTAATAGCATCGGCTCAAATTCCTTGGCTACAGCCAAGTATATGAAAAACAAACCTACCAGAAGCATTACCACATGTCCTACCGTTGCATTGGCAAAACCTGTATAAGTCCAGAAGTCGGCAAGGTTGTTTCCTAAAAATGTGATAAATTCTCCCATATTATTCAATAATTACGAGGTCAGTACCTTCGAGAACAGAGTCCCCTTTGTTTACATTGATGGCTGTAATCTTACCGTCTTTATCAGCATTGATATTGTTTTCCATCTTCATGGCTTCCAAAATGATGATAACTTGTCCCTTCTTTACTGTATCGCCGACATTTACTTTGATATCGAGGATTACACCGGGAAGCGGAGATTTTACACCTGACTTGCCGGTAGAAGCAGCGGCCGGTTTTACTACCGGAGTAGCAGGAGCAGCAGGAGCGGATGTGGCTGCCGGACGTGCTACCGGTTTAACGACTACCTTCGGTGCTTTTTCCATTTCAACTTTGTAGGGAGTACCGTTCACTTCTACATGAGCGATGTTGTCTTCAATATCTCCAATGGCAACTTTATATACGTTACCGTTAATTTTATATTTATATTCTTTCATCGTTTTATTTTATTATGGGTGACTTACTTTTTGTGAGGAGTCTCACGCAACGTATAAATCTTTGAACTCCACGGTGAGTAACTGCGTTTTACACGGGTAATGGTAAGTATCGTGTCTTCCACATCGTGTACATCGCTTTGGAATTCGTGCATGGCCATTGAAATGGCAGCAAAAACTTCTCCCGGAGCCTGCCCCAGTTGTTTCTCTTTTGCTTCTTGTTTATCAGTAATACCTTTAGCTTTCATGGCATTGCGTTTGCTGAGGTTAACTGATATTTTACCTATAATCTTGAAGGAGATGTAGAGTAATATCAGCCCGCAGAATACAACGCTCATGGCAGAAATAGCCATACCGATACCTACGCTGTCATGCTCTTCGAATTTTTCCATTTTGGCATTGCTGTCGATAGTCTTGTTGTTGGTACTCGGAGTGACATATTTATCTTCGCTTCCACCCTTTACTTCCCATTGGTCGGCTGCATCACTGACACGGGCATAGGATTGGTTGGCTTTTAAAGTACCGGCAGGCACTATGACTTGATCAAGCAATTTCTTGCCGGAATCATACAACCCAATCCAGTTGGCATTTGTGGCATCCAGTTTGAAGTTCGTATGAAATGTACCGCGTCTTGGTTCTCCATCAGCCCAGAAAAGTGCATGCTGACGTGGTTTTATGAGTGTCAGAACGTCACCTTTGGGAATGAAATAACTGGCAGTATCACCCGGCTGGCTGCTGAATTTCAGATAGCAACCTGCAAGGTCGGCGCTGCCGTATGATCTGTTGAATATTTCAATCCATGCGCTGTGCACACCGTAGTCATCCTGATAGTTGCTCTCGTTGTTGACCAGCACTTCATTCAGCAGCAGTTTGTTGTTCGATTTCTGTTCTTTGCAAGAAGAGCAAAAGCCCAACACCAGCATCAATGAAAGGAATATTCCGATTTTTGTTTTATTCATAATCGTTCTTGTTTTAGTGTGAAAAGCTTGATTACAAGGGAATATTACCATGCTTCTTAGCCGGGTTAGTCAATTTCTTGGTTTGCAACTGTTGCAGGGCACGAATGATGCGGAAACGTGTGTTACGCGGTTCGATAACATCATCAATGTAGCCATATTTAGCTGCATTATAAGGATTGGCAAACAACTTGGTGTATTCAGCCTCTTTTTCAGCCAGGAATTGAGCCGGATTTTCCTGCTCTTTGGCTTCGCGGGCATATAATACTTCTACAGCACCTGCACCACCCATTACAGCGATTTCAGCAGTAGGCCAAGCATAATTCATGTCGCCACGCAGCTGCTTACAGCTCATCACGATGTGCGAACCACCGTAGGATTTACGCAGTGTGATGGTAACCTTGGGTACAGTAGCTTCACCGTATGCATACAGCAGTTTGGCACCGTGCAGGATGACGCCGTTGTACTCCTGGCCGGTTCCCGGAAGGAATCCCGGTACGTCTACCAATGATACGATAGGAATATTGAAGGCGTCGCAGAAACGGACGAAGCGTGCGCCCTTGCGGGATGCGTTGCTGTCGAGCACACCTGCCAGATACTTCGGCTGGTTGGCAACAATACCTACGGACTGTCCGTTGAAACGTGCGAAACCAATAATGATATTCTTTGAATAATCTTTTTGGATTTCGAGGAACTCACCATTATCTATGATAGCACCAATTACCTCGTACATATCGTACGGCTTGTTCGGGTTATCAGGAATGATGTCGTTCAGGGAATCTTCCAGACGGTCGATAGGGTCTGTACAGTCTACATAGGGAGCTTCTTCCAGGTTGTTCTGGGGAATGTAGCTCAACAGTTTGCGGATAAGAGCCAAACCTTCTTCTTCTGTCTGTGCAGTAAAATGAGTAACACCAGATTTGGTGGAGTGAACGCTCGCGCCACCCAGGTTTTCCTGGCTTACGTCTTCTCCGGTTACAGTCTTTACTACCTTCGGACCGGTAAGGAACATGTAGGATGTACCTTCCATCATCAAAGTAAAGTCTGTCAAGGCAGGAGAGTAAACGGCGCCACCGGCACAAGGACCGAAAATACCGGAAATCTGCGGAATGACACCCGAAGCAAGTATGTTACGTTGGAAGATTTCAGCGTAGCCAGCCAAGGCATTAATACCTTCCTGAATACGTGCACCGCCCGAGTCGTTGATACCGATACACGGAGCACCCATTTTCATGGCTTGGTCCATAATCTTACAGATTTTCAGAGACATGGTTTCGGACAGTGAACCGGCAGAAACTGTGAAGTCCTGTGCGAAGATATAAACCAGACGGCCTTCGATTGTACCGCAACCGGTTACTACACCGTCACCGGGGTAGTGTTTCTTTTCCATGCCGAAGTTGGTGCATCTATGTTCTACGAACATGTCCATTTCTTCGAAACTGCCTTCGTCGAGAAGCATGGCTATGCGCTCGCGAGCTGTATATTTACCCTTCTCGTGTTGCTTTGCAATCGCTTTTTCACCACCACCGAGACGTGCTGCAGCGCGGCGGTCTATAAGCTCTTTAATCTTTTCAAGTTGATTACTCATGAATTTATATTCTTTAAGTGTTTATACAATTTATGATTTGATGATTTTACAGTCTTGCTTATTCCGGTTTCTCGCAAAGCTCGGTCAGGACACCGAGAGTTGACTTCGGATGCAGGAATGCAATGTTCAGACCTTCTGCACCTTTGCGGGGAGCTTTGTCTATAAGGCGGATACCTTTTTCTTCGACTTCGGCAAGCGCACCGGCCACTCCGTCTTCAACGGTAAATGCCAGATGATGCATGCCACCGTTACCGTTGTTCTTTTCGATGAACTTGGCAATTGTGCTTTCGGGAGAAGTAGGTTCCAACAATTCGATCTTTACATCGCCCACTTTCAGGAAAGCGGTTCTAACTTTCTGATCTTCCACGGTTTCGATGTTGTAGCATTTCAAACCTAAAACGTTTTCGTAGTACGGAAGGGCTTCTTCAATGCTCTTAACGGCAATGCCCAGATGCTCAATGTGTGAAATCTTCATAACTATATAAATTAATGTTAGTATTGTATCCTTTTTAATAAAGGTATAAAGCAGCACAAAGAAAGAGAATTCTTCCTTAATAAAGAAATTTTTCATCAATTAATTAATGGTTAATTGAACTTTAGAAGGATTTTTTCAGACTTTAGATAGAGACCGGTTGTTTTCTTGATATCGTCCGCTAACGGACATCCCCACTGTCCGAAAATGAACACTTACCCCTCTATGAAACCTTTCCGGCCACTTGGCACACTCTTTGCTTTTCTGTTTGCGACAATTTTAAAGATTGAACATGAAAAAGAATATTTTACTTGCAGTTTGTTTTTTGATGCCGTTGGCAACCATGGCGCAGAATGATACTTTGGGACATGAACGCAATATTACGCTGTCGGAGGCCATTGTACTGGCCCGTACGCAGTCTGTGGATGCTGCTGTGGCATTGAATGAATTGAAAACCGCGTATTGGGAATACCGTACATTCCGTGCGGACTTGTTGCCGGAAGTGAATTTCACCGGTACACTACCCAACTATAACAAGTCCTACAGTACCTACCAGAATTCCGACGGCTCCTATAGCTTTGTTCGCAACAATACACTGGGGCTGTCCGGACAGCTTTCGGTAGACCAGAACATTTGGTTTACGGGGGGTAAGCTGTCACTGACTTCTTCGCTGGATTATCTCAAACAACTGGGTTCCGGAGGAGCGAAGCAGTTCATGTCAGTCCCCGTGAGCCTGGAGTTGACGCAGCCGGTCTTCGGAGTGAATACCTTGAAGTGGAACCGCCGTATAGAGCCCGTACGCTATGCCGAGGCAAAGGCCGAGTTCATTTCAGCTACGGAAGAGGTGACGATGAAAACCATCACTTATTTCTTTGAGTTGCTGCTGGCCAAAGAATCGCTCGCTACCGCCATGCAGAACAAGACGAATGCCGACCGCCTTTATGAAGTGGCCATAGCCAAACGTAAAATGGGACAGATATCCGAGAATGATTTGTTGCAGCTTAAACTGAATTCATTGCAGGGCAAGGCCGACGTGACTGAGGCAGAGAGCAACCTGAATGCAAAAATGTTCCAGCTCCGTTCTTTCCTCGGGGTGTCCGAGCAGGAAAGCCTGAATCCGGTGTTGCCCGCCACTGTTCCCGATATAAAGATGGAGTATGACCGTGTGCTGAACAAGGCACTGGAACGCAACTCCTTTGCACAGAACATTCGCCGCCGCCAGCTCGAAGCTGATTATGAAGTGGCAACGGCACGCGGAAACTTGCGCAGCATCGACCTCTTTGCCAGTGTGGGCTATACGGGGCAGAACCATGAATTCTCTTCAGCCTACCGGGACTTGCTTGATAATCAGATTGTGCAGGTAGGCGTCAAGATTCCTATCCTTGACTGGGGCAAGCGCCGCGGCAAGGTAAGGGTGGCAAAGAGCAACCGTGAAGTGGTCTTGTCCAGAATCCGTCAGGAACAGATGGACTTTAACCAGGACATCTTTTTGCTGGTGGCTAACTTCAACAACCAGGCGCAACAGCTGGACATAGCCGAAGAGGCGGATGTCATTGCTGAGAAGCGTTACAAGACCAGTGTAGAGACCTTTATGATAGGTAAAATCAGCACCCTGGACCTGAACGATGCACAGAACTCTAAAGACGAAGCCCGTCAAAAGCATATTTCAGAGCTGTACTACTATTGGTATTACTTCTATCAGCTCCGCAGCTTGACCCTTTGGGATTTTGAACGCGATACGGAATTGGAAGCTGATTTTGAAGAGGTGGTAAGAGGATAAGTCGACGGGTTGCAAGTGATAAGTTATGAGTTATTTGCCGGTAAAAGTACCGTATATGCGATATTATAGGTAAATAACTTATAACTTATCATTCATAACTCTGCTTTTTTACTTATTTTTGCGGGAAACAAACTACAATTTTTATGATACTGATAATAGACGACGATAGTGCTGTGCGCTCTTCCCTCAGCTTTATGCTGAAGCGTGCCGGATATGAGGTGAAAACGGCTCCAAGTCCTCGCGAAGCTATGGACATAGTGAGGGCCGAAGCTCCCGCCTTGATTTTGATGGATATGAACTTCACTCTTTCCACTACCGGAGAAGAGGGACTTACCTTATTGAAGCAGGTAAAGGTGTTCCGTCCCGATGTGCCCGTTATTTTGATGACGGCATGGGGAAGTATCCAGCTTGCCGTGCAGGGTATGCAGGCCGGCGCATTCGATTTCATAACCAAGCCTTGGAACAATGCTGCTCTTTTGCAGCGCATCGAGACGGCCCTTGAGCTTACGGCCGCCCCGAAAGAGGTGCCGGAAGAACAGACTACCGCATTGAATCGCAGCCATATTATAGGTAAGTCCAAAGGGTTGATGGAAGTGTTGAACACAGTGGCCCGCATAGCCCGTACCAATGCTTCGGTGCTGATTACGGGCGAAAGCGGAACGGGCAAGGAGCTGATTGCCGAAGCCATCCATATCAACAGCCAACGCGTGAAGCAGCCCTTTGTTAAGGTGAACCTTGGTGGCATCTCGCAGAGCTTGTTCGAGAGCGAGATGTTCGGCCATAAGAAAGGGGCGTTTACCGATGCCAGCGCCGACCGTATAGGGCGTTTTGAAATGGCAAATAAAGGTACTATCTTCCTCGACGAGATTGGTGACCTCGACCCTTCCTGCCAGGTGAAACTGCTGCGCGTGCTTCAAGACCAGACATTCGAAGTGCTGGGCGATAGCCGTCCCCGCAAAGTCGATGTGCGCGTTGTGTCCGCCACTAATGCAGACCTCCGCAAGATGGTGTCCGAACGTACTTTCCGTGAAGACCTTTTTTACCGTATCAACCTGATTACCGTAAAACTGCCCTCCTTGCGGGAGCGCCGTGAGGATATACCTTTGCTGGCACGTCATTTTGCCGACCGTCAGGCAGAGGTGAACGGCTTGCCGCGTACGGATTTCTCGGCCGACGCTCTGAATTTCCTTTCCCGCCTGCCTTATCCGGGCAACATTCGTGAGTTGAAGAATCTGGTGGAGCGTACCATTCTGGTCAGCGGCAAGCCGGTGCTGGATGCCACGGATTTCGATGCCCAATATCTGCGTCACGACGAACCGGCCAAAGCTGCCGAAGGTACTTCTTTTGCAGGTATGACCTTGGATGAAATAGAGCGGCAGACTATCTTGCAGGCGTTGGAACAGCATAAAGGGAATCTCAGTCAAGTGGCAGTGTCATTAGGCATCAGCCGCGCTGCGCTTTACAGACGTTTGGAAAAATATAATATTCAAGTCCCGTGCGCATAAAATTCTTTTTCTTCATACTCGTCCTTTTTCTGCTCGGTCTGGGTGGAATGCTGGTATATCTGCTGAGTGGAAAGCCTTCTTTGTATCTGTACGTATTGGAGGGGCTCATCGGGTTTATCCTTATCTATCTGATAGTATTCTATAATAAGATAGTGAAGCCGATGAACACCATAGGCAGCGGTATGGAGTTGCTGCGCGAGCAGGATTTCAGTAGTCGTCTCAGCCGGGTAGGGCAGTACGAGGCAGACCGCATTGTGAATATCTTTAACCGAATGATGGAGCAGCTCAAGAATGAACGGTTGCGCATGCGCGAGCAGAATCACTTCTTGGATTTGTTGATTCAGGCATCTCCAATGGGGGTTATTATCCTGACAATGGACGATGAAGTGTCGCAACTGAATCCGATGGCGGTAAAGATGCTCGGTGTCCGTATGGAGGAGGCGATGACAAAACGGCTGGACCAGATGGACTCCCCGTTGGCTGCCGAACTTTCGTCTATTCCCAAAGACGAGACGGCGGTGGTCCGTCTCAATGATGCGAATATTTATAAATGCACCCATTCTTCTTTTATTGACAGAGGGTTCAAACATCCTTTTTTCTTGATAGAGCGTATGACGGAAGAAGTGATGCGTGCCGAGAAGCGTGCCTATGAAAAGGTAATCCGCATGATAGCTCATGAAGTGAACAATACCACTGCGGGCATCACTTCCACACTCGATACAGTGGAGCAGGCACTTTCTACAGAAGATGATATGGAGGACATCTGCGACGTGATGCGCGTCTGTACGGAGCGTTGTTTCTCGATGAGCCGTTTCATTACCCGTTTTGCAGATGTGGTAAAGATACCTGAACCTACCCTGGCACCCGTCCAACTGAATGAGTTGGTGTCCATGTGCAAGCGTTTCATGGAAGGAATGTGCAATGACCGCAATATAGAGCTACGTCTGGAATGCGACCCGGAGGTGGGAATGGTGCGTATGGATGCTTCTCTTTTTGAGCAGGTGCTTGTGAATATCATCAAGAATGCCGCCGAAAGTATAGAGGGGGACGCCGGAGAAAACGGACAGCAAGGTGAGATAATAGTAAGGACCACTGCCCCCGCTTCTGTCGAAGTCGTTGACAATGGTCCGGGGATAAGTAAAGAGACCGAAGCTAAACTCTTCAGCCCCTTCTTTTCCACCAAGCCGAACGGGCAGGGAATTGGCCTGGTGTTTATCCGGGAAGTTTTGAGCCGTCATGGTTGCACGTTCTCCCTGCGTACCTACAGCGATGGATTGACCCGCTTCCGTATACTATTTAATTAAAATTTGAAAGTTTTACCTTTCACCTTTCAATTTTCAATTTTTACCTTTCGCCTTTCCATTTTTAAAGAATTCTTTTGCATACTCCTCCAGTATCTTTTTGATGCCTTGGCCGATGGTTGCATAGTCTTTCTCGTCCAGATTGGCGAGTGAGGCGCGTACGCTCCATTCGGGGCCGTCAAAACCACCGCCGTTCAGCAGCACCAGAGAGGTTTCTTTGGCAAGGCGGAAGACTACGTTCAGCGGGCTGTAGGTACGTTTCAGATATTCTACAAAGTCGTCCCCATAGAACTTCTTTGCCCAAACCAGCATGTCGATTTCTGTATAATAACCTACGCGCAACGGGTCTTCCGTCAGCGTGAAACCGGTATTCTCCCAAAGGGCATGCAATCGGCGGCGGATAATCTCCTGCATCTTTTGCTTGTATTTGTTTTCCTTGTCCAGCAGGGCAAAGGCGGCGAAAAGGCCCATCTGCATCTGTTGTGGCAATGACAGTCCGGCGGTATGGTTCAGTGCCACCTGACGGCTGTCGGCAACCATACGGTCGATAAACTTCAGTTTTTCAGGTTCCAGAGTGAGGGTGGAGTAGCGGTGGTGCAGAATCTCCCGTTTCTCTTTCGGCAGTTTGGCTATCAGCTTGTCGAACAGGTTGAATTCGTGCAGGGCAATGACCGCATTGCGCCATCCGGTGGCACCGAAGTATTTGGAGAATGAATAGACGCAAAGCGTATTGTAGGGAATTTCTGCCATGAACGAACGGAAGTGTGGACTGAATGTACCGTATACGTCGTCTGTAATAATCATCAGATTAGGGTTGTCATTCCTGACGATGCTCACGATGCGCGCCATTGTATCCGGACTGAGTGTGTAGCTGGGCGGATTACTGGGATTGGTGACAAAGAGGGCCTTGATTTTAGGGCTTTTCAAGCGGTCTATGTCTTCGTCGCTGTACTGCCAGAGGTGCATCCCTTCGTTATTCATGCGGTTGGCATGTATTTTGGTCACTCGAAACTGGTAGCGGCTGAGTTGTGGGATTTCAATATAGGGGGTAAAGGCAGGAACCATGAGGACGATGCCGTCCCCTTTGTTCAGCAGGAAGTTTTCCTGCAGGGAGTCGAAGATGTAGCACATGGCGGCTGTTCCACCTTCGGTGGCAAACAGGTCATAGGCACCCCGGGGAGGACGGTTGTCGCACATCTCTTGCGAAAGGTAATCTTGCACAAGGATTTCCGTAAAATGAAGGATGCGGTCGGGCACGGGATACTGATCGCCTACAATGCTTTCGGCCCATTCGTGTACAAGGCTGTCGGGGTCGGCGGCATGCTGCATCAGCAGGTAGTTGTAGGTTTGTTCCAGCAATTTGGCGCCCGGTACGTTATTGTTCTTTTTCAGGAAGGCTTCGAAGCGGGAGGCAATGCCTTTTTTTTCGGGGATGCCTGCAATGCCCTCGGGCAAATCCATGATGCGGCGGCACTCTTCCAGGCCGAAGCTTCCCAATAGGAAGAAGGCTTCGCGTGGAGCGGTTGCAATCCAGTTGGGGTTGCCGCGCCCTGCGTTCAGCATGGTACGGGCGGTTTTCTTCAGACTCTCGTCTGCCATGTCTATCAGGCGGTTCTTCAGTTCGAAAGGACTGATAGATTCCATTTTCTTTTCTAAAAGTTTTGTATCCATAAGCTCAAGTTTAGGTTCGTTATTTATTGTTTTCAGTCATTCGGCGAATAATCTCTGTTCATGCGGTATACTATTTCTTTCCTTGCTTGAAATTAATCGTCCGATATATGTTTCCTTTTCGTCCGACAGTTGTTGAATCATCGTCCGACAACTGTTGAATTATCGTCCGACAGCTGTCGGACGAATAGCTATTAGTGAATGGGTATATAGTCGCTTGCATTTCCGGCAATAATTCTTTGAATGCTCCGGATTAGTAAGCATTGGTACAGAATCGTCTTATATTAGCAAAACGATGACTACACCCCATATTATTAATAAGGTATTGCCCACGGCATAGGTCACGGTGTATCCCAGAGCAGGTGTCTCACTCTCAACGGCATCCTGCACCGCGCCTAAAGCGGCCGTAGTGGTACGTGCCCCCGCGCAGACGCCCAAAGCCAGTGCCGGATGGAACTTGAAAACATACCTTGCCAGCAGCAAGCCGATAATCAGCGGCAGGGTGGTGGCGGCTGCTCCCACCAGGAACAGGCTGATACCTACGTCGTGGAAGCCCTGCACGAAACTGGGACCTGCCGAAATGCCCACTACCGCGATGAACATGTTCAGACCGACATTGTTCAACACCCATTGCGAAGGTTCGGGAATGCGCCCGAAGGTGGGGTGCTTACTGCGGAGCCAGCCGAAGAACAAGCCGGCAATCAATGCGCCGCCGCTTGTGCTCAAGCTGATGGGGATGCCGCCGATATGGACGGAAAGTGCTCCGAACAAACCTCCGACAAGGATACCCAGGCCTACGAATATCATGTCCGTCTGGTTGGTAGGGCGGTCTATATACCCCAGACGTTTGGCTGCTGCTTCCACTTCCTGCCTGGTACCTACCACTTCGATGACGTCGCCGGCATCTACTACCGTTTGTGCCAGCACGGGAATGGATATTCCGGCGCGCTTGATGCTCCGGATACTGACACCGTGCATGAACTTTTCCCTTCGGATAACTGCAACCGTCTTGCCGGCAACCGTCTTGCGTGTGATTGTAACCGGTAACTTTTCGGCAGGAAAATCCAGGAGCTGGGCATCTTGTACTTCCGGCCCTATCCAGCTTTCTTCGCCTATGATGTATTCGCGGCGTCCGCTTAGCACTACTTCGTCTCCCGGCTCTATCTGTATGTTCATGCTGACTTCCACCACAACTCCGGATTTGCGGAGGCGTTCCACAAATAGACGTTTGTCGTGCTGCCGGAAGTAGACTTCCAGGTCAATCACCCGCTTTCCATTCTTGAACCATTCGTTTTCGACCCGGTAGGCACGGAAAGTGACGGGGCGTGCCGCCGGCATGAATCCCGGTTCGTCAGCCAGAGAGCTGCCCATCTTCGCCTCCAGTTCCTTGCAGGCGGCTTTCACCTTTTCCAGCCCGCCTAGCATCTTGGGACCAATGGATGATAGGACCCATGCCGAGCCTGCCGTACCGAAAATGTAGGTGACGGCGTAGGATACGGGAATGATGTTGACGTAACTTTGTCGTTGGGCCTCGTCCAGTCCCATATTGGCCATGGTGTCTTCTGCCACTCCGATGACGGCGGAGATGGTTTGCGAACCGGCCAGCAGTCCGGCAGCTTCACCGGCATTGTAGCCCATCATCAGGGCCAGCAGCCAGGTCACTAACAGTACGGATACACACATCAGTACGGCAAAGCCCACTTGGGGCAATCCGTCCTTTTTCAGTCCGCGGAAGAACTGGGGACCCACTTTATAGCCCACGGCAAAAAGGAAAAGCAGAAAAAATACCGACTTTATCGGACCCGGTACGGCTATATTCAGTTGCCCTACCAGTACGCCTACAAGCAGTACACTGGTCACTGTGCCCAGCGTAAACTTACCGATACGCAGTTTCCCCAGCCAGAATCCCAGGAATATAGTGAGGAAAATGGCAAGTTCGGGGCGTTCCCTGAGCTGGTTGAAAATCCATTCCATAATCAAGTTGTTTAGGTTATATATTGGTTGTTCCGATGCTTTCTGGAGCGTCGTTTCGCTATACAACGGCTTTTAACGGGAAGTGTTTTGTACAAAAGGAGTTTTTTAGAACATTTATTCCGTAAAACCGAACTTTAAGAAAAAGTTTTCTTCCGTACCTTTGCCATCCAAATTAGGTAAAACAAGGTATGAAGTTGTTTTTTAGGGTATTTCTGCTTATCCAGCTGGTTACTCTTCCATTGAGAGCACAATATATGGTGCAAGGCGTTGTCACCGATTCGTTGACGAAGGAGCCGTTGCCTTATACGTCAGTTTATCTGAAAGGAACTACGGAGGGAGGGATGACGGACAATAACGGCCGTTTTTCCTTCAAGACCTATCGCCCGGAGGCCACGCTGGTCATTTCGGCCGTGGGATATAATGAATATGTCCGGCTGATTCATCCTGCAAAGTCTTCTAAGTTCAATATTGCCCTTTCGCCAGCCACTTATGCACTGGATGAGGTGGTGGTGAAGCCGAAACGTGAACGGTATAAGAAAAAGGATAATCCCGCAGTGGAGTTTGTACGCAAGATGATAGAGCATCGGGATGACTACTCGCCCGACGAACGCGACTTCTGGAAACGTGACCGCTATGAAAAGATGACTTTTGCCATCAATAACTTCGACAGCTTGAAGCAACAGAAGTGGCTTTACCGTAAGTTCAAGTTTCTGACGGATTATGTCGATACCTCTGCCGTTACCGGCAGGCCGGTACTGGCCATCTCCAACCGTGAGTTGCTTGCCACAGACTATTACCGCAAGTCTCCGCATAGCCGGAAACAGTGGGTCACCGCCCGCAGGCAGGCAGGAGTGGACGAAATGCTTTCCCAGCAGGGTATGGAGCAGGCTATCAGTGTCACCATGACCGATGTAGACCTTTATGAGAACAACATCACCTTGTTCACCAATAAGTTTGTCAGTCCGCTTTCCTCCCTTGGGCCGTCTTTCTACAAATATTATCTGATGGATACGCTTACCGTTGCCGGAAAGCCTTGTGTTGACTTGACATTTGTCCCTTTCAACTCCGAGTCGTTCGGTTTTACGGGACATTTATACGTCATGCTGGACAGTACCTATTTTGTAAAGCGTACCGTCATGAACTTTCCTCAGAAAATAAATCTGAACTTTGTGGACTACATGAAGATTGAACAGAATTTTGACCGCGCGGAGGACGGTACGAGGCAGTTGCTCAATGAGAGTATCACTACGGAGTTCAAGTTGGTGGACAATAGTGACGGTATTTATGCCAAGCGGGATGTGTATTACAGAAATTATCAGTATGAACCGGATGACAAGGCTCTGCAGGCTTTCCGAAAACCGGAAAAGGTGATTGAAGAGACATCGGCTTCCGGCTATTCGGAAGCATATTGGGATGCCAACCGCCAGGTGGAAGTCAGCAAGAAAGAAACTTCGGTGGACAAGATGATGGCCCAGTTGCGCAGCTATCCCGTTTATTTCTGGACGGAGAAAGTGTTGAAGGTGCTGTTCACGGGGTATATTCCCGCTCCGAAGGAAAAAGAACCTTTGTTCTATATCGGTATGATGAATACCACCATCAGCGGAAATACACTGGAAGGGGTGCGCTTGCGTGCCGGCGGTATGACGACGGCATGGCTCAATCCGCATCTGTTCGGTAGGGGGTATATGGCATACGGTTTTCGCGACCATCGTGTAAAAGGACTTGCCGAACTGGAATATTCTTTTCATAAGAAGAAGGAATATGCCAATGAATTTCCTATACATTCGTTGAAGCTCCGTTACTTGTCAGATGTCAATCAATATGGACAACACTATCTTTATACCAGTCAGGACAATGTTTTTCTTGCTTTGAAACGTCAGAAGGATGACCGTATCGGTTATCAGCGGAAGGCGGAACTGACCTATACCAATGAGTTCCATTCCGGTTTTTCCGTACAGATGACGACGCGTCTGCGTAAAGATGAATCATCCCATCTGATTCCTTTCGTCAAGCAGGACGACCATAATACGTATGTAAAAAGTATTTCGACCAGTGAACTGGAATTGAAGCTGCGCTATGCTCCCAACGAGAAATTCTTCCAGACCCAATGGAACCGTTTCCCCGTTTCGCTGGATGCTCCGGTCTTTTCGCTTACACATACCATGGCTGCCAAAGGGGTACTGGGAGGAGACTATACCTATCACTATACGGAAGCGGGTTTTCAAAAGCGTTTCTGGTTCTCAGCATTCGGTTATACGGACGTTATCCTGAAGGCCGGGAAAGTATGGAACAAGGTTCCTTTCCCTTTGCTCGTCATTCCCAACGCGAACTTGTCCTATACCATACAGCCCGAGTCCTATTCACTGATGAATGCCATGGAATTCATGAACGATGAATACGCTTCCTGGGATGTGACCTATTACTTGAACGGCTGGCTCTTCAACCGTATTCCTTTGTTGAAAAAGTTGAAATGGCGTGAAGTACTTTCCTGCCGCGGCTTGTATGGGAATTTGAGTGATAAGAATAATCCGGCTTTTCAGCAGGATTTGTTCCGTTTTCCTGCTGGAAGTACCACCATGGGACATACGCCATACGTAGAGGCAGGTGTAGGCATTGAAAATATTTTCAAGGTGTTGCGTGTCGATTATGTATGGCGTCTGACTTACCGAAATTTACCGGATGTAGACAAATCCGGGCTCAGAATCAGTCTACACATGACATTTTAACTTAAATCTTACTAATAGGACATTAAATCGGATAAAATGACTAATCCCAATTGAGTAAAATACCCTAAATTTGAGCAATTTTTTAAACTCTAAATAATACAATGGCAATGAAAGAAAACATTAAGCCGGCAACCGGACGCTTGGGCGTGCTGGTAGTCGGAGTAGGTGGTGCGGTTGCAACCACCATGATTACCGGTACATTAGCTGCTCGCAAGGGCTTGGCAAAAGCTATAGGCTCAATCACACAAATGGCTGCTATGCGCATGCAGGATGGCAAAGAAAAACTTATCAAAGACATAGTGCCTTTGGCTGATTTGAATGATATCGTTTTCGGCGGTTGGGACATTTTCCCGGACAACGCCTACGAAGCTGCTATGTATGCCGAGGTTTTGAAAGAGAAAGACTTGAATTTGGTAAAAGACGAACTGCAAGCCATCAAGCCGATGCCTGCTGCATTCGACCACAATTTTGCAAAACGTTTGAACGGTACGCATATTAAGAAGGCTGCTACTCGCTGGGAAATGACAGAGCAGTTGCGTGAGGATATCCGTAACTTCAAGGCAGCCAATAACTGCGAGCGTATTGCTGTGCTGTGGGCTGCAAGTACCGAAATATATATTCCGCTGTCCAAAGAGCACGAATCTCTCGCTGCTTTGGAGCAGGCAATGAAGGAAAACAATACTGAAGTTATCTCTCCGAGTATGTGCTATGCATATGCTGCCATTGCAGAAGGCGCTCCGTTTATTATGGGTGCTCCTAATCTGTGTGTGGATACTCCGGCTATGTGGGAATTCTCCAAGAAAATGAATGTGCCCATTTCCGGTAAGGACTTCAAGAGTGGCCAGACTTTGATGAAGACGGTGCTTGCTCCGATGTTCAAGACCCGTATGTTGGGTGTAAGCGGCTGGTTCTCTACGAATATTCTGGGTAACCGTGACGGCGAGGTACTCGACCAACCGGAGAACTTCAAGACAAAAGAGGTCAGCAAGCTGTCTGTTATCGACAATATCTTCGAACCGGAGAAATATCCTGACTTGTACGGTGATGTTTATCATAAGGTACGCATCAACTACTATCCTCCTCGTAAGGATAACAAGGAAGCATGGGACAACATCGATATTTTCGGCTGGATGGGCTATCCGATGGAAATCAAGGTTAACTTCCTGTGCCGTGACTCCATTCTTGCTGCTCCCATCGCGCTCGACTTGGTTATTTTCAGTGATTTGGCATTGCGTGCAGGTATGTGCGGCATCCAGACGTGGCTGTCCTTCTTCTGCAAGAGCCCGATGCACGATTTCGAGCATGAGCCGGTACACGATTTGTTCCAGCAATGGCGCATGGTGAAAGAGACTCTCCGCAACATGGTGGGTGAAACTGCACCAAGTTATTTGGATTAAAAAAACAGTGATAAGGTGATAGAAATAAGGTGGTAAGGTGATAGAGTGATAGCACTTTACCACTTTATCACTTTTATTACTTTATTGCATTTATCACTTTACCGTTTTTATCGCATTTATCACCTTATTACTTTTTTGATGAAGAAACCCTCCCTCCTCCCAGTCATTATCGGTACGGGCTTTGGCTCGGGCTTTTCTCCTTTTGCACCCGGCACTGCGGGAGCTTTGCTGGCTACGCTTATCTGGTTCGGGTTGTCTTATCTGGTTTCAAGTGCCTGCCTTTTGTGGCTGACAGTAGCATTGATTTTGGTATTTACACTTGCCGGTATCTGGGCTGCCAACCGCCTGGAGGCATCTTGGGGCGAAGACCCTTCGCGCGTGGTGGTCGATGAAATGGTCGGTGTGTGGATTGCCTTGCTTGCGGCGCCCGCCGGACATGTATGGTATGCATTGGGAGCATTTGTCTTGTTCCGTTTGTTTGATATATTCAAGCCCTTGGGCATTCGCCGTATGGAAAGTCTGCCGGGTGGAATCGGGGTAATGATGGACGATATTCTGTCTGGAGTCTACGGATTTATAATTTTGATTGTGGCAAGATGGATAATCAGTTGAAATCAAATGGCAAAGGTGTGTCGTGGCGCCATTCTGTCTGGATCTTCTTCAAGGCCCAGATTTCTGCGCAATTCGCAAGCTTTGTCGATTTTCTGGTGACTATCCTTCTGGTAAAGGCTTTTGCTGTTTTTTATCTTTATGCCACATTCACGGGTTCCGTGGTAGGAGGCATTGTAAACTGTGCCATTAATTACGGATGGGTGTTCCATGCCGAAGACTGTAAGAAAACGCATGTTGCCGTGAAATATCTCTTTGTCTGGGGAGGCAGCATTATACTGAATACCTGGGGCACTTTTGCATTGACCGAGTGGCTTACCGGCATGACATGGGTCAATGGATTGTTGGGATATTATATCGACAATGTATTTATTCTGTCAAAGATAATTGTAGCAGTGCTGGTAGCTTTTTTTTGGAACTACCATCTGCAACGTTTTTTCGTTTATCGTAATCACAATATAAAAGGCTTTCTGAAACATTATTTAGAGAACAAAAAAGACGAATATGAATTATAGAGATTGGTTGCAGCAGGTGATATACAAGATTATCAACCCTGTGGTGCATGGTATGATTAGAATTGGCATTACGCCTAACTTTATTACGACTACGGGGCTGGTACTGAATATCGTGGCGGCTGCCTTGTTTGTGTATGCAGGAGTGTACAAGAGTGGTGAACTGGCCTATGTAGGCTGGGGAGGCGGTATTGTGCTCTTTGCCGGGTTGTTTGATATGATGGACGGACGCGTGGCACGCGTGGGTAAAATGAGTTCTACTTTCGGTGCGCTCTACGACTCCGTACTCGACCGTTACAGCGAGCTCGTGACATTGTTCGGCATCTTCTATTACCTGATGCTGCAAGGCTATTTGTGGGGCTCCATCATTACATTCATTGCGCTGATAGGTTCGCTGATGGTGAGTTACGTGCGTGCCCGTGCCGAAGGTTTGGGGCTGGAGTGTAAAGTGGGTTTCATGCAGCGCCCCGAACGCGTTGTGCTGACTGCCCTCGGTGCCATGTTCTGCGGTATCTTTGGTGATTGTACTTTATTCGACCCGATGCTGATACTGATTGTGCCTATGGCAGTGATTGCAATATTGGCGAATTTGACGGCATTTGCCCGCTTGGCGCATTGCTATAAACTACTGAAAGACAAGGAATGAAAAATAGTTTGTTTCCCTCTGTGAGAGAGGCGGTGCTGGTGATTGTCATCACAGCGTTTTTCCTGATTCTGACAGCGGTCTGTATCGGGCTTCGTCCGGAACATTTCCTGATGGCGGGTGTATTTTTGGTATTGTTCTTTGCCGGACAGATAACCCGTAAGTTGGCAGTGGCGCTGTTGCCGTTTTTCATATTCGGCATTTCGTATGACTGGATGCGCGTATATCCCAATTACCAGGTGAATCCCATTGATGTAAAAGGACTTTATGAGGCAGAAAAATCCCTTTTTGGCTTGTCTGTAGACGGTGCTGTCCTTATCCCTTGTGAGTATTTTGCTTTGAACCATTGTCCTGTTGCCGATTTCTTTGCCGGGATATTCTACCTCTGTTGGGTACCGGTTCCCATTGCATTCGGGTTGTGGCTCTATCTGAAGGGTGACCGTAAGGTATATCTTCGTTTTGCGATGGTGTTCCTGCTGGTTAATCTCATCGGTTTTGCCGGCTATTACATCCATCCCGCTGCTCCGCCCTGGTATGCCATGAATTATGGTTTCGAGCCGATACTCGACACTCCGGGCAATGTGGCAGGCTTAGGGCGCTTTGACGAATTGCTGGGATGTTCCATCTTCAACTCCATTTACGGAAGGAATGCCAATGTATTTGCAGCAGTGCCCTCGCTCCATGCCGCCTATATGGTGGTGGCTTTGGCTTACGCGGTTATGGACCGCAGCAAAAAGTGGTTGATAGCGTTGTTTGCGGTGATTATGGTCGGTATCTGGTGGACGGCTGTCTATTCGGGACACCATTATCTGATTGATGTGATGCTGGGCATCTCTTGTGCATTGCTGGGTATTTTTGTTTTTGAGAAAGGACTGATGAAGTGGGGAGCGTTCGGACGCTTCTTTGAAAGATACAGTCGATACATTAAATAAGGTATACAATGAATAATTTTGTTTTTTATAGTCCTACAGAGTTTGTCTTTGGCAAGAATACTGAAGTGCAAGTCGGTGCATTGGCGCGTAAGTATGGTGCACAAAAAGTGATGATAGTATATGGAGGCGGTTCTGTTGTACGGAGTGGTCTGCTGGATAGAGTGAAGCAATCCTTGCAGGAAGCCGGTGTGGCTTATTGCGAAATGGGAGGTGTCCAGCCCAATCCCATTGACGGGAAGGTATACGAAGGTATTCAGCTTTGCTGTCGTGAGCAGGTGGATATGATGCTTCCTGTGGGAGGTGGTTCGGTCATAGATACGGCAAAGGCCATTGCTGCCGGAGCCCTCTATGATGGTGACTTTTGGGATTTCTTTATCGGTCGTGCCAAGGTGGAGAAAGCGTTGAAAGTAGCCGTGGTGCTGACTATCCCGGCTGCCGGAAGCGAAGGTTCGGGCAATACGGTAATTACCAAGACAGAGACACTCCAAAAACTGGGGCTCTGTGCCCCCGAGCATTTGCGTCCCGTATTTTCCATCATGAATCCTGAACTGACCTACACTCTCCCAGCTTATCAGACGGCTTGTGGTATTGCCGACATGATGGCTCACATCATGGAGCGTTATTTCACAAATACACCGGATGTGGAAATCAGCGACCGGCTTTGCGAAGGCACCTTGACAGCTATCATTAAAGAAGCTTACCGGGTGAAACAGCAACCGGACAACTATGCCGCGCGTGCCAACATTATGTGGTGTGGCACTGTGGCGCATAACGGAACTTGTGGGGTAGGGCGTGAGGAAGACTGGGCATCCCATGCACTGGAACATGAAATCAGTGCTATCTATAATGTAGCCCACGGTGCCGGCTTAGCTGTAATCTTCCCTGCCTGGATGGCTTTTATGGCAGAACATAATCCGGCAAAGATAGCCCAGTTTGCCCACCGCGTTTTTGATATACCCAAGTCCGAAGATTTGGAAGAGATGGCTTTGGCTGGTACCGCCCGCCTGAAACACTTTTTCCGTTACATGGGCTTGCCGGTTAGCTTTAAGGAGTTGGGCATCGAGCATCCCGATATAGACCGTATGCTCGTCAGTCTGCAGCGCAATAAAGGCGAACTGCTTGGCAACTACGTGAAGCTGACCATGACTGATTGCAGGGAAATCTATCGTTTGGCTTTATAGCGGAAGGCATGTTTGGGGAGAGCTCCCCCAAAGCAAGAGATAAAAAAGACGGCGAAGATAAATACCCTTCGCCGTCTTTTTTATTTGATTTCGATTTCTTCCTTCATGTCTATCTCTTCCCCTTGCAGGTCGTAGAATACATATTCCAGGAATGCTAATTTCTGGTTTGGAATAATCTTGATACCGAATCCGTACTTCATCTGCCACTTCCGTTTCAGGGAGACGAGTCCCTGATTGACGTAGGCTGCGATGTACGGGTGGATGTGTAACGAGAATTTCTTTATCTTCAATTTGTTGACCAGGTAGTCAATCTTACTCTCTAAGGTGTCCGTAAAGAGGATGGACGATTTGATGGTGCCTTTACCGAAGCAGGTGGGGCAGGTTTCCGTCGTATTTACATCCATAGCCGGGCGTACACGCTGGCGTGTAATCTGCATCAGTCCGAATTTACTGAGCGGCAGGATGTTGTGACGTGCTCTGTCTTTCTGCATGTTGGCACACATACGTTCGTAAAGCTTCTGTCGGTTTTCGGCTTCATTCATGTCGATGAAGTCCACCACGATGATACCACCCATATCCCTTAGTCTGAGCTGGCGTGCCAGTTCGTCGGCTGCACCCAGATTCACTTCCAGTGCGTTGGCCTCCTGCCCGTTGGCATTCTTGGTGCGGTTACCGCTGTTCACGTCTACTACGTGAAGCGCCTCAGTATGCTCAATAATCAGGTAGGCACCACTTTTGTATGAAATGGTCTTGCCGAATGACGACTTGATTTGTTTGGTGATACCAAAATTGTCGTAAATGGGGAGTTGACCTTTGTACAGCTTCACGATTCCTGCCCGTTCAGGGGCGATGAGGGTTACGTAATCCTTGATTTCGTGGTACACAGCCTCGTTGTTCACGTGGATGTTTTCGAAGGAAGGATTGAACAAGTCGCGCAACAGTCCTACGGCACGGCTGGTTTCTTCGTAAATCAGTGTCGGAAATTTGGTGGCCTTCTGTACTTTTGTAATGGCATCTTCCCAATGTTTCAGTAATACTTTAAGCTCTCCGTCGAGTTCGGCAACACGTTTTCCTTCGGCTACGGTGCGGACGATGACGCCGAAGTTTTTCGGCTTGATACTCATCAGCAGTTGCTTGAGGCGTGCGCGCTCTTCGCTCGATTTAATTTTTTGTGATACGGAAACCTTGTCATTGAAGGGAATCAGCACGAGGTATCTTCCGGCAAAGGAAAGTTCGGAAGTCAGTCGCGGCCCTTTGGTAGAGATAGGTTCCTTGACAATTTGCACCACTACTTCTTGTCCCACCTTGAGTGTGTTGGAAACCGTTCCGTCCTTTTCAAGGTCGGGAAGTATGGTTGCTTTGGTAATGGGATTCAGCTTCTTCTTGTCGCTTAAAGTTTGCTTTACGTACTTCTCTAACGAGTTAAATTGAGGACCTAGGTCCAGATAATGAAGAAAAGCATCTTTCTCGTAACCCACGTCCACGAAGCAGGCATTCAGGCCGGGCATCAATTTTTTGACGCGTCCCAAATACATGTTGCCCACCGAGAAGGAGATGTTTCTTCCTTCGCTCTGGAGTTCCACCAGCTGCTTGTCTTCAAGCAGTGCAATGGATACCTCTTTGGGCTGTACGTCTACAACGAGTTCGCTTGTCACAATAATTGGCTTTTAAATGATTCTATTTACTACTTAAACAAAGAACAAACCCGCGAGACATTTTGCTTCACAAGTTTGTTCTTTATTTTGTCCTTCAGACTAAAAATTACTTTTTGCTTTTATGTCTGTTCTTTCTTAGTCTTTTTTTACGCTTGTGCGTAGACATTTTATGTCTTTTTTTCTTCTTTCCGCTTGGCATAGCTTCAAAATTTTTATGGGTTAATACTATTGTTTATTATTTCTTCACTGAGAGGGTGAACGTTTTTGCAGGCTTAAATGCCGGAATGTTATGTTCCGGAATGATTATTGTAGTGTTCTTGGAGATGTTGCGTGCAGTTTTCTGAGCTCTTTTCTTCACTACAAAACTACCAAACCCGCGGAGGTAAACATTTTCATCTTTGGATAAAGATGCCTTTACTGCGTCCATGAATGCTTCAACGGTTGTAAGTACGGTTGTCTTATCAATTCCGGTGTTCTTTGTAATTTCGTTTACAATATCAGCTTTAGTCATTTTTCTTTAAAAAAAATATTATTACTATAGTTTTCCTAATTTTTTGGACTGCAAATATATAGCTTTTCCGTGGCTCTAAAAAATATATTTCGGACAATTTTCTAAAAAAGTCTTGGCATTAAGCTTTGTTAGGCTGAAAATGAAGTATTTTTGCAGCATGAATATTTTTAGCGGAACATTGTTGGATTGGTATGCGGAGAACAAACGCGACCTTCCGTGGCGAAATACCACGGACCCTTATCTGATATGGATTTCTGAAATCATCTTACAACAGACAAGAGTGGCGCAGGGTTATGAGTACTTTTTGCGTTTCATAAAACGCTTCCCGGATGTGGCGTCGCTGGCTGCTGCGTCCGAGGACGAAGTGATGAAATATTGGCAGGGCCTGGGGTACTATTCCCGTGCCCGCAACCTGCATGCCGCAGCCAAAAGCATGAAGGGTACATTTCCAAAAAACTATGCAGAGGTGCGTGCTTTGAAGGGGGTAGGGGATTATACGGCAGCGGCCATCTGTTCTTTTGCCTATGACATGCCTTATGCGGTGGTAGACGGGAATGTATATCGGGTGCTTTCCCGCTATTTCGGCATTGATATTCCCATTGATTCTACCGAAGGGAAAAAAACTTTTACTGCTTTGGCGAGAGAGATGCTCGATAAATCCCGACCGGCAGATTATAACCAAGCGATTATGGACTTCGGAGCCGTGCAGTGTATGCCGCAGTCGCCCAACTGTCTGTTCTGTCCTTTGTCTGGTAGCTGCAGAGCCTTGTTGGAAGGCAAAGTGCAGCAACTGCCCGTGAAGCAGCACAGAACAAAGACTACCAACCGCTATTTTAATTATATATATGTACGTATGGGTGCGCATACTTTGATACATAAGAGGACGGAGAACGATATCTGGAAAAATCTCTTTGAATTGCCTCTAATCGAAACGGAAAAAGATTTATCCGAAGAGGAGTTCCTGGCATGTCCGCAGTTTCATGCACTGTTTGCAGAGGGAGAGGTGCGGATGGTCCGTACACTACTTCGGGGAGTGAAGCATGTATTGTCCCACAGAGTGATTTATACCAATTTCTATGAGGTCACTCTACCCGATAATTCGGGTTCTTTTTCAGGTTACCAGCAGGTTGCGGTCGAAGATTTGGACCGTTATGCGGTGCCTCGGCTGATACATGCTTTCTTGGAGAAATATATATAAAAGTTGTCTGTATTCTTGCATGGTGTGGATATTCTCGTTAATTTTGGCAGCAAATTAATAAAATAGAAGCTTATGTCAGTAAACAAGGTGATATTGTTAGGAAATGTGGGCAGAGACCCGGAAGTGAGATACCTTGACAGTGGGGTGGCGGTAGCTACTTTTTCTTTGGCTACTACAGAAAGAGGATACACTTTGCAGAATGGAACCCAGGTTCCCGACCGCACTGAGTGGCATAATATTGTGCTTTGGCGTGGACTGGCAGAAACTGCCGAAAAATATGTGCATAAAGGAGATAAACTTTACATTGAAGGCAAAATTCGCACTCGCTCGTATGATGACCAGACAGGAGCTAAGCGCTATGTGACTGAAGTTTTTGCAGATACAATGGAAATGTTGACACCTAAAAGTGCATCGGTATCGGGCAATGCGCCGTTTGCGCCGCAAGCCGGAGCGACAGCCCAGCCGCAACAACCGGTACAACCGCAGGCTGCCCCTGCACAAGATAACCCGACGGACGATCTACCGTTCTGATTGTTTAACTAAAACCAAAATCTTTGGACCCAGACGCTTATTTATGCCAGTTGGCAGATGTTTTTAACGGTATATCCGTACAGACTCCTTCTATTTCGGCCATTGTAGCCATTGTGTTGGCAGGTTTGCTTTTGCTCGTTTCCGGCTTTGCATCAGCTTCCGAAATAGCCTTTTTTTCTCTTTCTCCGTCAGACTTAAATGTAATAGCGGAGAGAAAGCATCCTTCGGATGAGAAAATCAGTAATTTGCTGGATAACAGTGAACGTTTGTTGGCGACGATTCTGATTACAAACAACTTCGTGAATGTAACCATAATCATGCTCTGTAACTTCTTTTTTATGAATGTGTTCCAATTTCATTCTCCCATTGCAGAGTTTCTCATTCTGACAGTAGTCCTTACGTTTTTGCTGTTGCTTTTCGGTGAAATCATGCCTAAGATATATTCGGCTCAGAAAACGCTGGTTTTCTGCCGTTTTGCTGCTCCCGGCATCACGTTTTGCCGTTCCGTATTCTATCCGATGGCATCTATGCTGGTACGTTCCACTTCTTTCCTGAACAAGCATGTGGTCCGCAAGAACCATAATATATCGGTCGATGAACTTTCACATGCACTAGAATTGACCGATAAGGCGGAACTTTCGGAGGAGAACAATATTCTGGAAGGTATCATCCGCTTTGGTGGAGAGACAGCCAAGGAGGTTATGACTTCCCGCCTCGATGTGGTGGATCTGGATATTCGTACCCCTTTCAAGGATGTGGTGAAGTGCATTGTAGAGAATGTCTACTCCCGTATTCCCATCTATGCGGATAACCGTGACAATATCAAGGGGGTGCTTTATATCAAGGATTTGCTTCCCCATCTGAACAAAGGGGATAATTTCCGCTGGCAGTCGCTTATCCGGCCCGCCTATTTTGTGCCCGAAACCAAGATGATTGATGATTTGCTGCGCGATTTTCAGGCAAACAAGATTCATATAGCCATTGTGGTCGATGAGTTCGGCGGTACGTCGGGCATTGTCACCATGGAGGACATTATTGAGGAGATTGTGGGCGAAATTCATGACGAATACGATGATGAAGAACGTACATATGCCGTACTGAATGACCACACTTGGGTATTTGAAGCCAAGACCCAGCTGACCGATTTCTATAAAATAACGAAGATAGACGAGGAAACGTTCGATGAGGTGGCAGGGGATGCCGATACGCTTGCCGGACTTCTGCTGGAGCTGAAGGGGGAATTTCCTGCTCTCCATGAAAAGGTGACCTACGGCCGTTATGAGTTTGAGGTGCTGGAGATGGACAACCGCCGTATCCTGAAAGTGAAGTTTACAGTAAATGCCTCAACTCCTCTAATCCCTAATCCTTAATCCTTGCCTCATGCCCCTCTTCTTACAACATACCGCTCTTCCCTGCCGATGGGGAATTTGGAAAACGGAGGAATCTCCGGAGGAATTGCTGGCCATGCTTCCTCATCAGGAAGTATACCGGGAAGGTATGCGGCGTTTCACCGCAGCACACCGCCGTCTGGAGTGGCTGGCTGTCCGTGTATTGCTTTACACGCTGTCGGGAGAAGAGAAAGAGATTGCCTATCATCCCAGTGGGAAACCTTATTTGGCAGATGCTTCCGCCTCTCTCAGTATTTCGCATACGAAAGGTTATGTGGCTGTTGTTTTGGGATTGCCGGGTCGGGAAGTGGGCATTGACATTGAGCAGTATGGTGAACGGGTAAGGAAGGTGGCGCATAAATTCATGCGCGAAGATGAACAGCCATCCGTGTTTCGCGGAACCGACACTTGGTCACTGTTGCTGCACTGGTCGGCCAAGGAGACCATGTTTAAATGCCTGAATGCTTCCGAGGTTGATTTTCGTGGGCACATGCGCATTCTGCCTTTTGCTGTAAATGAAAGCGGCGTATTCTCCGCCGAAGAGTATCGTACGGTGGAGAAACGCCGGTTCACTATTCATTATTATTTGTTTCCGGATTTTGTCTTGACATTGAGTCTGTAAATTTCTTACAGCCTTTCCAGTTGTACCGTAAAATGTCTCATCAACGGAGCTTCCCAAGTGATGCGAACTCCGCGGGTAATACTTTCCCGCTTGTCATATACATTTTTTAAAGCGGCTGCTACCACATCCATGTGGTTGTCGGTGTACACGCGGCGAGGGATGGCAAGCCGGAGCAAATCCAAGCCGTTGAAGCGGTTTTCGCGGGTCACCGGGTCGCGGTCTGCCAGCAGATAGCCGATTTCACAACCGCGTATGCCTGCTTCTAGATAGAGTTCGGCGGTCAGTGTCTGTGCCGGAAACTCTTCTTTGGGCACGTGTGTCAGCACTTTGGGGGCATCCACAAATATGGCATGGCCGCCTGCGGGACGTTGGTAAGGTATCCCGTACTCATCCAGTTTCATGGCTAGATAGCCCACCTGGTGAATGCGGGTTTCCAGATTGTCAAATTCAGTATTTTCATCCAGGCCGATGGCAAGGGCGTTCATGTCACGTCCGTTCATGCCGCCGTAAGTGAGGTAGCCTTCGAATTGCACGCAGAAGCC
The DNA here is from genome assembly GCF_003602695.1 of Bacteroides sp. AM07-18. Taxonomy (NCBI): domain Bacteria; kingdom Pseudomonadati; phylum Bacteroidota; class Bacteroidia; order Bacteroidales; family Bacteroidaceae; genus Bacteroides; species Bacteroides sp. AM07-18. The sequence continues at coordinate 362,864 of NZ_QTLM01000002.1, forward strand.
TTTGGCACCTTCATACCAGTCTTTCCGGCGGGTGGCTATGAATCCGCCCATGTTGACAATACCGTCTTTTTTGGCACTCATCGTCATGCCGTCGGCAAGGTCAAACATCTCGCGGGTAATTTCCTTTATGCTCTTGTTGCGGTAACCTTCTTCTCTCATTTTGATGAAGTAGGCATTTTCCGCAAAGCGTGCCGAGTCAAAGAGAACGGGCTTGCCGTACTTGTCGGCAATGGCGCGGACTTCGCGCAGGTTCTGCATGGAAACCGGCTGGCCGCCTGCGGTGTTGTTGGTTATGGTGACGATGACGAACGGTATCCGTTCGCTATGTTCCTGTAATGCTTTTTCCAGTTTTTTAGGGTCTACATTGCCTTTGAAGGGAATTTCCAGCTGTGTCTGTTTGGCTTCGTCTATGGTGCAGTCCAGAGCCAGTGCCCGGCGTCCCTCGATATGTCCTTTGGTGGTGTCGAAATGGGAGTTTCCCGGCACAATGTCGCCCTCGTGCACCAGGTAGGAGAAGAGTACATTTTCGGCAGCGCGTCCCTGGTGGGTGGGGATAATGTATCCAAATCCGGTGAGGCGGGTGATGACTTCCTTCAGTCTGAAGAATGAGGTGGCTCCGGCATAGCTTTCGTCGCCCAGCATCATGCCTGCCCATTGGCGGTCGCTCATGGCGCCGGTGCCCGAGTCGGTGATGAGGTCGATATAAACTTGTTCCGATTTGAGTTGGAATACGTTGTAGTGGGCTTCTTTCAGCCATTGTTCGCGTTCCTGGCGGGTACTTTTACGGATAGGTTCCACCATTTTTATTTTCCATGCTTCGGCAAATGGTAATTCCATAGACTCTGTATCTTTAATAATTTGACAATAGGTTAACGGATAAACCGATTATTTCGGTTTAATGTGCCGAATTTAGGTAAAATCTATGTAATAATCAATTTAAATATGACTTTTTGTAATGTAAATGTCCGGACGAAATCACTTCGGCCGGACATCATCAAATAAACTTGGCAGAGTTTATTACCTTCTTTACTTTCTCTGAATTAGGTTTGATGAATGAAATGATGGACGGTTTGTCCGGCTCATTAGACTCAACGCTTTTTCCTCGAAAGCAATGATAAAGTATGCATGGCAGGTCTTCTGACTTGTTTCTGTTGCAGGCGCCTTCCCGGAAGAATATTCCAGTGGCATAGAGTAATTGTCTGCAACGTTGCACGAAACTTACAGCAGCGGGACTGTCCAGGATTTACACCTGATTCCCTTTTAATCGCTTTCCCAGAAGAGGGGGAGCGAACCAATGCATGACAAAGATACGGATTCTTTTTGAGAAAACAATTCTATGAGTGATAAATTTTCTTCCCCGCTCTCTTTCTTTTTGCCGACAAATTGGCAAGGTTTTGCCATCCTCTTGGCAAGACTTTGTCACCGCGTTGGCAAAACTTTGCCATAGGCATGGCAAAAGTTTGCCAAAAACATGGCAATAGGTTGGCAAAATTACTCTCTGATTGATAGTGACTTAAGGCGATTTAAGCAATCCGTCATGTCGGTAAGGTGAAAAGATACCAATACAAGCCACACTTGCCACAAGAACCTTCTCCAGAGGTATGCAAAGCATTTTGTTTGGTGTGGTAAAACGGGCTGTTATCTCTCTTTTGCCAGTGTGAATACAAACTCCAGTCCTCCACCTTGGTTGTTTTTGGCAGAGATGGTGCCTCCGTGAATAAGGACTGCATTCTTCACTATGGCGAGCCCCAAGCCGGTGCCGCCCAACTTGCGCGAGCGTCCTTTGTCTACACGGTAGAAGCGTTCGAACAAACGGTTCAGATGTTCGGGAGAAACGCCGATGCCGGTATCGGCAAAACTGAAATAGTAGTAATTCTCGTCTTCGCGGAAACAACTGATGTTGATGTGTATGTTGGTGCCGGCATAAGCGATGGCGTTGTCCATGAGATTGCGGAAGATGGAGTAGAGTAGAGAGTAGTTGCCCCGCAACTGTATCTTCGGTTTTAGGGAATTGACAACGGTGATTTGCTTCTGTTCCAGTTCCAGGGACACTTCGTTGACGATGTTTGAAACCAGCATGCTGATGTCCACCTTTTCCATATCAATCATGTTGGCGGCTTCGTCCATGCGGGTCAGTACGGATATGTCGCGCAGCAGGCGGCTCAGGCGGTTACTTTGCGCGTAGCAGCGTTCCAGGAAGACCTGCATCTTTTCGGGTGCAATGTTTTCGTTGTTCACGATGGTTTCCAGATAACCTTGTATGCTGCTTACGGGGGTTTTCAGCTCGTGGGCGATGTTCTGGGTCAACTGCCGTTTCAGCCGTACTTGCTCTTCTTCCTGGGTGATGTCGTTGATGGAAATTTCAAAGCTGAGGTCTTGGAAGATGATGCACTCCACGATGAAGGTGCGTCCGTTCTTGTTGATGTGTACGGACATCCTTCGTTCTTCGTTGTAGGAGGGGCGCTTCTGCGCCTTGTTGATGAAATCCGTTATCTTCTGGAATTCGCAGATGGAGAATATCTCTTCGGTAGCCTGCAGGTTGGAGTCTGAAATCAGATTGCCGTATTGGGTGAACAGATTGTTTACCAATATCTCCTTTTTGTCTCTGTTGAATACGCCCAGTCCTTCGCGGGAGGTTTGCAAATGGGTGATAAGCTTTTCGCGCTCAATGTAAAGCGCCTCTTTGGTTTCGCGCAGGCGCTTGTATATCTGTATGATATGCTGCGAAATCTCTCCAAGCTCATTGTGCGGAAAGGCGGCTTGTATGTCCATGTCTATAGGTTCGTTCTTGTCGGCTCTTTTGGCAAACTCGCGCAGGTGGTTGATGGCGCTGCCCAGTTTGGAGGTGAATTTGTAGAAGACGGATATCAGCAGCAGTGATACAATGACCGTGAACCAGATGTAGTGTGGGTCGGCAGCCAGATTGTTCATCAGGTTGACGTTGTAGGGGAGGGCTGAGCGGATGATGCAGCCTTCGTAGGCGGTGGCAGAATAGAAATAGGTCTTGCCGGTGGTTTCGGAGATGCGCCGTAGGTCGTAGCCCTTGCCGTCTTTCAGCGCTTTCTGCACTTCGGGGCGTTTGATGTGGTTGTCCAGTTCATGGCTGTCGTTCTGGGAGCTGTCGAACAATACGTTGCCATGAAGGTCTACCACAGTGACGCGCAATTCCTTGTTCACATGCTTGGAGATGTAGCTGTCCAGCATGGAAGTCCATAGGCTGTCGGGGAGATAACGAAGTTCCTGGTGTAGTCTGTCATTATAGTCTTGCAACTGCGTGTCCAGTAGCTCCACTTTATATTCCTTTTCCCGCTGATACTGGTAGGCGATGAAGCATGCGGCGAATATGAGGAACAGTGAAATGACCGAAAGGAAAAGCTTCCGGCTGAAGGACAGAAAGTGTCTGTCGTTATTCGGCTTCGAAACAATATCCATATCCCAAGCGTGTTACGATGCATTTGCCATAAACTCCGATTTTCTTGCGTAGGCGTGTGATGTTTACGTCGATGGTACGGTCCAGCACATATACTTCATCACTCCAGATGCGGTTCAGTATATCCTCGCGCGAGAATACGCGTCCTTTATTCTGCAAAAGCAGCAATAAGATTTCAAACTCTTTTTTGGTGAGCGGTGCCTCTTCACCGTCAATGCAGACTTTCTTCTTGATGACGTTCAGCACCAGTGTCTTGTAGACAATCTGTTCCGGTGCATGCTCTGTCTCTCCTTGTTGGGTGCGTCTCAGTACGGCTTTGACACGTGCCGCTACTTCGCGCAGCGAGAAGGGTTTGGATATATAGTCGTCCGCTCCCAGGTTGAAGCCAGTCACGGTGTCATTTTCCGTATCTTTGGCGGTAATGAAGATGATGGGTATCTGGGCCGTCTTCTTGTCCTTCTTCAGCATACTTGCCATTTTGAAGCCGGAAATTTCTCCCATCATCACGTCCAGCAGTAGTAGGTTGTAGCTGCCAATGTCCATTCTCAGAGCTTCTTCGGCAGAGTTCGCCGTGTCCACTTCGTAGCCTTCGTTTTCGAGGTTGAACTTCAGAATTTCACATAAGTCTTCTTCATCATCCACTACTAAAATCCGGTAATTGTTCATTGCTTTGTTGTTTATGTATGACAGGAATAAAACAATTTTCTTGTCACAAAGTTAAACTTTATTTCTTTTTATCGGCAAAAATAGTGCAAACCGAATGCAGAATTTTCATGTTTACATGAAAAGTTGTGCCGAGATGCAGGCCATTTCTGCTTTCTGGGTACAAAAGTGAGGCTAATTTGTTACGGAATGATGAAACAAGTGTTACATTTGGGTTACATTAAATTCCCGTTTATCTAAAAGCCCCGTCACATTAAAATATTATCTTTGCTTCGTAAATACTGAATTGTATGAAAGAACTTATGTATATCAGGAGTTTCTCTAAGAGACATTTGTCGGTTATTATGGGAACTCTACTTTTAGTGATAATCGGCTCTGTCTGGCTGAATACGGCTACTTTCCGCTCGGGATTTGAGATTACGGATGAACTGGGCGGTAATATATTCCCTTCCAGTATCCTTTCGGTGGCTACTACCGATGCTCAGGTCATAGTGCCGGTAGACTCCATGTATGTAGGTAATCCGAAGTCCTGCATCGCTGTCCGTGTCCGTTCGAGGAATGCTTATAGCCGGGTGCGGGTAGAGGTTGCAGAGACTCCGTTCTTTTCCCGTTCCGTGTCGGAGTTTGTGCTGGCAAAACCGCGTACGGAGTATATTATCTATCCTGATATCATATGGAATTACGAGGCTCTGAAGAATAACAACCAAGCGGAACCCATCAGTGTGGCCGTTATGGTAGAGATGAACGGCAAGGATTTGGGGCAGAGGGTGCGTACTTTTTCCGTTCGCAGCATTAATGAATGTCTGTTGGGGTATGTCACGAATGGTACAAAATTCCATGATACCGGCATCTTTTTTGCAGCATATGTAAATGAGGAGAATCCTATGATTGACAAGCTGTTGCGTGAAGCGCTGGATACGCGTATCGTCAACCGTTTTTTAGGCTATCAGGGAGGTGCCGAAGTGGTGGACAGGCAGGTTTATGCCTTGTGGAATGTACTGCAGAAGCGTAAGTTCCGTTATAGCTCGGTCTCCAATACGAGCCTTTCCAGCAATGTGGTCTTTTCACAGCGTGTGCGCACGTTCGATGACGCCTTGGAGTCCTCGCAAATCAACTGTGTGGATGGAAGTGTGCTTTTTGCTTCTCTGCTCCGTGCCATCAACATAGAACCTATATTGGTGCGCACCCCGGGGCATATGTTTGTAGGATACTACACGGATTCCAGTCATAAAGACATGAATTTCCTTGAAACGACCATGATTGGTGATGTGGATTTGGATGATTTCTTTCCGGACGAACAATTGGATTCGACGATGGTGGGAAAGTCGCAGAACCAGATGTCGCGCATCACCTTTGACAAGTCCAAGGAGTATGCCAATAAGAAGTATGCCCAGAATAAGGAAGGCATTCATTCCGGCAAACTGAACTATATGTTTCTGGAAATATCCAAAGAGGTGAGAAGGAGAATACAGCCGATAGGGAAATGAGGCGTAGAATGCAAACAGCCGATTTTCACGAACCGGCCGTTCCAATCATCATCTATGAATGAAGACCGTTGAGAGGCTTCAATGAATTAAATCTCACACTCATGCTACGTGCTGTCATGAAATAATCTGTACCATTATATATGTCACCACTACTGATATGGAAATTCCACAACATGGAAAGAGACCAGTTTTTATAAGTGAAACTTGTATATATTAGTATTATGCTGAAAAATAAAATGTTAATGTAGATTATATGTGGAATTTATTATTGTTAATAGTCTAACACTATTTTTTGATGAACTTATGAATCATTTTAACTAATTTGCTTTTTAGAATCCTTATCCATACCAATATCCCCACGTAATCAAGTTCTTTTTATATAAAAAGATTTATGAATATGCTTTAATGCGTAAATCAAATAGTTCAAAACATTGCTATATATAAATGATAAATGTGATGTGTTTTTCGTTTTTTCGCATCATTGAGATATATTATATACAAGTACGGCATTAATATGATTAAGAGTTAATGCTTTGAATAATTACTAAATAGATATTTAAAACTTTGCAAAAATATAAATGCAAATGTTTTAATATTTATTTAGTAATTTTTAATTCGATTGATGATAGAATTTCTAAATTAATTCATATGTTTGCAAACAAATCCAAATAATAGAGCTTATGAAAAGAAATTATTGCTTATCATTAGTGTTGCTTGCATTGTTTGGGGTGTCTGCACCTTTTGCTGCTAATGCAGCTGTTGAAAGTGTGCTAAGTTCCCAAAGTACTCAGCAAGCCAAGAAAATCACAGGTAAAGTTTTAGATGCGGCAGGCGAACCCATCATCGGCGCCAGCGTGTTAGTAAAAGGTTCTGGTACCGGCGCTGTGACGGATATTGATGGAAATTTTTCTGTAGAGGCGCCGGTGGGTAGCACATTGGAGGTATCTTTCATTGGCTACAAAACAGTGACATTGAAGGTGACGAACGCCACTACTTATACTGTGAGTTTACAAGATGACTCGCAAGCGCTGGACGAAGTGGTTGTGACGGCAATGGGTATCAAGAAAGAGCGCAAGGCTTTGGGATATTCAATGGAGGATGTGAAGTCGGATGAATTGATGAAGATGAAAACTGCCAATCCTATTTCATCCCTTTCGGGGAAAGTGGCCGGTGTGAATGTTACTCAGTCATCCGGTGCCGCTGGTGCGGGCGCTCAGATTATATTGCGTGGAGGAACGTCGGGTGCTGAAGGCAAAGACAATCAGCCGCTCTTTGTGGTGGATGGTGTTATTTTTGATAACTCTTCATCAGTGGTGGGCAATTCGGCTTTCGATGGTTCCATGCGTTCTGCCTCTACTACTTCCAATCGTTTGATGGATATAAATCCCGAAGATATAGAAAGTATGTCGGTGCTCAAAGGCCCTGCAGCTGCCGCTTTATACGGTTCACGTGCAGCCAACGGAGTTATTCTTATCACTACCAAGAAAGGTAAAGAGGGCGTGGTTGAAGTGAATATCAATTCTAAGTTTACTGCTTCATGGGTAAAGAGCCTGCCGCAAACGCAACGCCAATATGCCCGTGGATATATGGAAGACCAATATGATTCAAAGAAGAACTATACTGGTACTGTGTTTAATGACTTTGCTTATACTTCGTGGGGAGAGAAGTCGAACGCAGCTACTTATGATAACATAGGTGATTTCTTTCAAGGCGGAAACATTTTCGATGAAAGTGCCAGCGTAGCCGGGGGTACCAAGAATAGTAAATTCTATCTTTCAGGGTCTTACTATGATCAGGTAGGTGTTGTGCCCGAGACCGGATACAAGAAATATGCTTTCCGTTTCAATGGTGAGCAGAAGGTGGGGATTTTTACCTTTAACGCCAGTGCCGCATATAGCGATGCTCATACGGACCGTACTTTGACGGGTGCCGGGCTTTATAATTCGAGTGGTAATGGTGCTCTTTATGGTGTGTACAACTGGTCTCCTTTCGACCGAATGACCCACTATCAGAACGAGGATGGTACCCGTTATCGTTTGTTTGGCGATCGTCTTGATCCATGGGACGAACGCGACAACCCCTATTGGATTGTCAATCGTAACCACATGTATGACGACATCGACCGTTTCAATGGGATGCTCAGTATAAAAGCCGATATTGCCAAATGGTGGTTTGTTTCTTATAAAATAGGTATTGACCGTTATACCCAAACTGCTTCCAACCGTTTGGCTGCCAATGGCGTGCTTAAACAAGTGTGGCAAAAAGGTATGATGAGTGACAACACCCAGCAGTTCCGCTATATGAGCCATGACTTTATGTCGAACATGAGCCATAAGTTCGGTGATTTCGATTTGAATCTTTTGTTGGGTGCCACAATGGACGAAACCAAGACAGACCGTAGCTCGATGATGGCTTGGAACTTTTCCGTTCCTGATTTCTTCTCATACGCCAATGCCAGTAAAGACAATAAGCAATTCACACATGCAGCTACTAAGAAACGTTTGGTAGGAGCTTTTGGAGAATTCCGTGCATCATGGAAAAATATGCTCTATCTCACTGTGAGCGGTCGTAATGACTGGACTTCTACTCTTCCTCTTGAAAACCGTTCGTACTTCTATCCTTCGGTAAGCGGTTCATTCGTATTTACTGAAGCCTTGCAGCGACTCGGTTGGCTGGATGACAGTGTGCTCAACTTTGGTAAATTGCGTGCATCGTGGGCCAAGGTAGGTAAAGATACCGGTGTGTACGAATTGGAAACTGCCTTATGGCCTACGGGTACCTATCTTGACGGTACGGTAGGTGTGGGAAATACTTGGACACGCGGTAATGACAAACTGAAACCGGAAATGACCAAGTCTACCGAAATAGGCGTGGAATTGAGTTTCTTCAAAAACCGCCTGCACATAGACTATGCTTACTATACCAACGATTCATATAATCAGATTCTTGCTCCTCGCGGTCCGCAATCTACCGGTTACATCTTTTGGAGTATCAATGCGGGCAATGTGTATAACAAAGGTATGGAACTCTCTATTTCGGGAACTCCCATACAGACTAAGGACTGGACATGGGACATTGGCTTGAACATGGCAGGTAATCGTGGTACTTTGGACGGGCTTCCCGAAGGTATGGGCGTGATGTATGTTACCGATGTGCAATATGCCGGTATGCAGGCAGCCTCGTTCAGCGGTGGAGATTTTATGGGTATTGCCGGTACCAAATGGAAACGTAATGACGCCGGTGAGGTGATACTCGACAAAAACGGTATGCCTACTTATGACAAAACCCTTGTAGCAGTAGGTAATCGTGAGTCATCGTTTACCGGTGGATTGAACAACACCCTTACTTGGAAGAATTTTACTTTCAATATGCTATGGGAATTCCGTGTAGGTGGCGATGTGGTCAACGGTACTCAATATGCTATGGATAACAGCGGTGTGAGCCAGTTCTCTGCCGATGTACGCAATCGTTCTCTCACTGTAACGGGTGTCAATGCCAATGGTGACCCAGTGACCAATACTTGGGAGGCCGATAAAACCTATACTTTTAATGGAGTACAAATGAGTGGTTACAACATCATTAAGGATTACTATCAGAACTATTATTCTAAGGAGTCAGCCAACTATATTACCGATGTCAACTCTTTGCGTTTGCGTTCTGTTTCATTGAGCTATGAGTTTCCTAAAACGTGGCTTTCCAAGATTGGATTTGTAAAGCGTGCTTCGGTATCGGTAGCTGCTACCAATCTATTGCTCATCACCAATTACGACGGTGATCCTGAAGTGGCTGCCGCTGGTGCGGGTGTAGGTGGCTCATCATCAGTAGGATTTGACTACTGCGGTGTACCTGCCACTTCTACCATGTCGTTTGGCTTGAATCTTACTTTCTAACTCTTAAAAAACAGAAGCAATATGAAATTATTCAAATCTATGATATTATGTAGTGTGGGTGCCCTTATGACTTTGTTCTCGGGGTGTAGTGACTGGCTCGATGTAAATGTCGATCCCGAAAATCCCACAGCCGGAAATGCGACCTATGATTCACGATTGGCACATATTGAATTTTATACCAACAGTGCCACTCAGTTTGCTGCTTGGCGTTCCAGTATGTCTATGGGCGATTGGACACGCTATTATGACGGCGGCACTTATTGGAATATGTCTTATTGGAGTCCTCAGACCGGTGCCGTTACCACTCCCTACCAATGGTGGTTCTGTGGAGCTGCTGTAAATATTCCATTTTTGATTGACAAGGCTACGGCAGCCGAGGCTTGGCATTATGTGGGTGCAGCTCGCGTAATTCGTGCCTATGGTTTTATGCTTATGACAGACCTTTATGGAGAAATGCCTTACAAGTCGAGTGAGGCTGAAGCCGGTGTTACTCCTACCTATAATGACGGAAAAACAATCTATTTGGGCTGTTTGGCCGATCTTGACACCGCTATCGAGATGTTCCAAAAAGAGCAAGGGTCTGCGACAGCTTCGTTGGCTGTAGGCGATATTTGGAATGGTGGTAGTGTAGACAAGTGGCTTAAATTGGCATACTTACTTAAAGCACGTTACATTAACAAGCTTATTAAAAAGGGTGAAGGCAGTTATCTTGAAGGGAAATACGATGCCGCAGAAATCTTGGCTTGTCTTGACAAGGCTCAGCAAAGCAATGCCGACAATACCGTATTCAATCATATTGATGCCAATAATTCGCATGATGTATTGGGATGGGATGAACCGGTTGATTATTCACCGCTCTTTTCTGTATGTGGCATGAATGCCGGCTATATGCCTACCAAGATGCTTTACGATAATCTGACAAATTTTGCCGGAAGTGGAATAGAAGATCCGCGTGCCGATAAGATTTTACCTTGGGCATATTCGAAGCAATCAAGTAATTCACCCGCAGAGGTGAAGTTCAAAAACGGTTGGCGTCGTTCTATGGGTGTAGACATGATTGGCAATGATAGTCCCAGCCTTACCGGCGGACCGTTGCGCTCGAACTTCTCGGCAGCCAAAGGTTGGTGGATTGACAGTGAATCTTCTACCCGTAAGGGGGACACTATTTATGTAGAGTGTACCAGTCAGTGCAAAGCTTATCAAGGACGTCCTGATTTACTTTATCGTCGCGATGGCACTGATGCCTCTCGCGAATCGGGAACTTTCTATACTCGCGTGTCTTCTCCCACCTATATTGGAACCTATGCCGAAGCTTGTTTCATACGTGCTGAAGTACTCTTTAACCAAGGTAATAAAGGAGCGGCTTTTAATGCTTATAAGAAAGGTATTGCAGCCAGTATCGACGGTATGAACGATAAGTTGAAAGTGTGGTGCCGTGAAGATGCCAATTTGGAAGCATGCCCCTCGTTCTCTCCTATGACGCAAACCGATATTGACAACTATTTGAACAATGGTATCGGCACTGAAGAGAATATTACTTTGGGCAAGATTCTTACTCAAAAGCGTTTGGCATTGCATTTTTCCATGGAAATTTGGAACGATATGCGTCGCTACGATTTTAATCCGGAGCTTTTCTTAGGCTGGGGTATTCCTGCACGCTATGGCGTTGATGCTACTGCCCAAAAGAATATTCCGCAAGGTAAACAGTTCCGTCGTTGGCAGCAATGCAGTCATGAACTCAACTACAATACGGCCAATCTGCAAGCTATCGGTGCCACTGTTCCGGGAGCTGATACTTCAATTGCACTTTGGAATGCTGCCGAGGACGTATGGACTTTACCCGTATGGTGGGACAGTGCCCAAAACTAATTTTTCATTGCATTTTATTTTGTGATACAAATTCATTATCTTTACGCCCAAAATGTGGATTTTAAGATATAGTTAAGATATTGAAGGCTCTAATGGTCTTCATTCATAGATGATGATTGGAACAGCCGGTTCGTGAGAATCGGCTGTTTTTTTGTTTCGTTTGTTTGCATATCAACGGCGGTAATATGTTACTTTTGCCCTAAAACCGAAGATAGGCTGCACCTCAGCATAAAAAATGGACAAGTTCATTTTATTTTGCATTCGGTTTGTACTATCTTTGCGAGAAATAGCTGAGATGGTGTGAACTGTCTTTGCAAAGATTAGTCTATATATGGAACAAAGCAAGAAATTTATCTCTCCGGGGGCATGGTTCTCCATGACTTATCCGGTAGACTGGAATGAATTCGAGGACGGGGAAGGCTCTTTCCTTTTTTATAACCCCAATGAGTGGACCGGTAATTTTCGCATTTCGGCTTTCAAAGGGAATGCTACATATGGCAAGGACTCCGTGAAGCAAGAGTTACGGGAAAACTCCTCTGCCATTCCGGTTAGGATAGGCCGGATGGAATGTGCATATAGTAAGGAGATGTTCGAGGAAGAAGGTGCGTACTATACTTCCCATTTATGGATAACGGGCGCGGATGAAGTTGCCTTTGAATGTTCGTTTACGGTGAAGAAAGGAGAGCCGGTTGCAGAAGCGGAGAAGATTATCGCTTCGCTGGAAACGCGGAAGGATGGAGTGAAGTATCCAGCGGAGATAATTCCGGTGCGCCTTTCGGAAATCTACCAGATTAATGAAGCATACGAGTGGGTGGATACTACTATAAAGGAATTGTTGAAGAAGGATTTCCAGGGAGCTGAGGAAGACATTGCCAAGATGCAGCAGATGATGGAAGAAAGCAACATCGGTCCTAAGAAGAAGGATGCATGGCTGGCTTTTGGCATCGCGCTTTGTGTTATTTTCGCCAATGAAGTGGACGGTATGGAATGGCGTACCTTGGTGGACGGAAACCGGGAAGCGCCCATATTGCTGAACACGTCTACCGGTGAATGGATAGACCCCATGAAGCTGGTTTGGAGCAAAGTAAAGGCAGGAGGTAAAGTGAATCTGCCGGAGATATACAGCTCCTTGTTCTAAGGTCCGGTCATCTCGGTACTGTGATTTTCAACTTTCAATTTTCATTTTTCAACTATTAAAGCATTGGCAGCAGTAAATTCAATTCTTCAGGTGGAAAACTTGACCAAGTCGTTCGGTGACTTGGTACTATTCGAAAATATTTCTTTGGGCTTGTCCGAGGGACAGCGTGTCGGGTTGATAGCCAAGAACGGCAGTGGCAAGACGACATTGCTCAATATCCTTTCCGGCAAGGAAGGGTATGACAATGGCACCATTTCCTTCCGTCGTGATTTGCGTGTGGGTTATCTGGAACAAGACCCGCAATATCCCGAAGAGCTGACCGTGCTCGAAGCGTGCTTCCATCATGGCAACAGTACTGTCGAGTTAATCAAGGAATATGAACGTTGCATGGAAACGGAGGGGCATCCCGGCTTGGACGAAATTCTGGTGCGTATGGACCATGAAAAAGCTTGGGAGTACGAGCAGAAGGCGAAACAGATTCTGTCTCAACTTAAAATACGTGATTTCAGTCAGCACGTAAAACATCTGTCCGGCGGGCAGTTGAAGCGTGTGGCACTTGCCAATACCCTTATCACTGAACCCGATTTGCTGATACTGGACGAGCCTACCAACCACCTCGACCTCGATATGACGGAGTGGCTGGAGGAATATCTCCGCCGGAACAACCTCAGCTTGCTGATGGTGACGCACGACCGTTATTTCCTCGACCGGGTATGCTCCGAAATCGTAGAGATAGACAACCGGCAGATTTATCAGTATAAAGGCAATTACAGTTATTATCTGGAGAAGCGCCAAGAGCGTATCGAGGCCAAGACTGTGGAGATAGAACGTGCCAATAACCTCTACCGCACAGAGCTGGAATGGATGCGCCGCATGCCGCAAGCCCGCGGGCACAAGGCACGCTATCGGGAGGATGCCTTTTACGAGTTGGAGAAGGTGGCTAAGCAGCGTTTCAACAACGACAATGTAAAGCTGGACGTTAAGGCTTCTTATATAGGCAGTAAGATATTCGAGGCAGACCATCTGTACAAATCCTTTGGTGACTTGAAGATTCTGGATGATTTCTCCTACATCTTCTCCCGTTACGAAAAGATGGGTATCGTAGGGAATAACGGTACGGGCAAGTCGACCTTCATCAAGATACTGATGGGGTTGGAGCAGGCAGACAGCGGTACGCTGGACATTGGCGAGACGGTCCGCTTCGGTTACTACTCGCAGGACGGCTTGCAGTTTGACGAGCAGATGAAAGTGATTGATGTAGTGCAGGACATTGCCGAAGTCATAGAACTGGGCAACGGCAAGAAGCTGACGGCATCGCAATTCCTGCAACATTTCCTGTTTACTCCCGAGACACAGCACAGCTATGTCTACAAGCTGAGTGGGGGAGAACGCCGCCGCCTCTATCTGTGTACGGTCCTGATGCGCAATCCCAACTTCCTGGTGCTGGATGAGCCGACCAATGACCTCGATATTGTGACGCTGAATGTGCTGGAAGAGTATTTGCAGAATTTCAAAGGATGCGTGATTGTGGTGAGCCACGACCGTTATTTCATGGACAAAGTGGTAGACCATCTGTTAGTGTTCAACGGACAAGGGGACATCCGCGACTTTCCCGGCAACTATACACAATATCGCGACTGGAAAGATGCGAAAGTCCATCAGGAAAAGGAGAAAGAGAAAGAAGCCGCCAAGGCTCAGGAGGACAAGACGGCGAAGGTGCGTCTGAACGAAAAGCGGCGCATGTCTTTTAAGGAAAAACGCGAGTTTGAACAATTGGAGCAGGAGATAGCTGACCTGGAAACCGAAAAGAATGCAATTGAAGAGGCTTTGTGCAGCGGTACTTTGTCTGTGGACGAACTGACGGAGAAGTCGAAACGTTTGCCGGAATTGTCGGACTTGATTGACGAAAAAACATTGCGCTGGCTGGAGCTGAGTGAGATAGAATCGAACTGAAGTTCGAAATTGAAAATTAAGAATTAAAAATTAGAACTGAGAAAGTGGGAAATCTGACGAATTATCATAGCCATAGCCTTTATTGTGACGGGCGTGCCGGCATGGAGGACTTTGTGCGTTTTGCATTGAGTGAAGGTTTTACATCTTATGGCTTTTCATCGCATGCTCCATTGCCTTTTTCTACGGCATGGACTATGGAGTGGGATATCATGGACGACTATCTATCTGAATTCCATCGTCTGAAGGAGAAGTATGCCGGACGTATCGAACTGTATATCGGTCTGGAGATTGATTATCTGAATGAAGCGAGTAATCCGTCCATCGCCCGTTTCAGGGAGTTGCCGTTGGACTACCGTATTGGTTCTGTACATCTTCTCTACAATGACAAAGGGGAAGTGGTGGATGTAGATGTACCTGCGGATACCTTTAAGACCATTGTAGACGGACATTTCTGCGGTGACTTGGAGCATGTGGTCCGTCTCTATTATGGTAGGTTGACGAGGATGCTCGAGCTGGGTGGTTTTGATATTGTGGGCCATGCCGATAAGATGCACTACAATGCAGCATGCTATCGCCCGGGATTGCTGGAGGAGCCTTGGTATGATGAGCTGGTTAGGGCGTATTTCGCAGATATTGCCCGTCGCGGCTATCAGGTAGAGGTCAATACCAAAGCCTATCATGACCTGGGTACTTTTTACCCCAATGAGCGGTATTTCTCCTACCTGCATGATTTGGGTGTACGTGTGCAGGTGAACAGTGATTCGCACTATCCGGAACGGATAAGCAACGGACGTCCCGAAGCTTTGTGTGCCTTGAGGAAAGCTGGATATGAATCGGTGATGGAACTACACGGAGGAGAATGGAAAGAGATGCCTATCGTGTTTTGAGTGAATAGGATACAAAAACTCCTGACTTGCCTTTTTGTAAAGGTAGTCAGGAGTTTTTTCTTTCTATTATGAACTATTCTGTTTTCAGTAAAAAGTCGTCAATCGCCTTTTTGTAGGTAGCCTTATCGGCTGCTCCGCGGAAGAGCTGAGGCTCTCCATTCATAGGGATGAATACAAAAAGAGGGATGCTTGTTGCATTGAACAACGCTGCCAGTTCCTTTTCCTTATCCACATTGACTTTGTAGACAACGATTTTATCGGCATACTCTTTGGCCAGTTCCTTCATAATGGGAGCCACCATGCGGCAAGGTCCGCACCAGTCGGCATATAAGTCTATGATGGCAGGCTTGTTTCCCTTGTATTTCCAGTCCTGGGATTTCTCATAGTCGAACACATCCTTGATGAACATGGCTTTGTTCATGACGATAACTTCTCCGTTTGTTTGAGCATAGGCCAGCATGCAGGAAAACACGAGGGCAACCATTGCTATAATCTTCTTCATTTCTTCTTGTTAAGAGTTTTGTTCTATAACGGCTTTCAAATCCTTACCGCTGATGACACCCGAATGGCGCCATACGGCTTCACCTTTCTTAAATACGATAAATGTCGGTACTGCTTGTATGCGGTAGCGGGCAGCAAGCTCTTCGTGCTGGTCTACATCTATTTTGGCGATACGGGCAGCATCTCCTATTTCGTTTTTGAGTTCCTCCAGTACCGGATGCATGGCCTTGCACGGGCCACACCAGGTTGCAAAGAAATCAACTAAAACGGGCTTTTCTGATTGTATCAATTCTTCAAACTTTTCCATAATTTTTTCCTTTCTGTTTTTATTTATTTGTAATGATAACAAAATAGGAGGAGGATTTGTTCGCTAAATCATTATTTAATCGTCATCTCTTCAATGAGATGCGAAGCTCCCGCGTATTTGTCGATGATGAACAAGGTGTAGCGGATGTCTACACATGCTGCTCGTTGGGAGGACGGACGGAAGGCAATGTCGCCAGTCAGACCTTCGTAATTGCGGTCAAAGCCGGTACCTATCAGTTCTCCTTTGGCATTGAACACTGGGCTGCCGGAGTTTCCACCGGTATTGTCTGTGTTGACAATGAAGCAGATGGGCATTTCGCCGTTCGGCATGGCATAACGTCCGAAATCCTTTGCCTGATACAGCTGTTTCAGTTTGGCGGGGACTACAAACTCCCAATTGTCGGGATCTTCCTTCTCCATAGCTCCTTTCAGAGTGGTGTAGTAATCATATTTCACACCGTCTGCCGGAGCGTAGGGGAGCACTTGACCGTAGGTCAGGCGCAAGGTGGAGTTGGCATCCGGATAGATGGGCTGACCATTGGCAAGTTTCATGTCCATCATTCCCTTTACCCATACCTTGTGGGCGGCATTGTAGTTTTTATTGGCATCCATCATGGCAATGGAGGTCTGAAGCAGGCCGTCCGTGATGGAATATTTCAGCAAGACCATCCAGTCTGTATTAATCTTGTAGAGGCTGGGCTTGCGGATGAACTTGGCAAAGTTCTCCTTGTTGCCGAAGATGGAATGTTCAAAGCAAGCGTCGATGAAAGCGTCGCTGTTGCCCTTGAAACGCTTGTCTATGATTTGGAAAATACCGATGCGTTGTTCGGCAGGGATATACTTCATGTAGATTTTCAGCATTTCCTTGCCAACAATACGTTCCACTTCGGGGAAGGGGACAGAGGCAAAGTAGCGGTCGGCTGCCTTCTGAAGGCTGTCTTTAGCTGCTGCAATCTGTTTTTTGTCCTTGTTCTTCAAGGCAGATACCAGTCCTGCGGTGCTGGGGATACGCATGAAATCGAGTCCCGTCACCAGTGCTTCCTGAATGGCTTGCTGGTGGTAGAGGGCTGGACGGCGTTGCTTTACGATGGCGCGTATCTGGTCGAATGCTTGCTGATAGCTATTGTCGTTCAGCGAGCGTCCGCGTGCCAGGAGTGCCTCTTGCTGTGCACGTTTAGTGTCCAATACTTTCAGACGGACGAGACCTTCGTTCATACCGATGGCATTTTTCCAGTAGTTGGCAGAAGATGCATACTTGCTGGCATAGTGGATGCGTACGGCATCGTCTTGCAACATTTGTTTCATCAGAGCTTTCTGGCGGACATCGCGCACGTGGTGGCGCATGAAGTTGGTGGTTTGCATACGCTCTTCCACCTCGTCGGAAATCATGTAGCGCCAGTTGCGTCCGGGGAAGCCCATGACGAAGGTAAAGTCGCCCTCGCGATAGCCGTCGAGGCTGATGGTGAGGTGTTTCTTCACTTTCAGGGGGACGTTGTCTTTGCTGTAAGCGGCGGGTTTCCCGTCTTTGTCGGCATAGATGCGGAAGATGGAGAAATCTCCCGTGTGGCGGGGCCACATCCAGTTGTCGGTGTCTGCACCGAACTTGCCGATGGAGGAGGGGGGAGCACCTACCATGCGGATGTCGCTATAGGTGGTTTTTACGAATAGATAGTATCTGTTTCCACCGTAGAAAGCTTTCAGTTCCAGTTTGCGGCCGGGTGTCAGGGCGATGCCTTCGGACTTGGCGAAGCGGTCGGCTACTGTTTTTAGGTATTTGGGAGACAGATAATTGGTGCCGTTCGGGTCGTCGTCGGTTTTCAGTTGTTCGTTTACGTAGTCTGTCACGTCCAGTATCCGGTCGATGTAGGTGACGGTGAGTCCCTTGCAGGGAAGCTCCTCTTCGCGGGACATAGCCCAGAAACCGTCGGTCAGGTAGTCGTGTTCCACCGAGCTGTGTTGTTGTATGGCGCCATAGCCGCAGTGGTGGTTGGTCAGTACCAGGCCTTCGGCAGAGATGACTTCGCCGGTACAGCCACCGCCGAAATGCACCACGGCATCCTTTAGGGCAATGCCGTCGGGATTGTAGATTTGGTTGGTGGGGATGAGCAGTCCGAGTTCCGTCATGGCTACTTCGTTCTGCTTTTGCAGGTCGGTGAGCATCCACATACCTTCGTCGGCGTGTGCGGCAAGGACAGAAGATGTAATGAATAATGATAATAGGATTCTTTTCATGGTGATGTGCGTTAGAAGAGCATCTGAGAGGGGGGCTATTCAGTATACGACTGAATAGGGTTAAGTATACGACTGAATGGCATTCACTATACGACTGAATGCCATTCAGTATGGGAGGTAATCTCTCAGAGGCTTTAATTTATTCTATAATGTTCATTTCTTTTATCAGATGACTGCAATTGCCCAGTTTGTCGAGGATGAAGAGCACGTAGCGTATATCCAGTGCAATGCAACGCTGCAGGTCATTGTTGAAGTTGATGTCACCGCTCAGAGATTCCCAGTTGCCGTCGAAAGCAGTACCGATGAGCTGTCCTTCGCCATTGATGACGGGGCTGCCGGAGTTACCGCCGGTGATGTCGTTCGTCGTGAGGAAGCAAACCGGCATGGTGCCGTCTGCCATGGCGTAGCGTCCGAAGTCTTTCTTTTGAATCAGTTCTTTCAGCTTGGCGGGTACCACGAATTCACGGTCTTCGGGATTCTCTTTTTCAAGGATACCGTCGGTAGTGGTATAGTAGTCGTAGTGTACGGCATCGCGTGGGCTGTATGATTTTACATTACCATAGGTCAGACGCATGGTGAAGTTGGCATCCGGATAGGAGGGGACGGGCTGTTTCATTTCACCCAAGCCACGGATGTAGGCCTTGTGGAGCAGTTCCATTCCGCTTTCCAGTTCCATGTATTGCTTTCCGAGTTCCTGCAGCTTTTCGTTCTTGGAGCGCGAGTAAGCCGTAGCAGGGTCTTTCTCGATGGCTTTCACGGTGGGCTTTGCCAGGAATTTATCCAGGTTCTTGCGGTTGGAGAGGATGGAGTTGTCGTAAATGTTGTCTACGTATGCGTTGTAGTCGCCCTTGAACTCTCCGTTGATGGTTTGGTAGAAGGAGGGCAGCTCGTCGGCGTTCAGTGCCTTGGCAAGGGCGGGCAGGATGGCTTTGGCTACGGCGCGGTCCACTTCGTGGTCGTAGTCTTTATTGTGGATACCATCGTATGCATTTTCCAACTGCTTCTTCGAAGCTTGCAGCAATGAGTCGTTCTTCTCTTCGAGCGCTTTCTTTATGTTATCCATAATAAGGTAGGTACTGCCGAATTCGATGGCACCGCGCAATGCTTCGTTGGTATAGTAGAGCTGGCGCAGCGTGGGGGTGCTTTTCTCGATGATGGCATCAATTTTCTCTACCACACCCTCGTATTCGGGTTTTCCTTGGGCAAAGGCGGCATACTTTTTCTCGATTTCGGCTTTGGCGCCCAACACGTCATTGTCGATGATTGCCTTGTTCATACCAATGGAGTTCTTCCAGTAGTTACTGCTTCCGGCAAACTTGCTGGCATACTGGATGCGGGTCTTGTCACTGGCATCCATATACTTGCGCAGCACTTCGAGGCGTACGCCGCGCATATCAATCATTGCCTGATTCACGGCGTTCATGCGTTGCTTCACTTCGCTCTGGGTGAGGTAACGTTCTGTGCTGCCGGGGAAGCCCATAATCATGGCGTAGTCACCTTCGTTCAGACCTTTGATGGAGATGGGCAGGAACTTCGGCGTTTTCAGGGGTACATTGCTTTCACTGTATTCAGCCGGCTCTCCGTTGGCATCGGCATAGATACGGAACATGGAGAAGTCGCCCGTGTGGCGCGGCCACATCCAGTTGTCGGTCTCACCGCCAAACTTACCTACCGAGGAGGGAGGAGCGGCAACCATACGCACGTCGCTGTATACCTTATAATAGAACATATAGAATTTGTTTCCTGCATAGAAGGGGAGTGCGCGCACTTCAATGCCCGGTTTACCCTTCAAATCGCTCTTCTCCAGTTCCTCTTTTGCCAGTTTGTTGAGGAACGGGGAAGTCAGTGCATCGATTTCCGTCACTTCGCCTGCCTTTATTTTAGCGTTGACAAGGTCGGTGATGTCTACAATGCGGTGCACGAAACGGAATTTCAATCCCGGGGTGGGCAGTTCTTCACTGCGGTTCATGGCCCAGAAACCATCTGTCAGATAATCGTGTTCCACGCTGCTGTGCTGCTGTATGGCACCGTATCCGCAATGGTGATTGGTCAGAATCAGTCCTTCCGGAGAGATGATTTCGCCGGTACAGCCACCGCCAAAGATACCTACAGCATCTTTCAGTGACACGCCGTTGGGATTGTAAAGGTCGTCAGCCTCCAGCTTCAGTCCTTGCTTTTTCATCATGTCGATGGAGTTCTGCTGCTTCATCAGTTGCAACAACCACATTCCTTCGTCTGCACGCGCAGAGCAGACTGTCAGTGCGGCAATGGCCGCAAGCAAACCTTTCTTAAATGTAATCTTCATATAATCAATTATTAAGTAATGTCTTTGAATTTCATTGTCATCGCTTGTGGGCTTATGGCTTTATGGCATTGTTTCTTATTGCTTCCATAATGTTTGCAGGCGGACGCCGGTTCATCAGTTCGTTCTTCATAAAGTCCATGTATGGGGCTGCGTGACTGAAGAACTTATGATATCCTGCACAAAGGTAATTCAGTCCCGGCTCTCCGTCGGCTGTACGTGCAAAACGGTTCTTTGGACATTCGCCGTTGCAGGCAAACAGCCATTCGCACTCCCTGCATTGGGTGGGGAGAGATTGTTGCTTCATCAGTCCGAAGGCTTGTTGCCGTTCTCCGTACATCATCTCCACCAGTGTATTCTGATGGATGTTGCCCAGTTTATATTCGGGGAAAACAAAATGGTCGCACGCATATACGTCTCCGTTGAACTCCATGACGCCTGCATGGCCGCAAGTCTTTGCCATGGAACATACACCCGGTTGTTCGCCTATCCAGTTGGCAAGGGTAGAGTCGAATAACTGTATGTAGTAAGTACCCACGTCCTGCTTTACCCATTCGTCGAACAAGGCGCATAGGAAGTCTCCCCATTGTTCCGGCGTGACGGAAAAGTCTGCCAGCTGCGTGCTCTTTTCCTTGTCTGCCAGGGAGGCAAGATGGCGTCCGTCCCCATGAGGGGCAATGCGCTCCACGATGGGGGCAAACTGGATGTAATGGCATCCTATCTCCTTGAAGAAATTATAGAAGTCCAGCGGATAGTCGGCGTTGTAGTCATTGACCACTGCCATTCCGTTCCATTCCACACCGTGCTTTTTCAGCAGGTTGATGCCCTGCATCACCTTGACGAAAGAGGGCTTGCCCTGCTTGTTCTTCCGGTATTCGTCATGGAACTCCTGAGGCCCGTCTATGGAGACACCCACCAGCCAGTTGTTTTCTTTGAAAAACCGGCACCATTCATCGGTCAGCAACGTGCCGTTGGTCTGTATGCAGTTGTCTATGGTGCGTCCGTTGGCATATTTCTTTTGCAGCTCCATGGCACGTTTGTAGAAAGAGAGCGGACGCATCAGCGTCTCTCCGCCATGCCAGGTGAACAGAACCTGGGGCATGGTCTGCGAGTTGATGTACTCCTCGATGAACTTTTCCAGCAGTTCCTCGCTCATCACATGCTTGGGGTTGTCTCTATATAGTTTGGATTTCTCCAGATAATAGCAATAATCGCATGCCAGATTGCATACCGCACCTACCGGTTTCAGCATTACATAGAGCGGTTTGGCAAAAGGTGCATAGGTTGACATGTATATTTTCTCTATTTTTATGATTTATAATTGTGCAAAAATACGTAAACCGAATGAAAAATCCTTTCTTTCTATTCGGTTTATAAGGAATATTAATACCTTTGCTGGGTGTAATTCAAAAATCGTTTCTTGCATGATTAGAATGAGTGTGAACCGCATTTTACCCTTTTTGCTCCTGCTTGTGCTCTTTACTTCTTGCAACCGCAAGTATAAGATAGAGGGCAGTTCCTCGGTAACCAGCCTTGACGGAAAGATGTTGTTCCTCAAGACGCTTCGGGACGGGCAATGGGTGAACGTTGACTCGGCAGAGGTTATCCATGGGCATTTCAAGATGAAAGGCCGGGCCGATTCCGTGATGATGGTGACTCTTTATATGGACCACGAGGGCATTATGCCTTTGGTGCTGGAAGACGGCAAAATCGTGGTTTCCATCTCCAATACTCAGTTGATTGCCAAAGGGACTCCTTTGAATGACAAACTGTACGAGTTCATAGACAAGCGCAATTCCCTGGAAGTGAAGATAGAGGAGCTGGAACGGAAAGAGGCGCGTATGGTGCTGGACGGTGCCAATCTGGATGACGTGCATGGGCAGTTGGCAAAGGAAGGCGAAGTACTTGTGAAGGAGATGAACGACTACGTCCGGCAGTTCATTGTAGATAACTTTGAGAATGTGCTGGGCCCCAGTGTATTCATGATGATGTGCAGCACACTGCCCTATCCGGTGATGACTCCGCAGATTGAGGACATCATGAGGACTGCTCCCTTGTCTTTTAAAGAGAATACTTTGGTGAAGGATTTCCTTACAAAGGCGAAGGAGAACATGCAGCTGATTGAAGAGCAGAAGCGCATGAAGCAAAATGCTTCTGTAGGAGGACAGAAATAAACAGGAATGAGTTGATAATGATAAACGGGAATGCCTGAATATCTTGATAGGATATTCAGGCATTCCCGTTTGTCATTATGTCTTTATCTGTCCTGGTCTTCGTTCTTCACCATCCCTTTATACTTTTCCGGCAATGCACTCTCCACCGCCGCATAAGCCTCGTTCATGCTTGCCTTGATGTTTTCTGCCCCTTTCCCTTTGGGAGGAATAGGTTCATGGATGGTCAGTATCATCCGGTGACGGTGTATCCACTTTCCGGTGCGTGGAAGAATCTCGAACGAGCCGTCTATAGTGACGGGCACCACTTCCAGTTGCAGTTCATCTGCCAACTGGAAAGCACCTCTCTTGAAGTACCCCATGTGTCCCGTGAAGGTACGTGCCCCTTCGGGAAATACTACCAGTGACACGCCGTCTTTCAAAGATGATTCTGCCTGCCGCATGGTGGCAAGCACCTTCTTGGGGCTGGAACGGTCGACGAAGATATGTCCTGCGCTCTCGCATGCCTTGCCGACAAACGGGATTTTGCGCAGGCTCTTCTTCATCATCCATTTGAAGTTCCGTCCCAGGAATCCGTATATCAGGAATATGTCGAAGGCACCTTGGTGATTGGGCACAAACACGTAGGAAGTACGTTTGTGTATTTTCTCCCTTCCATGTACCTCCACCGGAATAAGCAGTATATAGCAGATGAGCTGTGACCAGATTTTACCGGGATAGTAACCCCAGATATGCGCTCCTCCTATCAGCGAACCGATGATGGTGACCAATGCTGTAAGGATAGTCAGTACCAATAAAATGGGCAACGCAAAGCAAACCTGATAAATAATATAAAGTATCTTCATAGGTGTCGGATTTTTTATTGCTACAAAGATATACCTTTTTCTTATTTCGTCACTCTTTCTCTCTTACTAATTTTAGTACTGTAATTTCCGGCCATGCCCCGAACCGGAACGGTAGTCCTACATAGCCGATGCCAATATTTACGTACAAAGCCCTCTTGCCTTCGTAGTACATTCCTCTCCATTCCGGATAGATAAGTTCGGCAAGGGAATGTCCGAACAGGATGCCTTGCATGGCGTGGGTGTGTCCTGCAAGCATCAGTGAAATATCCGATCGGGGCAGTACCTCGCGCCTCCAGTGGGTAGGGTTATGGCTGAGCAATATTTGGAACATCCCTTCCGTACCCTGCATGGCTTGCGGCAAGTCTGCAAATTGGGAGAAAGGAGGCTCCCCGTCGTTTTCCACACCGATGAGGGCTATGCTGTCACCTTTGTGATGAAGGATGTCATGCTCATTGTTCAGCAGTTTCCATCCCATTGCTTTCTGCTGCCGGATTAAATAGTCCAGATTGGCGATTTCTGCTTTCGGGCTTTGCCAGTGATAGTATGAGCCATAGTCATGATTGCCGAGGATGGAGTATACTCCGTCCGGTGCATATAGTTGGGAGAGTATTTCTTGGAAACCATCCAGTTCGTGGCTCTGCTGGTTCACGAGGTCACCGGTGAAGACAATCAGGTCCGGCTTCTGTCCGTTGACTAAATCGACCAACTGTTTGATGGGTTCCGGATTGCCTTGCCAACTGCCGATGTGTATGTCCGATATTTGCACGATGCGGTAGCCGTCGAAACCTTCCGGAATATTGGCAGAACGGTATTCCACTTCTTTTGTATCGAAACGGGTGATGCCTGCCAGGGTACCGTAAAGGATATTGAAGAAGCTGACGACAGCCAAAACCAGTCCTATAGCGGTGAACGGGCTGCGGGGACAACGACGGATGATGAAGTGTGCCAGTACTCCCACCAGCGAGCAAAGCATGAATATGGTTTTTGGAAAGACAAACAGCATGATGGTAATTGCCAGTCTGCCTATGGCCTGCGTATGGTTTGACATCGCATTGTCGCCCGTAAGGAATATGAAGTAAACATAGCCTGCCGCTAATAGCAAGGTGGGAAGCCAATAAAGGCAGTGAAGGACTGCCTTTCTGGTTTTTCTTACTACATAAACCAAGTAAATGTAAAGGTCGGGGATGAGAAGGAAAAGGATGAAAACAAGAGTTACTCGGTGCATATATCTTTCAATTCTTCAATGTTCTTTTTAATATTGTCCAGATGTTTGTAAATCACTTTTTTGTAGAGAATATAGATAATTAGCGCGTCAAATACTACGAAAAGGGTAATCAGTAGGGCTTGTACGCTGGCTGGTGCCAGATGATATTCCATCACCCAATAGTTGAGGATATTGAAAAGGATAATCCAAATGGAGATGCCCATCACTTCATATCTGGTCCATTGGCGGAAGGTGGTCATACGGCGACTGACTTCGGCAACCCCCATTTCATCAATACGCGTGTCCTTGTTCCAGCGGTATGTTTTCCAGTCCCACCACATGCCTATGAGGATGCTTATAGCGATGAATCCCAGTAAAGCGACAATCTTGCCTTGCAGCTGCTCATTGAAGCCGAAGGTGGGCAGCAACAGCCATATAAGCAGAAGGGCTGCCAGACCTACCGCTCCCATTCCGATAGAGAAACGCTGTATGACTACGAGTCGTCCCAGACTTTTGCGGGTATTGGCCTTGTAGCCGGCAATCAGTTCGGTAATCTGCTGTTCGTCAGCAATCGGTTCTTTCTGCAACTGTTCATTCAGTGCGTTCCATGATTTCTTCAGTTCATCCAGTTCCATATATTTATTCCTCCTTATTCATTTTTTTCAATTTGTCCTTGATGCGGCTGAGTTTGGTGGCAACGTTTGTCAAGGTCAGCCCGGTGATTTCGGCAATTTCTTCGTAGCTTTTCTCTTCCAGATAGAGCAGTATGATGGACTTTTCCAATTGTCCCAGTCGGTTTATCATCCGGTAGAGCTGCCGTAGCATGGCTTGTGTCTCGTCGGTTTCTTCAGTCCGGTCGGCTTCCTGGGTGAGGGTGACGATTTCGGGGATGTTCTTTTCTTTGCGGATAAAGCTGATGCACGTGTTCAGTGCGATGCGGTAAATCCATGTGGAAATCTTACACTCCCGCCGGAACTTGGGAAATGCTTTCCATAAGTTGAGCACCACTTCCTGATACAGGTCGTTGAGGGTAGCATTGGGCGTGGTGTACAGATAGCACACCTTATATATCACGCGCTCATACTCCCGTACCACGGATACAAACTCTTGTTCTGCATTTTCCATCTTTTAGCTTCTTTCGAATTGCTTTTGCACTGTTAGTCGCATTGTGTGGCGATAAATCACAGTTCAAAAAGGATTATTTTAATGTGTTAATGTGCCTATATGCTAATGTGCCAATGACCTGCGGCATGGTAGCACAATATACATATAGCGCAGCCAATTGGCACATTAGCACATTATTCATATTGTAGTGGCTAAAAACTTCCGCATATTCCCTATTGGCATTCCCCGGCGGCGGGCGTAGTCTTCCAGCTGGTCTTCTCCAATCTTGCCCACTGCAAAGTATCGGGATGCGGGATGTGCCAGCATCATGCCGCAGACGGAGGAGTGAGGGTGCATGGCTCCATGTTCAGTCAGCGTGATGCCTATCTGTTTCATGCCGAGCAGTTCGTCCAGCAGGAAATTCACGGATTGGTCGGGTAGGGAGGGGTATCCCACAGCGGGGCGGATGCCTTGGTACTTCTCGACCAGCAAATCCGGAATGGACAAGGATTCGTCGGGGGCATAGCCCCAAGCCTCCTTGCGGACATATTCGTGCATCTTTTCTGTGGCGGCTTCGGCGAGGCGGTCGTTCAAGGTTTGTACAAGGAGATGTTTGTAAGGGTCGTTCTTGTAAGTCTCTTCGGCCTCTTCACTGATGGTAGAGGCGAAAAGTCCTACGATGTCGGGCGTGCCCGAAGAGAGGGGACGTACAAAATCACTCAGACAGAGAAATGGACCGCCATCGGGTTGGGGTGTCTGCTGGCGGAGCAGTGGGAAGGTTGTTCCTTCTATCAAGAGGTTATCTCCGTCTGCATTTGCCTGGCAAAGCCTGAAGATGCAATGGATGGAGATTGTTTCGTCCAGTCGGCCGAGCATTCTATTGGCTTCCTTGAAGAGCTGCATGGCTTCGGAAGCTTTGGTACGTTCCTCCTCGGGAAAGGTTGTCAGCCAAAGTGCACGGCAGGAATCGCAGCCATGGATGTTGGCTATAGCCGCAAAGCGAGGCTGGAAGCCCCAGGCATGGAAGAAATAAATCCAGTTGATGTAAGGGGTTACTTCATGAATCCGATACGAAAGCAATTCATGCCCCGGTGCCAGTATTGTCCTTTTCATCCCATTTAATCCTTAATCCCTAATCCCTAATCCTTAATTCCTAGCCTTCACTCCCCAAATCTCAGTTCCTCGCCACGATAAGCGTCGTCCACCATGCCGTCGCTATAAACGGGATGTCCGTTGGCAAAAGTCCTTTCCACTTTCCAGTTGAAGGTATGCCCTTCCAATGGGCTCCAGCCGCATTTGCTCAAAACTTTGTCGGCTGTCACTTCCCACGGGGCATCGGGGCGTACCAGCACAAGGTCTGCCCGGTAACCTTCACGGATATAGCCGCGCTCGTTGATGCGGTAAATTTGTGCGGGAGCATGGCACATTTTTTCAACGATGGTCTCGAGTGTGAATATTCCCTCATCTACCAGTTGCAGCATGCTGACAAGCGAAAACTGTATCATCGGCATGCCGGACATGGCCTTCAAGGCACCTCCTTCTTTTTCGGAGAGCAGATGGGGCGCATGGTCGGTGGCTATAACGTCTATCAGGCCGGAGTTGACGGCTGCACGCAGGGCATCGCGGTCGGCTTGCTTCTTAATGGCAGGATTGCACTTGATACGTGTGCCCAACGTGCGATAGTCACTGAGCGTGAAGAGGAGATGGGCAACGCATGCTTCGGCGGTGATATGCTTCTCGGAAAGTGAATAGTCATTGAACAGTTGCAGTTCCTTGGCTGTGGACACATGCAGAATATGCAGCCGTGCACCGGCAATCCTTGCCAGCCGTACTGCCAGCTCAGAAGATGCATAGCATGCTGCCGAGGAGCGGATGTAGGGATGCTTGCCTATGGGAATATCATTCTCTCCGGCAAACATTTCCTTATACTTGGCAATATTGTTCTTGATGGTTTCCTGGTCTTCGCAGTGGGCGGCAATCAGCATGTCTGTACCGTTGAAGATGTTCAGCAGGCTGTTCATCTTGTCTACCAGCATGTTTCCGGTACTGGAGCCCATGAATAGCTTGATACCGCAGACGCGGTGCTTGTCCAGCTTGCCGAATTCGCTGTAATTGTCGTTTGTTGCGCCGAAGTAGCAGGAATGGTTTACGATACACTTCTCGTTCAGCAAATCAAGTTTGGCGTTCAAGGCATCCAGCGTAGTGGTCACCGGATTTGTATTGGGCATATCCATGATGGAGGTCACACCACCTGCGGCAGCCGCACGGCTTTCGGTGAGGATGTCCGCTTTGTGGGTCAGCCCGGGATCGCGAAAATGTACATGGTCGTCGATGATGCCAGGCAACAGATAGCATCCGGTGGCATCTATGGTCTCGTCACAAGGGGCGGAGAGAGGTTTCCAGTTGGTCAGTACCTCTGCAATGCGCCCGTCTTCTATCACTACGGAACCTTTCACGGATTGTCCTTCGTTGACAATCGTAGCGTTATGTATCAATGTTCTTTTCATATCTTCCTAATATTATAGTAAACCCCTATCACTCTATCACCTATCACTTCATCTCCTTATCTACGGTAGGATATTTATGGAACCAACTGTTCCATTTCAACCGAATCACTCCGAATACGGCTTCACCAAAAATACTGCTGTTCATTTTGGAGGTGCCCAGTTCGCGATTGATGAAGATGACAGGCACTTCCTTTACCTTGAAGCCGCATTTGTAGGCGGTGAATTTCATTTCTATCTGGAAGGCGTATCCTTTGAAGCGGATACCGTCCAGATTGATGGTCTCCAATACCCGGCGGCGGTAACATACAAATCCGGCTGTAGTATCGTGGATGGGCAGCCCGGTGATGAAGCGTACATACTTGGAGGCAAAATAAGACATCAGTACACGTCCCATGGGCCAGTTCACTACGTTCACACCACTCACATAACGTGAACCGATGGCTACATCGGCACCCTCTTCGGAACAGGCGCGGTAGAGTCGCGGCAAGTCTTGGGGATTGTGGCTGAAGTCGGCATCCATTTCGAATACATACTCATAACCTCGTTGCAATGCCCACTTAAAGCCGGCTATGTAGGCTGTACCCAGTCCTAACTTTCCTTTGCGCTCCACCATGAAGAGGCGTTCGGGAAACTCCTGCTGCAAGGTCTTTACAATGGCAGCCGTTCCGTCGGGCGAACCGTCTTCAATGACAAGGATGTGAAAACCATGTTTCAGAGCAAAAACGGCACGGATGATATTTTCTATATTCTCCCGTTCATTGTAGGTGGGGATGATGACAATGCTGTCTGATGTTTGCATACTTATAGGTAATGGGGGTTATAACTGGGAACAAATGTAATACATTTCTTTTTTATCTGGCAGCATTTTCACACAAATCTTGATTTTGCAAAGTTCTGGCGCCACGACTCTTTCATTTATGTAGCTCCTTCTAACTCCTGACTATGAGGAATGCAGGTTAAATCAAAGAACCGTATGCTTGACTTTGAACTTTAGCCTCAATCTTTAGCTATTCCCGTTTCAATCATTAACAGAAAACATTCAAACTATTAAAGAAAAACTTTCGAAGTATAAAGGATAAAGTGGGTAGATATAGGGAGAAAAAGTGCTCTTCAGTCTTGGTCTGTCTATCCCAAGCTTTGGGATAGACAGACCAACCCCTGGGATACATGTCCGCAGGCTGGGGATAAACTTTGTGTAACATAACTCCTGAATAGGGATTGTGTAGGCTGTGTTATTCATAATTGGAGGAAAAGAAGTTTCATTGCCTTCCCCGATAAATAGGGCGATACAGAAAAAAGGTGAAGGATGTGCAGGCTGACAGCAGAAAGATTATTTCAGAGAACATAGTTGCCGACAGGTCAAAGCTAAAGATTATTTGTGTATTTTTGCACCGAATTTATTTCGGTAGGATACCTTATGAGAGGCAATACCGGGGGAAAAAGCGCAAAGCAATGAATATAACTGAACTGCAACAATCTTATGCTTCCCATCCCAATGTAGAGGGGGTGTGCAGGCTTCTGAAAGATAACTCTGTCCGTCACCTATATTGCGGAGGTTTATATGCCTCTGCCGCTTCTTTGTTTTCGTCTGTATTGGTTCAGCGGGCTACTTGTCCGCTCGTTTTCATTCTGGGCGATATGGAGGAAGCCGGTTATTTCTATCATGATTTGACGCAGATATTGGGGACAGAGCAGGTATTGTTTTTTCCTTCTTCATTTCGCCGCGCCATCAAGTACGGGCAGAAGGATGCGGCAAACGAAATACTCCGTACAGAAGTGCTGAGTCGCCTGCAAAAAGGAGAAGAGGGGCTTTGCGTGGTGACCTATCCGGATGCGCTGGCCGAAAAGGTTGTCTCTCGTAAGGAACTGGGAGAGAATACACTGAAACTGCATGCAGGCGAGAGGGTGGATATGAACTTCGTGACGGACGTATTGCGCAGCTACGGTTTTGAATATGTGGACTACGTCTACGAGCCGGGGCAGTATGCCGTTCGTGGCAGTATTATCGACGTCTTTTCCTTCTCTTCCGAATATCCCTTCCGTATAGACTTTTTCGGCGATGAGGTGGAAAGCGTCCGTACCTTCGAGGTGGAAACACAGCTCTCGAAAGAGAAGAAAGAAAGCATCGTGATAGTTCCCGACTTGAGCCATAGCCTGGAAAAAAAAGGAAGCGGCGGCATGGTGTCGTTCCTCGATTTCCTTCCGTCGGACAGCTTGCTTGCCATGCGCGACTTTCTCTGGTTGCGCGAACGCATCCAGACCGTGCACGACGAATCGCTCACCCCACAGGCCATCGCCGCCCGTGAGTCGGAGGAGAATGGAGCCATCACGCTGGAAGGCAAGCTGATTGATGGTGGCGAGTTCACCCTGCGCGCCCTCGATTTCCGCCGGATGGAGTTCGGCAACAAGCCCACCGGAACGCCGGATGCTACCGTCTCGTTCCATACTACGGTACAGCCTATCTTCCATAAAAACTTCGACATGGTGGCGGAGAGTTTCCGCGAATACCTCTCCCGTCACTACACCATCTACATATGCAGCGACAGCCTGAAACAGACCGACCGCATCCGTGCCATCTTTGAGGACCGTGGAGACAACATATCCTTTACCGCCGTGGAACGGACACTGCACGAAGGCTTTGCCGACGACACTTTACGTATCTGTATCTTTACCGACCATCAGCTGTTCGACCGCTTTCACAAGTATAACTTGAAGAGCGACAAGGCACGCAGCGGCAAGGTGGCCTTGAGCCTGAAGGAGCTGAACCAATTCACCCCCGGCGACTATGTGGTGCATACCGACCACGGTGTGGGGCGTTTTGCCGGACTGGTACGTATCCCCAACGGTGACACCACGCAGGAGGTGATGAAGATTGTCTATCAGAACGAAGATGTGGTGTTTGTCTCCATCCACTCTCTGCACAAGGTTTCCAAGTACAAGGGAAAGGAGGGTGAAGCGCCCCGCCTCAACAAGCTCGGCACCGGAGCTTGGGAGAAGCTGAAAGACCGCACCAAGACGAAGATAAAGGATATTGCCCGCGACTTGATAAAACTCTACTCGCAACGCCGCGAGGAGAAGGGGTTCCAATACAGTCCCGACAGCTTCCTGCAACGGGAGTTGGAAGCCTCCTTCATCTATGAGGATACCCCCGACCAAAGCAAGGCTACTTCCGACGTGAAGGCCGACATGGAGAGTGCCCGTCCGATGGACCGCCTGGTGTGCGGTGACGTGGGCTTCGGCAAGACGGAGGTGGCTGTTCGTGCCGCTTTCAAGGCTGTGGCGGACAATAAGCAGGTGGCTGTACTGGTGCCCACTACCGTACTTGCCTATCAGCATTTCCAGACCTTCAAGGAGCGCTTGAAAGGTTTGCCTTGCCGGGTGGAGTATCTGAGTCGTGCCCGCACCGCTGCTCAGGCAAAGGCTGTAGTGAAAGGGCTTGCCGAAGGGGAAGTGAATATTCTTATCGGTACCCACCGTATCCTGGGAAAAGACGTTAAGTTCAAAGACCTTGGTTTGTTGATTATTGATGAGGAGCAGAAGTTCGGCGTCTCCGTCAAGGAGAAACTCCGCCAATTGAAGGTGAATGTGGATACGCTGACCATGACGGCTACACCCATTCCCCGTACCTTGCAGTTTTCGCTGATGGGTGCGCGCGACTTGAGCGTCATCCAGACACCGCCGCCTAACCGCTATCCCATCCAGACGGAAGTGCACACCTTCAACGAGGAAATCATTGCCGACGCCGTCAATTTCGAGATGAGCCGTAACGGGCAGGTATTCTTCGTGAATAACCGTATTTCCAATCTGGTTGAGTTGAAGGCCATGATAGAGCGGCACATTCCCGACTGCCGTGTCTGTATCGGACACGGACAGATGGAGCCTGCCGAACTGGAGAAGATAATCTTTGATTTCGTCAATTACGATTACGATGTGCTGCTTGCCACTACCATCATCGAAAGTGGCATCGACATACCCAATGCCAATACCATTATCATCAACCAGGCGCAGAACTTCGGCCTCAGTGACTTGCACCAGATGCGCGGACGTGTGGGGCGGAGCAATAAAAAAGCTTTCTGTTACCTGCTGGCACCGCCTTTGTCCTCCCTTACTCCCGAAGCAAAACGACGCCTGCAAGCCATCGAGAACTTCTCCGACCTGGGCAGTGGCATCCACATTGCCATGCAGGACCTTGACATCCGTGGCGCAGGCAATATGCTCGGTGCCGAACAGAGTGGTTTCATTGCCGACCTAGGCTACGAGACGTATCAAAAGATTCTCTCCGAAGCTGTGCACGAACTGAAGACCGACGAGTTTGCCGACCTTTATGCCGAAGAACTGAAAGCAGACGGAGGCGTCATCAGTGGAGAACAGTTTGTCGACGAATGCCAGGTGGAAAGTGACCTCGAACTTCTGTTGCCTGCCGATTACGTGACCGGCAGCAGCGAGCGTATGTTGCTCTATCGCGAGTTGGACGGATTGACACTCGACAAGGATGTGGATGCTTTCCGTTCCCGCCTCGAAGACCGCTTCGGCCCGATTCCTCCCGAAACGGAAGAACTGCTGCGCATCGTTCCCTTGCGACGCCTGGCTGCCCGCCTCGGCGTGGAGAAAGTCTTTCTGAAAGGTGGGCGCATGTCCCTGTTCTTCGTCTCCAATCCGGACAGCCCGTACTATCAGAGCCAGGCTTTCGGTAAGGTCATTGCCTACATGATGAAGTACACCCGGCGTTGTGACCTGCGCGAACAGAACAACAAACGGAGTATGTTGGTGAAGGATGTCAAGACGGTAGAAGAAGCTGTCTGTGTGTTGCAGGAGGTAGTGGCAATGCAGGTGGAAGAGTAAACTGTTGCCACTCCTGCCACTAACGTCCGAACTGCAAGGCGAATCCCAAATTGAAGAAAGTGATGTTGTTTTTGAACCAGCTATGGTCTACTCCGTCATCATACCCGTCTGTGTTATAAAGTCGTGCATCGGGGTTGGCAAACCAGTCTGCTGTCAGGAAATCACAGCGAATCATACCCGAGAGTTTACGGCTGATGCGGAACTCATAGCCTGCTGCGAAAGTTATTCCACAATATCCTTTATGGAAAAGGTGTCCGTTCCGTTCACCGCGTTTATATGTCCGTTCCTGATAGTTCATATACCCGATGCCGAACGAGAGGAACAGTCCTTGATTCCCGTTGCTCCACAAGGGCCGGTATGTGATGTTGGGGCGTATGCAGTGCAGATGTGCCTTATCCGGCAGGCGTGCCATGCGTAGATAGTCATATTGAAGTCCTGCGGCAAATAGGGGCGTGATGTAGTAGCGGCCTTCTGTCATCAGGTCATATCCCACCCGGTTGCCATTCTTGCTGAAGAAGTCGTTACGGTTTCCCTCTACATGAGGTAAGGATACACCGCCACCGAAGATGATACTGTAATTTTGCGGCAGGCATTCGCTTTGTGCCAGCAGACCTGTCGCTCCGATGGGGAGTAGGGATAGGCAGAGGAGGAGGAATCGTTTCATGCAGTTGCTGTGAGTTTCTTGGAAATATCGTATTTTTATCGTTTCCCGTATAGCTTGTCTATCAAATCCGTCCGTCCTATCCGGCGCAGTTCGTTTATGATGTTCCTGCGCTCTTCGGGTTTGTACCAGAAGAAGAATTGGCGTTGAGCCAGTTTCTCGCGCTGCGTTTTGGCACTGAATACCGGTTCCAGCGTATAAGGATGGAAGCCCGTGTACCATGCTTCGGTGGCAACGGTCATGGGAGTAGGGGTAAAGTCTTGCACTTGCTCCAGATGGAAGTCCAGTCGCTTGGTGATGACGGCAAGTTCCGCCATATCTTCCTCCTTGCATCCGGGATGGCTGCTGATGAAATAAGGAATAAGCTGCTGGCGTAGTCCTTCTTCATGGTTAATCCTGTCGAATATCTTCTTAAACTCACCGAACTGGCTGAACGGAGGCTTGCGCATGATGTTGAGCACGCGGTCTGACGTATGCTCCGGTGCTACCTTCAGGCGACCGCTGACATGGCGGGCAATGAGCTCGCGGGTATATTCCTGCGTACTTTTGTTAGTGTTCGGGTCCTTGCTCTGGTGCAGCAGCAGGTCATAGCGTACACCGCTGCCAATGAAGGACTTCTTGATGCCGGGCAGGGCATCTACGGCATGATAGATGTCGAGCAGCGGACGGTGGTCCGTATTCAGGTTGGGGCATACCTTGGGGTAGATGCACGACGGGCGTTTGCATTTCCTGCAGACGGCCTCATCCCGTCCCTTCATGCGGTACATATTGGCCGACGGGCCTCCCAAATCGCTCAAATAACCCTTGAAGTCTGGCAGCTCCGTGATGGCTTTCACCTCTTTCAGAATGCTCTCCTTGCTGCGGCTTACGATGAATTTGCCCTGGTGTGCGGAGATGGTGCAGAAGGCACATCCTCCGAAACATCCGCGATGCAGGTTGACGGAGAACTTTATCATGTCGTATGCCGGAATACGTTTTCCCTTGTATTTGGGATGGGGCAGGCGCGTGTATGGCAAGTCGAAAGAACGGTCGAGTTCAGCTTCCGTCAAAGGGGGATAGGGAGGATTGACTACTACCGTCAGCTTGCCGCTCTTTTGCAAGATGCGGGATGCTGTATATTTGTTACTTTCCTCCTCGATATGACGGAAGTTGGCAGCTTCTTTCTTTTTATCTTTCAGACATTCTTCATGGGAAAAGAGGGTGATATCCCCTTCTTGTACCACTACTTCCTTGTCAAGGTAAACCATTTGGGGAATATCAGCGATGAGCTTTTTGAAGCTTGGGGCGTCCATCTGTGTCTGTTGGCGTTTCAGCCTTTCCGCAAGTTCCACCACCGGTTTCTCTCCCATACCGTAGATGAGTGAGTCGGCTCCGCTGTCGAGGAGGATGCTGGGGCGTACACGGTCCTGCCAATAGTCATAGTGCGTCAGGCGGCGCATGCTTGCCTCGATGCCGCCCAGTACGACGGGGACATCGGGGAATAGCTTCTTTAATATCTGGGTATATACAATGGAAGGGTACTCCGGACGCATATCCGGACGTGCATCCGGGGTATAGGCGTCATCACTGCGCAAGCGTTTGTTGGCAGTATATTTGTTGACCATCGAATCCATACAGCCGGGACTGATGCCGAAGAACAGACGGGGACGTCCCAGTTTTTTGAAGTCGCGCAAGTCGTCGCGCCAGTTGGGTTGGGGGATGATGGCTACGCGCAATCCTTCTGCTTCGAGGATGCGGCCTATGACAGCGGCTCCAAAAGAAGGGTGATCCACGTAGGCGTCACCGCTGAAAAGTATTACATCCAATTCGTCCCAACCACGTAGTTCCACTTCTTTCTTGGTAGTAGGAAGCCAGTCTGTAAGGCGATATTCTTTCATTTGCACATTAAAAACTGTAATGTCATCCGTTCTCCGTCGTAAATCTCACGGAAGCCTATCTGCTGTTCGGAAAGATACTCTTTCATGTCATTGAAGGCAGCAGCGTCGTCCATGATGATTTCCAGCTTCTCGCCTTTTCCGGCCTCGCACATGGCCTTGATGGCAGGGATTAAAGGGCTGTAATGCTGTTGTCCGCAGGTGTCGATGGTTTTCATTTATTCTTCTTCTATGGTGTCTTGTTGGGAAAGCCATTGCAGATAGAGCTTGATGAGCTGTTGTAGTCCGAAGGCCTTCATGTTGTTGTGATAGATAACGTCGATACAGAGGTCGAGCAGGTCTTTGCTGTCTTCCTCTTGCGCGGCGATGAGGGAGCGGATGTTCAGTTTCAACTTGTCGAGCACGGTTTCGTCCACAATACCGTTGCTGTCGATGAGATGGCGGAAGAGGCCGTATTTCTCGATGGTGACAAGATTCTCTTCAGAAACTTCTAAACTACGGGTTCCGCTGGGGTTGGCTTGTATAGTGTACATGATGTTTAATGTTTAGTGGTTAATGTTTAATGATTAATGGAAGCAAAGATAGTTTTTTCACTACAGATTACACAGATTTTCACAGATTATTTATAGGGATTGCTATTTTGTCTGTGTTAATCTGTGTAATCTGTGGTGAGAAAGCGGAGTATGGATGCCATAATTACATTTCTGGATGTTTCTTCCCGGATGCTTTCAAAAGGGAATCCCATGACAAAAGTGCGATAATCACTGCCTTGATAGGCTACGGCGGCGGGTGTGTTGCCGATGGCATAGGTCATGACTGGAAAAGCGGGAGACATGGGCAGGATGCAATCAGGGGAAGTGACCGGATAGCTTTGCTCATTCGGCAGGCGGGGAAGGGTGAAGGTATGCCCCAGTCCCCGGACAGCGATTTTGTCCCCGTCTGTTTTCAGAGAGTTGCCATGCCGGTACTTCAAGATATTCTGAATAAATTCTTTATTGCCCTGCGAGCTGTCCATATCGCTGCCTACATAGGCACCGCTGACCAGGAGATGACCTCCCGACTGGCAATAGGAAGTCAGTATGCGCTGCATGGGCGAGGAGAATGTTTTGTAGTAGGTATTGCGTGCCGGATTGCTGGAATTGTCTTCTTTCTCAAGTCCGAGGATATAGTCCACTATCGGATAATCCTCTAATGAGAGGATGCCCTTTTCCACAGCCTCGTCGCTGCATGAGACGAAGCTGTAATTTCCGGCTGCCTGGATGGCTTTGCCATGTACGAAGGGGTAATCGAAAGTGTTTCCGATGATTTTCATGCCTTCGTATTCGTCACTGCTCTCTCCCAGACGTCGTCCTGCTTCCTTCCGGCTAAAATTCTGCTGGGCGCCGCAGAGGGAGATGTCATAGAGATAGGGTACGCCGGGATCTTGTGACAAGTCGAAGCCTGCCGCATCGGGGGTGTCTATAACGGCAGGCCCGCTGATGCGGTCGAATCCGTTGACGATAAGTATCTGTCCTTTTTCACGCTTTGCCTTGTAGGCGGCAAGAATTTCCGAAGGGAAGCTTTCGCCACCCCGGTTTACGGCGGTTACTTTAAAGGAATAGACGATGCCCGGTTCTATTTTTACGGTGTGGGATGAGGAGCTGACGCGTACGCCATTGTCAAATCCTCCACGACCGATACGTGTATATACAATGTATTCACGTGGTTTGGCAGTCGGCTCCAACGGGTCTTCCTCTCCTTGCCAGGAAAGCTCTAAAGTATTCTTCTTTTGACCGAAGCGGATGGCAAAGTGGCTGACGGGAAGGGGTTGGACAACGTAGTCTCTGCCGTGCTGGCTGCATATGTATTGCAGAATGGCTTTATAGAGCGCACGCCCGACGGTGAACTTGAAGTTAGGGTCATGTCCCAAGCGCATATCTGCGAAGTTCTGGTGCGACAACAGTTCTACGATGGTGGAAGGGACGGCGGGCAGGCGTGTTTCACTGTAGTTGCGGTTCCATAGGCTGCGGCGTGTCCAGTCTACGTTGAAGGTAGAGCGGATATCACGCTGCAACTGCGTTAGCAGAATGTCCGAAAGGTCACGGGAGGCATGGCGGTCTGTACCGGCATGCAGTCGGCCGTTGTTGAAGTTGGTGGTATAAATGCCGAGAGTGCCTATAATCTCATCTTCCTTACTGAAACCGGCATCGCT
This sequence comes from Bacteroides sp. AM07-18, assembly GCF_003602695.1. NCBI lineage: Bacteria > Pseudomonadati > Bacteroidota > Bacteroidia > Bacteroidales > Bacteroidaceae > Bacteroides > Bacteroides sp. AM07-18. The sequence goes on from NZ_QTLM01000002.1 coordinate 400,921, forward strand.
ATGCAGGGCCATACTCATTTCAAAGGGGATGCCCAAACCTTCTTCCGTCGGGTTGAATAGTGATTTTCCTGCAAGGTAATTCACTGTACGGGAACGTACGTTGATGTCGTCGTTCATATCATTCTTTCCCTCATAGCCTCCATAGACGGGATAGGGCATGCCTGCCCATTGGGCAAAGTAGCGTGCGCCTTCCAGGTATCTGGGCAAGCCGCTGGTTTGTCCTCCGCGGGCAATGTTGCCCATGCCTCCTCCAAAGCGGACGGCATCGGCACAGACCACGCCTTTCTCTTTGCTTTCGTTGCTCAATACCACCATGCCATAGTCATTCCGGCCTTTGTCGAAAGTGAATGTGCCGAGGTACACCCATGTGCCGCCTCCTATTTGCTGGTTCACCTTGAACTCCGTGACGCCTCCATTGTGAAATACAAGATATTTGGCATCGCTTACGCTGCCCGGCAGTGTTTGGTAAGATACGTATACAGCATATTCTCCCGTTTCCGGAATATCGGGTACCCATTCGGCAAAAGCCTTGTCTTTCTTCTTTTCAGTTTTGGCAAAGCGTGCCGTGCCGGAGAGGAAAGGGTTTTCATTGTCTTGATAGACTCGTTTCCGTTGGGCAAATCCGGGTCGGGAGGTCTGTTCCCAACGTGCTTTCCGGCTTTTCACGTCCAGATAAAGGGAACCTTGTCCTCCATGTCCGCTCAGGCTACCGTCATTGTCTACGATGACTTCCTGCTTCTGCGTGTCCCTTTCGCGGGGAGTGAATACATTGGCTCCTGCATTCTCTAGCATGGGCAGGAGGTAGGGCAGGATGAAGGATTGGGTGAACTGGTCTTCTGTAGTGCAGAACAGCCTCGGGCGTTGCCATCCCCATTTGTCCTTGTCATTGATATAATATTTCCCGTGGCTTTGCCAAAGGGCGATGTGGCGTCCTTCCAGTCCGCGGGTGATGTCGTAGGGGCGCGAGGTACGGGTTACCCAGGGGGTACCTTTGTATTCCAGGTGGCTGAACAGACGTGCCTTGTCTTTCTTCCCTTTCCGGTAGAGGTTGGGGATAAGCTCTTCGATGCTCTTCCCGTCAGCAAAGACGGTGAGGTCGAAATAGTTCACCGGTCCTGGCAGGATTTGTCCCAGATGGCGGTAAATGGCATCAACGGTTTCAGGCCGTAGAGGCTGGTAGGCAAAGCGCTCGTTTGTATAGACAAGCAATTTCTTCTTCCGGAAGTCAATGCGGAAACTATCCAGCTTGCAGGTACCGATGTTGGCCGTATGGGTGGTGTATTCCCTAAAGAATGTCTGGAGGCGTTCTTCCACATTCTGCTCTAGTTCTTGTGCCGGAAGGAGGAATCCACACAAGAGCCATATGCCGGTTAGGATAAGTTTTTTCATACTGATGAAATATTGAAGTTGCCAATATCTGCTTTTACCAGACGGTGGTGCGTGCAAAAGTACATAAAAGAAAGCTTCACTGATGAGCGGGTTACTTTCTTTTTATTATTTTGCAGACATATAAGTAAGTCTTAAGAATTAAAAAGCATTAATCGGCAATCTTTTTCAGTTCTGTCAGTTCCGTAACTTTGTCCGGATAGAGGATGGCGTTGTGCGCAGCCATTTGAGCTGCTTTCTTATGGATTGGGTCCATTCCTTCGGGAGAATATGGGTTTTCTGTTACATTCTGATGGGTCAATGCCTCAAACCATGTGCAGGCAGCTGTATATCTGCCTATGGTTAAGTCAAGGTGGTATCCGTCCCTATTCATATGGTCGCCGATAAAGGAGGTACGTGCATTTTGTATGGCGGTTCCCGAAGGGATAATTTTCTTGATACCCACCAGGTTGGCGGCTTTCTTTACTGCATCCACAATGCTGGTGTACATTTTCATTTGGTTCTGGTCATAGTTTTTGAATCCGGTGTGGTTGGCATTGGTAGCATAAGCCCATGTCTGGTGCACCATTAATACGGTTTCCTTTCCAATTCGTTCCCTGATATAGTTAACCAATTCAGGTAGGGAAGCTTTGTAGCTGTCATAGATACCAGACAAAGGGCTGGCCTGCTGAACACTGATATAGTCCCATTTCTCATCGGCCAGTGCTTTCTCAATAGTCATTGACCGGGTTTCTGTTTTTTCCCCGTCTTTCTCTACTTTGCGATAGGCATAGGCCGGAGCGTTGTTGCGTATGTTTTGCACGTGCCGTTCCAGTGAACATCCTCCGATAAACATATTGCCGATAATCATGGTGATACCTTCAGCTTCTCCCAGTTCGTGCAAATATTGCTCTACTGCATCTTGTGAAAAGCTGTTGCCTATTGCCAATACTTTGATGGTGTCGTTATTGGCATGGCATCCATTTGCAAACAATGTAAATGGCGTGAGTAGGAATAAAATGACAAGGATGTTGATAGCATACTTTTTCATAATGGTGTTTGTTTTTAAGTTTTGTCGTTTCGATAAATAAGTAACAAAATTATTTGATTGTTTTTATATCTGCAAATATTCCTTGGGAATATAAGAAGGCTGAGACATGAAAAAATGAGATGCATTGCCGGAGCAATACATCTCATCCTATTGTTAATATTTTATCCGTTTATAGCGGAATGTATTCCACAAAGGCTTCCATCGCCTCATAGGAAGCAAGTCCGAGGCTGTCATACAAGGCAGCTGTTCCGCGGTTACGGTCCTCGCTGCGTTGCCAGAACAGACGTTCGTCATTGCCCAGGAACGGTGCACTTTCCATCTGCGATTGATGCTTCAGGATAGAGTTACGCTTGGCACGCAGTTCTTCCGGGCTGATGGGCACAGCCATCTCGATGTTTTCGATTTCCCATTCGGCCCATGCACCGCGGTACATCCAGATGCGGCATTCCTTCAACCATTTGGCACCTTCTTCTTTTTCCAAGTCAATGGCGGCAAATACGGCGTCCGTACAAACACGGTGTGTGCCGTGCGGGTCGGCCAGGTCGCCGGCAACGAAAATCTGATGGGGTTTCACTTCACGCAATAGGTTGCGTACAATTTCCACGTCTGCTTCGCTGATAGGATTCTTCTGTATCTTGCCCGTTTCGTAGAATGGCAGGTCAAGGAAATGACAGTGATCCAGAGGGATATTATTGTATGTACATGCAGTGCGTGCCTCACCACGGCGAATCAGTCCCTTGATGGTCAAGATGTCGCGTGTATCCATGTCACCGTCTTTCTTCTCCTTCAAGTATTTACGGATTTCAGTATATTTGTCATTGATGACCTGGTCTTCGCTGTTGTTGAAGATTTGGTTGAACCCGTTGATGAAGTGCAGGAAGCGGATAACTTCTTCATCGCCTACGGCAATGTTACCGGAAGTTTCGTAAGCTACATGCACGTCATGTTTCTGCTCTACCAGACGACGGATGGTGCCTCCCATGGAGATAACGTCATCATCGGGATGCGGAGAAAATACGACCACACGTTTTGGATAGGGCTTTGCACGCTCAGGACGATAGGTGTCGTCAGCATTCGGCTTGCCGCCCGGCCATCCGGTGATGGTATGTTGCAGGTCATTGAATATCTTGATGTTCACGTTATAGGCTGAGCCGAACAATGCCAGCAGTTCGCTCAGACCGTTTTCGTTGTAGTCCTTGTTGGTCAGTTTCAGAATGGGTTTTCCGGTGAGTTGGCACAACCAGACGATGGCACTGCGGATGAGCTTGTCGTTCCATTCGCAGGAGGTTACCAGCCAGGGGCGTTGGATACGCGTCAAATTGGCGGCGGCAGACAAGTCGATAGCTACATGTGCATTGTTGTGAGTCTGCAGATAAGATGCAGGGATAGTATCTGTTACCGGACCTTCAACGCATTCTTTCACCTTTTGCGCTTTCTCCTCACCCCATGCCAGCAGATATATTTTCTTTGCCGAGAGGATGGTGGCTACTCCCATGGTGATGGAGCTGATGGGGGTATTTTCAATGCTACCGAACATCTTGGAAGCTTCATTGCGGGAGTCGTTGTCCAGCAATATCAGACGAGTGGTAGAGTTCAGGCGTGAACCCGGTTCATTGAAACCTATATTACCTACACGGCCAATGCCCAGCAAAGCGATGTCTAAGCCACCGAAACTTTCAATGCGCTGCTCGTAAAGACGGCAATATTCAAAGATGGCGTCTTTGGCGATGGTGCTGTCGGGGGTGAAAACATTCTGTTTGTCAATGTCCACATGGTCTATCAGCATTTCCTTCAATGCGTTGAAGTTGCTGTTGATGGCATTGGGAGCTAATGGATAATATTCGTAGAGGTTGAATATGACTACGTTGCGGAAACTTAATCCCTCTTCCTGGTGCATACGTACCAAGTCTGCATATACATTGCGCGGAGAGTTACCGCCTGCCAGTGCCAAGACACAGAAACGTCCCGCCTTTTGCTTGTCACGGATTAACTGTGCAATGTCAAGGGCAATCTGGTTGGCGCCTTCTTCTGCAGACTCATAAATATCAGTCGGGATTTTTTCCAGTCGGGTCAATACCGACCGTTCAAATGCATTCTCAGGTCTATAGTACCTGGGGGAGACTCTGTTGAGAGTGATTTGAGAGCTTAGATTGGTTTTCATAAAATTTATTATTAATAAATGATTAAGTATTGAACTGTTCTTTCAATCAACAAATATACGAAAAACAATGTTCATCCGCATATTGCTGAAGATTAATTAAGAAATACTGGTCGTCCCATATCTCATATGGGTTTTGACGGTTGTACGGAAAGTGTCTTCGGTCATTCCATAAAGTCACGGCCAACCGCCACCGTGAGTATGGATTTTACGTTGGGTCAACATAGGATTTAGGGGTTAGAATTATTAAATTAATCATGTTGTCGCTTTGACATTGTTTCGAAGGACAAAAATAGGTACTTTTTGGAGAAGATGTACTCCTTCTTTTGGGTATTTTCATTAAATACTCTAAAAAAGAGGATTTGGTGCATTTTGTATAATGTCTCGTTCGTTTGGGGTATAAGTGAGGATAATCATATAAAAATAGACCATTCATCGCACTTTTTGTCGTTTGGGTTTGTTATATTTGTGTGTGTTTATAAACTCTAAAATATCAATGTATGAAAAGCTGGAAAGTAGAAGCAGCCATCATAGCCGTGGGGCTGCTTTTGTTGGGAATCATGGTAAAAGGCGGTATCAACAATTTTGTGAATAAGGACCGTGTGGTCAGTGTGAAAGGGCTGGCCGAAATGGAAGTGCCTGCCGACAAGGTAGTCTGGCCTCTTGTCTACAAAGACATAGGTAATGACCCTGCACTGCTTTATGCCAATATGGAGAAGAAAAACGCTGCCGTCGTGAGTTTCCTTGAAAACAACGGTATTGAGAAGGAGGAAATCAGTATTGCACCGCCCGAAGTGATTGATATGCAGGCCGAACGTTACGTTGACCGCAACGTGGCCTATCGTTATAATGCCACGTCTGTCATCACTGTCACTTCCAAGAATGTGGATAGGGTGCGTAAGCTCATGTCGGGGCAGGCTGAACTCTTGAAGCAGGGTATTGCCATCACGGGAGGGGATTATAAATATAATGTGTCTTATGAATTCACCGGTCTCAACGAAGTGAAGCCCAGAATGATAGAGGAGGCCACGAAGAACGCTCGTGCTGCAGCCGAGAAGTTTGCCAAGGATTCGGACAGTGAACTGGGGAAAATCCGCAATGCCTCGCAAGGGCAGTTCTCCATAAGTGACCGCGATGCCTATACTCCTTATATAAAAAGCGTACGTGTAGTGACTACTGTGAACTATTATTTGAAGAAATAACGAACTCGTCCGCATCTTTCCAAGCGGGAAACTTTAGCCTGAACTCCTGCAGGGAGGAAAGGTTGAGGGAGGCGGTGGCAATCGCCTCTTCGTTGTCGGGCACAGTGGCAAGCACTTCCCCCTTCGGAGAGTAGACCACACTGCCTCCGCTGTGTGGAATGTCTCTGCCGTCCTTGCCGATACGGTTGACACCGCAGACATAACTGATGTTTTCCAGCGCGCGCGCTTGCAGCAGGATGTCCCAGACTTTCCGGCGGGGAATGGGCCAGTTGGCGACGTAAATCAGGAGGTCGTATTCATTGCTCGTATTGCGGCTCCAGACCGGGAAACGAAGGTCATAGCATACAAGCAGCAGTATATTCCAGCCGCGATATCGGATGATGGGACGCCGGTTGCCGGGGGTGAAATGTTCTGTCTCGTGCCCCATCCGGAAGAGGTGGCGTTTGTCGTAATAGTAAGCATTGCCTTCGGGCGTAAGGAAGAATGCGCGGTTGTAGTAGGATGGCTTTCCGCCTTCCGAGGCTGTTTCGCAGGCAATATAGCTGCCGGCAAGAGCAAGCCGGTACTCTTCGGACCATTGGCGCAGTGTTGCTATGGTTTCTCCCGTTGTGGGTTCGGCCAAGCTGGCGGTGTCCATACTAAAGCCGGTGGAGAATGTTTCCGGTAAAACAACAATCTCCGTTGTTCCACGAAGAGTTTCTAACTTCTCGCGGAGACGACGGAGATTTTCTTGTTTATTTTCCCAGACGATGTCTGTTTGCAAGATGCTTATTCGCATGGCATTAATGCTTAATACCTGATTAGATATTTCCTAAATCAAAATTTTCGGGATTTTTTCCTTTAAAGTTCTTGAAGTACAGTTTTATCTCGCGCATATCCTTTTCGATGTCTCCGGTAGGCATGACAGCCTTGGTAGAGGAGATGGTCTTGGAAGGATAATCAATCCCGATAAGCATGATGGGCACTTGTGCTTTAAGTGCTATGTAATAAAAACCTTTCTTCCAGTTGGGATTGGCTTTACGGGTTCCTTCCGGTGTAATAGCCAGGTGGAAATGCTTGCTGTTTGCAAACTTTTCGGTCATTTGGTCCACTAAGGAAGATTTACGTCCCCGGTTCACCGGAATGCCGCCAACGGCTTTGAATATCAGTCCCAGAGGAAAAAAGAACCATTCCTTTTTCATCATGAAACTGGTCTTGCGGCCGATGGCACCATAAAACAATTTACCGATAAATAAGTCCCAATTGGAAGTATGGGGTGCCGCACAAATTACACATTTGTCGTAGTCGGGCACCGTCACGTTTGTCTTCCAGCCCAGCAGGCGATAATAAATGAAGCTATAAAAGGCTTTCTTCATCTTATTTCAGTTTGCCCATTGCGTCAATAATTTCGTCTACTTTTGCATTGAAGTCAGCACGAAGTTTTTTGTAGAAACCTTTTACATTTCCTGGCTCGGTGTGGCTGATGCGGCTTATGAATTCATCTTGCATTTTCAGAATTTCAGCCATCAGTTCATCGGCTTTTTGTTTGTCTGTTCCAGGCACATATAAGCTGTTTACAAGACACTCTGTGAACAATTCACCTGCAATATAGTTTATATTCTTCTTTAGTTCTTTTCTACTTGCCATAATCTTTACGTTTAAAATGAATAATCTGAATTATTTTCGGTAAAGATAATGTTTTTCTTTGTTAGTGTAGAGCAAAAAAGGTTTTTTATGTGTTTTTAATTTAGTGGTTTTGTGGAATTATTCCACAAACTGTGGACACATTCCACAGGGAAAAATGGAGGATGCCACCATGAATAAAGAACTGCCGTCTGCTTTTCTGCTTGATATATAGTTTGTTAGACGTAATGGATGAGATGGTGATAGATTGGCATCGGATTTGCTTTAATAGAAAGAAACAGGGTTAAATTTAATATACAAACAAGCATGAGACAGTTTTTTACGAAAAAAGAATTGAAACTAAAGAAGAAGAGGTTGCTGATGATGGTTGCCTGCATGGCGGTATTGTTGGCAGGTTACGTTATTCTGACTTGGCCTAAGAAGGTGGAATCGGAAGCTCCTACCGTGATTGTGGAATCTGCGGAAAAAGGAGATGTGGAGATATATGGCGAGTACGTGGGACGTATTCGCGCTCAGCAGTTTGTAGAGGTACGTGCGCGTGTGGAAGGGTATTTGGAGAATATGCTTTTCGCAGAAGGAACATATGTCACCAAGAACCAGGTACTTTTTGTGATAAACCAGGACCAGTATAGGGCAAAGGCTGACAAAGCTCGTGCACAGTTAAAGAAGGATGAAGCGCAGGCATTGAAGGCAAAGCGCGATTTGGAGCGTATCCGCCCCCTCTATGCGCAGAACGCTGCCAGCCAGCTGGATTTGGACAATGCCCAGGCTGCTTACGAGACTGCAGAAGCCTCAGTAGCGATGAGCCAGGCCGATTTGGACCAGGCTGAATTGGAATTGGGATATACGTTGGTCCGTTCTCCGCTATCGGGACATATCAGTGAAAGAAATGTGGATTTGGGAACATTGGTCGGACCGGGAGGCAAGTCCTTGCTGGCTACGGTTGTGAAAAGTGATACGGTTCTGGTAGATTTCAGCATGACGGCATTGGATTACCTGAAAAGCAAGGAACGGAATATCGATATAGGGCGTCAGGACTCTACACGTTCCTGGCAGCCGAACATTACGATTACTTTGGCGGATAATACCGTCTATCCTTATAAGGGCTATGTGGATTTTGCCGAACCTCAGGTGGACCCTCAGACCGGAACATTCTCCGTGCGTGCCGAAATGCCGAACCCTAACAAAGTGTTGTTACCGGGGCAGTTTACAAAGGTTAAGCTATTGCTGGATGTACGTGAGGGTGCTGTCGCCGTTCCTCAAAAGGCGGTTACCATTGAGAAAGGTGGTGCATATATTTTTGTGATGCGCCGGGACTCTACGGTTGAAAAGCGTTTCATTGAACTGGGACCTGAATTTGGCAACAATTGGGTGGTTGAGCGTGGTCTGGTTGCCGGAGAACAAATTGTGACTGAAGGTTTCCACAAGCTGACTCCGGGTATGAAAGTACGTGCCCAGGCTGCCGTTCCTAAAAAGGAGGAAGAGCAGACGAGTGATTCTCTGAACAAGCAGGTTGTTTCCGAAACGAAGCAGACTACTCCGGCTGAGAATAAATCAAAGGACAACAACCCTTCAAAGTAATGATGTTATGAAAGTAAGTTTCTTTATAGACCGCCCGGTATTCTCGGCGGTGATATCGATTGTGATTGTAATTGTCGGTATCATTGGCCTGACCATGCTGCCGGTAGACCAATATCCGCAGATAACGCCTCCCGTAGTGAAAATCAGTGCTTCCTATCCGGGAGCCAGTGCATTGACTGTTTCGCAGGCGGTGGCAACCCCTATCGAGCAAGAGATAAACGGTACTCCCGGTATGCTGTACATGGAGTCCAACAGTTCTAATTCCGGAGGATTTTCAGCTACGGTCACTTTCGACGTGTCTGCCGACCCGGATTTGGCTGCCGTAGAAATACAGAACCGTGTGAAACTGGCGGAGAGCCGTTTGCCAGCCGAAGTGATTCAGAACGGTATTTCTGTGGAAAAGCAGGCTCCCAGCCAATTGATGACTATCTGTCTGACTTCCAGTGACCCGAAGTTCGACGAAATTTATTTGAGTAACTTTGCTACTATCAATGTACTCGACTTGTTGCGCCGTATCCCCGGTGTGGGACGTGTTTCCAACATCGGTAGCCGCTACTATGCCATGCAGATATGGGCGTTGCCCGACAAACTTGCCAACTTCGGACTGACGGTGCAGGATTTGCAGAATGCCCTGAAGGACCAGAACCGTGAGTCTGCTGCGGGTGTTTTGGGACAACAGCCGGTGAAGGGACTCGACATTACTATCCCTATCACTACCCAGGGACGTTTAAGTTCGGCAAAGCAGTTTGAGGACATTGTGGTCCGTGCCAATGCCAACGGTTCCATTATCCGTCTGCGCGATGTGGCGCGTGTTTCATTGGAAGCATCTTCATATAGCACGGAGAGTGGCATCAACGGTGAGAATGCTGCCGTTCTCGGTATCTATATGCTTCCCGGGGCCAATGCAATGGAAGTTGCAAAGAGCGTAAAGGCTGCTATGGAGGAAATCAGTGCAAATTTCCCTGAGGGGATGAGTTATGAGATTCCCTTCGACATGACGACTTATATTTCCGAATCCATTCACGAAGTGTACAAGACGTTGTTCGAAGCGCTGATTCTGGTGGTGCTGGTTGTATTTCTATCCTTGCAAAGTTGGCGTGCGACGGTGATACCGATTGTTGCGGTACCTATTTCCCTGATTGGTACCTTCGGTTTCATGCTTATTTTCGGTTTCTCTCTGAACATACTGACTTTGCTTGGATTGATTCTCGCCATCGGTATTGTGGTGGATGATGCCATTGTGGTGGTGGAGAATGTAGAACATCTTATGGAGACGGAGAAATTGAGCCCGTATGAAGCTACCAAAAAGGCGATGAACGGATTGGCAAGTGCCTTGATTGCCACATCATTGGTGCTCTGTGCCGTGTTTGTGCCGGTAAGTTTCTTGAGCGGAATCACCGGACAGTTATACCGTCAGTTTACCATTACTATCGCCGTTTCCGTATTGCTTTCTACGGTAGTGGCCCTGACGCTTAGTCCCGTCATGTGTTCGCTCATATTGAAGCCCGACAGTGGAAAGAAAAAGAACATAGTTTTCCGCAAAATCAATGAATGGCTGAACTTGGGCAATCACAAATACGTGGCTGTCATTAACCGGGTCATCAGGAATCCCCGCCGCTTGATGAGTGCGTTCGGCCTGGTACTGGTTGCCATTTTCATTATCCACCGGTTGGTGCCTACCAGCTTCCTGCCGGTAGAAGACCAGGGCTATTTTAAGATAGAGTTGGAGTTGCCGGAAGGTGCTACTTTGGAGCGAACCCGTGTGGTGACCGACCGTGCCGTGCAATACTTGGAGAAGAATCCCTATGTGGCCTATGTGCAGAACGTGACGGGTAGCAGCCCCCGTGTGGGTAGCAACCAGGCACGCAGTGAGCTGACGGTTATTCTGAAACCGTGGGAAGAGCGTAAGGGGATTTCCATCGATAAGATAATGGAGAATGTGGAGCAGGATTTGAAGGAATATCCCGAATGCAAGGTCTATCTTTCCACGCCTCCGGTCATTCCGGGATTGGGTACCTCGGGAGGTTTCGAAATGCAGCTTGAGGCGCGTGGAGAGGCGACGTTTGACAACTTGGTGCAGGCGGCAGATACGCTGATGTATTATGCCCAGAAGCATAAGGAGCTGACGGGGCTTTCATCATCCTTGCAGTCTGAAATACCGCAACTTTATTTTGATGTGGACCGTGATAAGGTGAAAATGCTGGGTGTGCCCCTGGCGGATGTATTCTCTACCATGAAGGCCTATACCGGTTCAGTATATGTGAATGACTTCAATATGTTCAACCGTATATATAAGGTGTATATCCAGGCCGAGGCTCCTTATCGTGAGCATAAGGATAATATCAACTTGTTCTTTGTAAAGGCAAAAGACGGAGTGATGGTGCCGCTTACTTCCTTGGGAAATGCCTCTTATACCACCGGTCCGGGCAGTATCAAGCGTTTCAATATGTTTACCACTGCCGTCATCCGCGGTTCTGCGGCACAAGGCTACAGTTCCGGCCAGGCAATGGAGATTATGGAGCAGATTGCACGTAACCACTTGCCGGACAATATCGGTCTGGAGTGGAGTGGCCTTTCCTATCAGGAAAAGAAGGCGGGAGGACAGACGGGTCTTGTGCTTACGCTGGTATTCCTTTTCGTATTCCTCTTTTTGGCTGCGCAATATGAAAGTTGGACGGTGCCTATCGCTGTATTGCTTTCACTGCCGGTTGCCGCTTTGGGTGCCTATCTGGGCGTTGTGATATGCGGATTGGAGAATGATATTTATTTCCAGATCGGCTTGGTGATGCTGGTGGGGCTTGCGGCAAAGAATGCCATTTTGATTGTGGAGTTTGCCAAGGTGCAGGTTGACAAGGGAGGAGACTTGATACAGTCTGCCATCCATGCTGCCCAACTCCGTTTCCGGCCTATCCTGATGACTTCCCTCGCCTTTGTATTGGGAATGCTTCCTATGGTGTTGGCAAGCGGACCGGGCTCGGCGAGCCGTCAGGCCATCGGTACGGGTGTTTTCTTCGGAATGATATTTGCCATTGTATTCGGTATTGTGCTTGTACCGTTCTTCTTTGTCCTGGTATACAAGACAAAAGCCAAAGTGCAGCATAAGATTAAGAAAGACTGATTTTAAAGACAACGTTTATGAAAAGAAAGAACATATATATTATTTTGTTGCTGAGTATGTTTGCCCTTACCTCATGCAAGGTGGGCAAGAGCTATGTGCGTCCGGAGATGGCATTGCCGGATAGCCTGGCACAGCAGCAGGATAGCATGAGCATAGCCGATGAACAGTGGCAGGCAGTTTATACGGACAGCACGCTGCGTGCTTTGATAGACCGTGCTCTGGAATATAACAAAGACATGCTGATTGCAGCTTCCCGTGTCAAGGAGATGGCTGCCCAAAAACGTATCAGTGTTGCCAACCTTCTGCCGCAGCTCACCGGAAAGGTGGAGGCTGAGCGCGAGGTGGAGAATTACGGTGGTCATAGCCGTGATGTAGGCAATACTTACGAAGCCAAGGCGTTGCTCTCTTGGGAACTGGACCTTTGGGGAAACTTGAGATGGAAAAAAGTGGCTGCTGTGGCCGAATATTTGCAAAGTGTGGAGGCGCAGCGTGCGTTGCGCATGACCATCGTTGCCGAAGTGGCGCAGGCTTATTATGAGCTGGTAGCCCTTGATACGGAACTGGAGATTGTGCGCCAGACACAAAAGGCGCGTGAAGAGGGAGTGCGCTTGGCGCGTATCCGTTTTGAAGGAGGGCTGACCTCGGAGACCTCTTATCAACAGGCTCAAGTGGAGTTGGCTCGTACGGCTACTCTTGTTCCGGATTTGGAACGCCGTATCTCTCTGAAAGAAAATGATATATCCTTCCTTGTGGGGGAATTCCCTACCCGTATCAAGCGTGTCAATTTTCTGCAGGAACTGGATGTGCCGGAGTCCTTACCGGTAGGTCTGCCTTCCGATTTGTTGGAACGTCGCCCCGATGTCCGTGTGGCGGAGCAGCAGTTGAGGGCTGAACATGCCAGAGTGAAAGTTGCTTATACCAATATGTTCCCCCGTTTGGCCCTGACCGGACAATTTGGATTGGAAAGTGATGTGTTATCCAATTTCCTGGAATCTCCCTATTCCTTATTGAATGGGGCAGTCTTGGCACCACTTTTCGGTTGGGGAAAGAACCGTGCTGCATTGAATGCACAGAAGGCTTCTTTTGAAGCCGAAGTGCATAGCTATGAAAAGACAGTGCTGAATGCTTTTAAGGAAGCGAAGAATGCCATTGTAGATTTCAATAAGATAAAGGAGGTCTACCAACTGCGTGCCAAACTTGAACGTTCTGCCAAGGGATATGTGGATTTGGCACAGTTGCAATACATCAACGGCGTCATCAATTATATGGATGTGCTCGATGCCCAGCGTGGTTATTTCGATGCCCAAATAGGGGTGAGCAATGCCATCCGCGACGAACTTATTGCCATGGTAAATGTCTATAAGGCATTGGGGGGTGGCTGGCAAACCGAATGACGTGTGATTAAAGAAGACAGCAAGGGCGTGTATGTACCGAAATATTTGATGGTATATACACGCCCTTGTTCTATAATTGGCTTATTTCATCTAGGATTCTGTATTTAGAGTCTCCTTGTTTTCTTTCTTTTCCTTTGCCTTTTCTACTTCAAGAGCTACGTTTACAGCATTCATGCCTTTAAGGCCACGTTCGAGGTCGAACGTCACAATATTGTTTTCTGCTATATCTGTCAGCACATTGTTAATGTGGAAAAAGTATTTTTCGACCCCGGATAAGTCCTTGATGAAGCCGAAGCCTTTCGATTCATTGAAAAACTCGATACGTCCTCTGCGGATGACCGGTTCTTCCTTGTCTTTTTTGGGAGTTGATATGACGATTTCTTCCAGCTTTATTTCTTCTTTGGGAGTGTTTTCTGCCGGAGGAGTAGAGGTTATCATGCCGTTTTCGTCAACATAGGCAATCATATCTTCAAAGCTATTGGCTTTGTTGGATAGTTTTTTTTCTTCTTTCTTTTTTTGTTTTTCAGCTCGTCGGGCGAGTCTTTTCTTTTCATTTTCACGCTTGTCTGCGGAGATGGATTTGGCCATGTATTTTTATTTATTGAGTTATAAAAAAAGCAGGGGGCATTGCTACAACACCTCCTGCTTTTGTCAGTAGTTAAGAATATTAATATCTTCTAGAGTTGTAACCGCCTCTTCTGTCGCGATTGCCGCCATTGGAAGGTCTTTCTTCGCGGGGGCGTGCCACGTTTACCGAGATTTGTTTGTGGTCAAATTCAGCACCGTTCAATTCGTCAATGGCTTTTTGGCCTGCTGCATCGTCCGGCATTTCTACGAAACCGAAACCTCTGGATCTTCTTGTTTCTCTGTCTGTAATGATTCTTGCAGAAGAAACTTCTCCGTACTCTGAAAATAAATCGCTCAAATCAGCGTCTGTTGTGCTGAAGTTTAAACCTGAAATGTAAATGTTCATTTGAAATTTTAATTAATTGTAATTATTAAATTGGAGTATGGAGAATAATTATGGAAGAGACCGCCTAATAATAGTTGTATATTAAAAGAAGAACAATGCGATAACGACTCGTAACTCAAACTTTGCGGCAAAGATAACACAATAAATCAGTTAATTGCTTTCTTCTCCTTTTTATTTTAGGATAAAAAACGATAAATGTCATTTTATACATTATTTCGGCCTCTCGTTTGCATATCTTACGAAAAAAAGCGAAATTTGCGACGCTTTTAAACGGAACTTTACTAACACCTTTAAATAATTAAGAGAAATGACTAAAAGTGCATTGCAAATTGCAAGGGCTGCCTATCAGCCCAAACTTCCGAAAGCGCTGAAAGGAACTGTTAAGGCTGCAGAAGGCGCAGCTACTCAGTCTGTTGCTGACCAGGAAGAAATCAAGAAATTGTTCCCCAACACGTACGGAATGCCTTTGATTAAGTTTGAAACTACCGATGAGGTGGTTAACTTCCCCGCAATGAACGTGGGTGTTATCCTTTCCGGTGGACAGGCTCCTGGCGGTCACAATGTGATTTCCGGTATTTTCGACGGTATCAAGAAGCTGAACAAAGACAGCAAATTGTATGGCTTTATTCTGGGCCCTGGCGGCTTGGTTGACCATAATTATATGGAACTGACTGCTGACATCATTGATGAATACCGCAATACGGGCGGCTTTGACATCATCGGTTCGGGCCGTACCAAGCTGGAAAAGGAAGAACAGTTTGAGAAAGGTTATGAAATCCTGAAGGAACTCGGCATCAAGGCACTGGTAATCATCGGTGGCGATGACTCCAACACCAATGCTTGCGTACTGGCTGAATACTATGCTGCCAAGAATTATGGCGTGCAGGTAATAGGTTGCCCCAAGACCATCGACGGTGACTTGAAGAATGATATGATTGAAACTTCTTTCGGTTTCGATACGGCTTGCAAGACTTACTCTGAAGTAATCGGCAACATCCAACGTGACTGTAACTCTGCCCGTAAATACTGGCACTTCATCAAGCTGATGGGACGTTCTGCTTCTCATATCGCTTTGGAATGTGCATTGCAGGTACAGCCCAATATGTGTATCATCTCTGAAGAGGTTGAAGCTAAGGATATGTCTTTGGACGACATCGTGACCAGCATTGCCAAGGTTGTTGCTGAACGTGCAGCCCAGGGCAACAACTTCGGTACGGTTCTTATCCCCGAAGGATTGGTTGAATTCATCCCGGCCATGAAGCGTCTAATTGCTGAGTTGAACGACTTCCTTGCTGCCAATGCAGAAGAGTTTGCTCAAATTAAGAAATCTCACCAACGCGATTATATCATCCGTAAACTCTCTCCGGAGAATGCTGCCATTTACGCAAGCTTGCCCGAAGGCGTGGCTCGCCAATTGTCTCTGGACCGCGACCCGCACGGAAACGTACAGGTATCTCTGATTGAAACTGAAAAGTTGCTGTCCGAAATGGTGGGTACCAAGCTGGCTCAGTGGAAAGAAGAGGGCAAGTTCGTAGGCAAGTTTGCTGCACAACACCACTTCTTCGGTTACGAAGGACGTTGCGCTGCTCCGTCAAACTTCGACGCTGACTACTGCTACTCTTTGGGTTATGCAGCATCTGCATTGATTGCTAACGGAAAGACCGGTTACATGTCTTCTGTACGCAACACTACTGCTCCTGCCGAAGAATGGATTGCAGGCGGTGTGCCCATCACTATGATGATGAACATGGAACGTCGCCACGGTGAAATGAAGCCGGTTATCCAGAAGGCTCTGGTGAAGCTGGACGGTGCTCCGTTCAAGGCATTCGCCGCTCAGCGTGATCGTTGGGCTATGGAAACAGACTATGTTTATCCGGGTCCTATCCAGTACTTCGGTCCGACAGAAGTTTGTGACCAGGCTACGAAGACTTTGCAGTTGGAGCAGGCTAAATAAGTTGACGCATCAACTAGTTGACAATAAAACGGAGGGGCGGTTCATTCCGCCCTTTCTTTTCATTTACTCATGGCAACCAAGACCTCCACAAATTCCCGGCGCAGAACTGCTGCCGTTCGTCGTTCTTCCTCTCCGCGGAGCAAGAAGAAAATGCAGCCGCGTACCATGCCCGTATGGTTGCGCAATCTTTTGGCGGTCTGTATCATTCTTGTTTTTTCTACCGGCTTTTACTGGTTTTTCATTCGTCCTTATGCTTATCGCTGGAAGCCTTGTTATGGTCAGAAAGGTTACGGTGTATGTATGCCTTGCAACTATGAGGTGCATGGCATAGACATATCCCACTATCAGGGAAAGATAGATTGGGAACTCCTGACACATAATAGAGAAGCCCAATTTCCCATTCACTTTATTTTTCTGAAAGCTACCGAAGGCGGCGATCATGGTGACGATACGTTTACGCAGAACTTCGGCCAGGCGCGTAAATACGGTTTTATCCGTGGTGCCTATCATTATTTTATCCCTAAGACCGATGCCCGCAAGCAAGCCGATTTCTTTATCCGTACCGTGCAGCTGGCAAAGGGAGACCTGCCTCCCGTACTTGATGTGGAGACTACCGGCAAGCAGTCACCGCAGGAACTTAAAACGGCAGTCAAGACTTGGCTGGATAGAGTAGAGGCGCATTACGGCGTAAAGCCTATTCTTTATACTTCCTATAAATTCAAGAAACGCTATCTCAGCGATTCCATTTTCAATGCTTATCCTTATTGGATAGCCCATTATTATGTAGATTCCGTGCGCTATGAGGGCAAGTGGCACTTTTGGCAGCACACCGATGTAGGCACTGTGCCCGGTATCGAAAAAGAGGTGGATTTGAACGTCTTTAACGGGACACTGGAAGAGTTGCAGGCGCTTACATTGCAGAAGTAATCCGTCGTTACTGTTTTTCATCTGTCCGATAGTGGACATGTGTTCATTTTCGGACACAGGCTTAGTTTCGTTTTTCTTTGATAATCTGATTGTTGGCAGTTTGGTCTGTCTTTTGCTTTTTATCATACATTAATATGTATCTGTATGATAGGAAAATACTTGCAACAATCTTTTATGATGCTGAAGCAGCAACCCTTGTTCAGTTGCTTCTATATTGTCGCTACCGGACTGGCTATCTCTATGGTCATGGTACTGGCTGTCTTGTATTATATAAAGATAGGGGATATCTATCCTGAGACCCATCGTAGCCGTATGCTTGTTGCATCTTCAGCTCATATGCAATATACAAAAGATACGGACTGGAATACTACCTGGAAATTTTCCATCCCTTTTGTAAAGGATTGCTTTTACTCTTTGGAGGGAGTGGAAGCTGTGACTGCCGTGAGCGATGCCGATAGCTGGTTTGTGAAAGTAGGGAATGTGAAGCGTCCTCTTTCAGCACTTGTGAAGCTGACCGATACCGGCTTCTGGAAAGTATTCGATTTTTCCTTCATTTACGGACAACCTTTTACTGATGCCGATTTTCAGAGTGGCATGCGTACAGCGGTTATTTCGGAAGATATGGCTCGCCGTGTTTTTGGAAAAGGGGATGCCGTGGGGGAGTATATCAAACTGAATTATACGGATTACCGTGTATGTGGGGTCGTGAAGTCGCCAAGCTATGCCATGAAGCTGAGTTACGCGCAAGTCTGGTTGCCTTATACCTGCCAGCCTGCCTATGTGAGAGACAATAACCAGTGGGGAGTAATCGGACCGTTTCAGGTGGCAGTTCTTCTGCCCTCGGCAGCAGATGCCGACCGGGTGAAATTGCAGGTAGATGAATATGTACGCAAATTCAATACTCTGCCGCATGATGATTATCATCTGGTGATGCACGGTCAGCCTTATCTTTATTGGAAGACGCTGTTTTATGTCAATGACATGGACGACTTGGATTTCTTTGTGATAGTCCGGCAAATGGGATTGTGGCTGCTGATGCTGTTGTTAGTACCTGCACTCAATTTGTCAGGAATGATTTCCTCGCGCATGGAGCGCAGGCTTCCTGAGATGGGAATACGGAAAGCATTCGGTGCTACCGGGGAACGTCTTTTCTCACAGATTGTATGGGAGAATCTTTTGCTGACGTGCTTGGGAGGCATTATGGGGCTGATACTCTCTTTCAGCATGGTGTACTTTGCTAAGAGTTGGTTGCTGACCATGCTTGACGGAGGAACGCAACCGTTACCGGACAGTGTTCAGATGAGCATAACGACGGATATGCTGTTCAATCCTACCTTGTTTGCAGTTACGTTTGTGGTTTGTGTGGTACTGAATTTACTTTCGGCATTGATACCCACCTGCGTGGCTTTGAAGAAAGATATTGTTTATTCGCTCAGCCGACAAAAATAATAAGTTATGTTACAACAAATCATGAATATGCTGTGGAACAGCCGTCGGCACAATCTGTGGATTATGCTGGAACTGGTGGTGATAACGATAGTCAGTTGGGCTGTTCTGGACCCGTTGTTTGTCTTGACATACAACCAGTCCATCCCGAACGGTTACGATGCTGAAGGACTCTACCGTCTGGAGGTGACGCGTAATAAGGCGGATACACTTTCCGTTCCTGCCCGGGACTTTGAACGGATTATGCAGGGATTGCGCCATCACAAGGACATTGAGTCAGCTACATGTGTGCTGTCCGGAGCCTATCCCAGTTCTCCGGGTAATAATATGAATAGAGTTTTTAAAGATTCAGTAGAGGTACGCATGACGTATATTCCCTTTTTTACGAACTCCGGCTTTTTCCGGACTTGGCGTTTCCGTTCGGCTAAGGATGGTGCTTGGGAGACACTTGAGAAGCTGGAAGTTCCCAAAGGCAGCGTGATAATGTCGGAAGATGCCGTCATGTTGCTTTCCGAAGGCAAGGATTTGATCGGGCAAAGCGTGTACAGTACTTATGATTCCACGGAAATTCGTGTTGCAGGAATCATGAAGCCTATTAAAATGCGGAACAGTATGCAACCTTATCTGGTACGCTTGGTTTCCTATGGAAATGAAGAACAGATGCCCTCATGGGCCTTTGATAGCGGGCTGCGTATATTTTTCCGGACAAAGGCGGATGTTTCCGAAGGGCGTTTTATAGAAGAATTCATGTCGTGGGTGGATGATAACCTTTCGTCCGGTTCGTTGGTGTTCACGAAACTGACTCCTTTCCATGAAGTGCAGCGTGAAAGTGATTTGCAGGAAGGAGCTACGAACGAGATACGGATGAAGTATGCTTTGGCCTATTTCTTCATGATAAATTTGCTGTTGGCTGTAAGCGGTACCTTCTGGCTGCATACACGGACTCGCCGCGAGGAAATAGGTATCCGCCTATCCTATGGAGCCTCTCCCGGAGGTATCTGCCGAATGTTGATAGGAGAGGCTTTTATCATGACAACCATAGCTGTCTTTGTCGGTTGTTTCTTGTATTTCCAGTGGGCCTATTATGAAGGATTCTATACGCTGGATGACGGCGTGCCGGGATATGGCGACCTTTACCTGACCAATCATTTCTTTGCACATTTCTGCATCGTATCACTGCTGGTATATGTGGTGATGATGGCGGTGACATGGCTTGGTGTATACATTCCAGCGCACAGTATCAGCCGTATATCGCCGGTAGAAGCGTTACGGGATGAATAAATGCTCATTTTCTGAACTTCACCGCTGCCCATCGGTTCTTCTCACGATGGTGGACAAAGTGCAGTCCGTTACGTTCGGCTTCTTCGCGGATGACGGGAATGTCATCTATGTAGAAACCGCTCATCAACAACTCCGCTCCGGGATTCATGCGAGCTATGTAGTGCTTCATGTCCGCCAGGAGGATATTGCGGTTGATGTTGGCGATAACCATATCAAACGGACCTTTGCTTTTCAGAGAGGAGGCATCGCCTTGGGATACGGCAATGTTGTCCACTCCATTCAATGCTATATTTTCGAGGGAGTTGCGCACGCACCATTCATCTATGTCGATAGCCGTACAAGGAGAGGCTCCACGCATGCGTGCCAGTATGGCAAGGATGGAAGTTCCACAACCCATATCGAGCAGTGATTTGCCTTGCAGGTCACTGTCCAGCAGTTCGCCGATGATGAGGCTGGTGGTCTCGTGGTGCCCCGTGCCGAATGCCATCTGCGGATTGATGACGATGTCATATTCAGCCTGGGGAACATCATTGTGGAAAGTGCTGTGGATGACACAGCGGTCTCCGATGACGATGGGCTGGAAGAAGTTCTTTTCCCATTCTTCGTTCCAGTCTTTATCTTCGGCTTCCACATAGCTGTATGCTATTTGCGTGTCGGGCAGGGGGAAGTCGGCAAGTGCCTCTTTGAGGACGGTTTCGCTATAAAGGTCTTTCTGTATGTAAGCGGTGATGCCGTCGGTCTGCTCGACAAAACTTTCAAAGCCGGCTTCGCCCAAGACGCCGGAAAGTACATCGTTGACTATTTCTGTGCACGGAACGGTGCGGAATGTAAATTCTAAATATTTCATCGGAATATGATTGTTTGTTAAATACAGAACATGATTTTTAGAAGCAAACCAGTTTCTGCGTATATTTGTTTATCTTTCTGCAAAGGTAATGCAAACCGAGGGTAGAATAAAACGAACGTGCTCTTTTTTATCCGGCAGGGACTTTGATTTATTGAATGATAGGGTATTTAGGGAATTCCCTATAAATCTTTGGGGAAAATCTGCTGCATGGGATAAAATCCGGCGTTATCTTTGTGACGTGAAGAAATAGATAAACGTAAAATCCATAGACCAAACTAATATGAAAAAGATTGTTTTTTTATCGCTTTTTGCCTTGTGCCTCCCATGGACACTGGTGGCACAAAGTATAGATGACGACCTTTACTACACTCCTTCCAAGAATAAGGAAGAGAAAAAAGAAGAGGTGAAGCAGGAGAAGAAAGTCGCTGCTCCCGTAGAAGAGATTGTAGTAAAGTCGAATGTACCGACCACTGTCTATTCATCGCCGGGAAGCACTACTGTTGTAGTAAAAGACCGTAAGGGAAACACCCGCGATGTGGACGAATATAACCGCCGTTATGACTCCCGCGACAATGATTTCGTGATGGAGAACGATACCCTTTACATCAATGAAAAAGAAGATGACGGCCTGGACGGCGAATGGGTGAACGGTGAATTTGAAGGTTCGCAGGATGATTACGAGTATGCTACCCGTATCATCCGTTTCCGTAATCCCCGTTATGCCATCAGCATCAGCAGCCCGCTATATTGGGATGTGGTCTATGGCTTGAATTCCTGGGATTGGAACGTGTATACCGACGGATTATATGCATATGCTTTCCCTACATTCACCAACCGCTTGTGGTGGGATTGGCGCTATAACTCTTATGGTTGGGGCGGTTATCCTTACTATGGCTGGGGATGGAACAGCTGGTACGGTCCGAGCTGGAGCTTTGGCTGGGGCGGCTGGTACGGCGGTGGCTGGTGGGGACATCATCATCACCATCACTATCATCCCGGATATTATCCCGGTGGCGGTGGTCATTGGGGAGGCGGCCATTGGGGAAATGCATATACCAATAGACGTTCTTATGGTTCGAGCCGTTCTTCATATGCCGGAAACAGAGTATCGTCTTCCACTTCCCGCCGTTCTTCTGTTGTAAATGGAGGGCAGACTGTACGTCGTAGCAGTACTACTTCCGGTCAAGTGAGACGTAGCAGTACCGGTACGTCAGCCCGTCGGGTGGTGGGTACAAGAAGTTCGTCTACAGTTCGTTCGGGTTCTTCTGCAACTCGCTCAAGTGTAAATCGTTCGAGTGCAGCTTCTACCCGCCGTTCCACTTACACCCGTCCAAGCAGTACGCGTAGTAGTTCATATAATAGCAGTGTAGAAGGAGTTCGCAGCAGTCGTTCTTCCGGTGTACGTTCTTCTGTTGGAACTTCAACACGCAGCAGAACTTCATCGACTTATAACAGAGGTTCAAGCACTGCGCCGACACGCAGCTATTCTAATGATAACAATCGTAGCAGCAGTCGTTCATATTCTGCTCCTGTACGTTCATCCGGTAGCACCCGTTCTTCTTCCAGCTTCTCTTCAGGCAGTAGCTCACGTTCCAGTTACTCCAGTGGTGGTGGCGGTGGTGCCAGTCGTTCCAGTGGCGGCGGTGGTTCCAGAAGACGGTAAGTATAAGTATGTTTTAATCTAACAAGACTAAGAATTATGAAGAAGATAACCATGATAGCCCTTGCTATGTTTACAGCTGTAGGCGCAGGGGCACAGACAATATATGATGCAACGAATATTGCACAGAAGGAATTGAATGGAACCGCCCGTTTTGTCGGAATGGGCGGAGCTATGGGAGCATTGGGTGGTGATATTTCTACCATAGGAACCAATCCTGCCGGTATCGGTATTTATCGTAGCAATGATGCTATGCTTACCTTTGGCTATTCAATGACGGGTACAGAAAGCAATTATGTAGGTAATAAATTTGAAACGAACAAGAACCGCTGGAGTTTTGATAATGCCGGTTTTGTGATAGCTTCGAAGATAGGCAATCATACTCCTTTGCGGTATGTGAATTTTGGTTTTAATTACCACAAATCAAAGTCATTCTATAAGAATATGACGATGCAGGGGTTGATGGGAAGCATAGATAATCAATATGTATCTCAAGTGCGGAGTATGGCGCAGCAGGCTACGGATGCAGCTTATGCGTTCTATCATCGTCCTCAATATGATTACCCGGATCAAGGAGCTTATTTGGACTATGGGCGCAAGGATATTTATCAACATAATTATGCTGGATGGCTGGGGACTATGGGGTATCAAGGTGCACTTGTTCTTGAGGATATAGAAAGTGAGGACTATAATACTTATCCTCCTTATATTCCTTCCGAAGCGGATGCTTACTTCTTGTCGCGTGAGCGTGGCGGTGTTGACCAATATGATTTCAATATCTCCTTCAATATAAATGACCGTTTTTACTTTGGTGTTACTCTGGGTGCTTATGATGTGGATTACAACAAGTATTCCCTTTATGATGAAAAGTATGCCTATACATTGGAAGGAGATACACATGTTTATGATGACGAAGGTTATTCCTTGGAGAGCTTTAATCGTATACATGGTTCGGGTTTCGACTTTAAATTCGGCGCCATTTTCCGGCCGATTGAAGATTCTCCGCTTCGTATAGGTTTAGCTGTGCATACTCCTATCTATTACAAACTGACTTATACTACGGGGGCATTACTGACTTCGGATTTGTATTTGCCTGATGATGCGGGGAATGAACGTCTTACTCGTACAACTGTAGATACTTATTCTGCATTGGGCGGTAGAGACATGGACCGTGACTTTAAACTGCAAACCCCGTGGGTGTTTAACGCCAGTTTAGGCTATACGGTAGGTAATAATCTGGCTTTGGGAGCTGAATATGAATATGAGGATTACTCAAGCATGAAGTTCAAATATCCTGAAGGTGATGAGATGGCATGGGAAACGGGTGAGGCTGACCTCTGTATGAAGGGGGTAAGTACGCTTCGTTTAGGAGCAGAATACAAGCCGATACCTGCTTTCTCTCTGCGTGCCGGTTACAATTACAGTACTGCAGCCTATAAAAAGGATGCTATTAAGGCATTGCCTTCCAATTCTATAAATACAGATACGGATTTTGCCAATAGCAAATCGATGAATACTTTCACTTTAGGTATCGGTTATCGCTTTTCTTCGTTTTATGCGGATTTGGCTTATAAATTCGATACTTATAAATCTGATTTCTATCCGTTTTATAATGATATAAATGGCTTGGTAACACCGCCAACAACGGAAGTTACCAACACTCGCAGTAAAGTGCTATTTACATTGGGCATGCGTTTTTAGAAGAACAATTTTTATTGCAGATAACCTTTCATTGTCAATACCTTAGGGTATAAAAGAACTCCCCGGAATGTACAAATACATTTCGGGGAGTCTTGTGTTATAGGGGAGGGATTACAGATACCATGCCACGCCAAATGAATAGGGAGATACTTCCGGTCCCTTGTCTTTCTGGAATAATCCGTATGTGGAGTAGCGCAGGTAAATGCCGATATTACCATAACCGGCTTGTGCCAGCAGGTTTATGCCGACGGGCTGCACATACATACCTTTGCCTACGGTTTTCTTCTTGCCTCCGTTGATGTGTGAGAATGACTTCACGCTGTGACGTATCTCAAATTCGGGACCGGCATTGAAGAACACTTTGTTTCTTCCCACTCTTTGCTGCCATTCCATCAATACGGGTATACGGAAGAAGAAATGGCGCAGACGGCTTTTATTGTAACTGGTGTCTTCGTTGCCTGCGGTGAAGATGCTGGTTCCGTTTTCCTTCAGCAAGGCATAGTTACCGTCGATATTGAAAGAACGGTATCCCCAGCTGACTCCCAGGTTGATTCCCCAATGCGGGTTCTTCTTGAAGTTGTGATATACGGAGAGGATGTTGAAGCCGAATTCCCATGACTTGGATAAGTCGAGTCCCATCTTGTCGCTTGCTCCGAAGGAAAGGAAGTCGTTAGCCAGCCGGCTGTAGCCAATATACAGACCGGAACAGTGCGGTTCGTAAGCATTGTATCTTCTCTTTTTGGGGATGAATGGCAGTGCGTCGAGGAAAGTGCGCTTGTCTGCATCCACTTTCTCGAGATAGACTCCTTCATAAATTTGTACTTCTTTCTTTTCTCCGTCTTCCAACTGCTCTTCGTACACCTTGATGCGCATGTCTCCTTTTCCTTTCCGGATGATGATGGAGTCGCCTTGTGTCTGTACTGTAGCTTTCTGTTCAGGGTCAGTCTGTTGTTGTGCTGCCATGCGGCCGGCCGGCACAGCAAGCAGGCAGGCCAAAATCATAATTCTGGTTTTCATATCGTATATTGTTTTTAGTGTTATTCCGATTTGTAAAGCATATCCATCATTTCCTTTTCACTGAGCAGACCCTCTATGTAAATCAAAGTGCCCATGGAGTCTTTTCCTATCTTGAAAATGATGTAGCGGTTCAGCTTCTTTCCATTGCGTTCCACCTCTTTCAGTTGGTAATAAGCGCTACGCAGCACACCGCTTTCCATTACCTCCTGCGCCTTCTTTGCGTTATCTTGCTTGTCGTGTACAATGGCCTGCTGAATTTCCCGGCGATAGGGGGATACATTCTTGAACACAAGGCTCTTGTAGGTAGTCATGCGGTAAGATTTCAGGATACTGCCGTTCAGTTCTACCCTGGTCACGTCCTTTTGCTCGCCATACTTGCTGAATAGGTCGGCTATTTGCAGTCTCTCTTGTGCATGTACAAAGGCTGGCAGGCAAATCAGCAGGGAAAAGAGGCACAGACTACGTATGCAAATCAGTATAGATGTTTTCATAACCTTGTTATATTAGTGTTGAAACAGTAAGTTGCTTAAATCTTCATCCGTGAAGCTGGCGTTCTGCAGGGCTTCCAGTGCTTTGGCTTCCACCAGTTTCTCGTCTGTATACCGCTGGCCGTCGATGACGACATAATTTTCGGGAACATCGGAAAGCGGAAATATAATCTTAGCTACCCCGAGAAGCAGGAGCAATCCGGCGGCAATGCCGCTGACAGCATAGAATGTGCGATAGAGACGGAAAGGCTTCCGCTGTGCGGGTACTTCCTTTGCCGATTCTGTTGTTACGGATTTTTCCTCTGTCGGTTCTGCCATTGAAGTTGCTTCCCGGTTCAGATAAGCGAATAGGGGGCGGTACGTTTGCAGGTGCTCCGGCACTTCCTCTTCGGTAAAGAAACGGCGCAGTTCACGCTCTTCTTCGCAGGAAGTTTCCCCTTCGAAATATTTATCCAGCAGTTCATCTATCTTCATGGCTCATTTCTCCTTTCTTTTCTTTCTTGTATGGTTCGCAGGTAAACGTCTCTCACTTTCTTCCGGGCTCTTGACAGATTGCTGCGGATGGCTTCCGGTCCGCATCCCGTGATTTCGGCGATTTCGTCCGTTTCGTATCCTTCGATGTCCTTCATCTGCATGATGGTGCGTTGAAGATTGGGCAGCGAGTGGATGATTTCGTGCATCAGGTGGATTTCATCTTTGATTTCCAACAGCCGTTCCGGTGTTCCGGTGGGGGATGCCGCCTGCACTATGTCGAGAGATAGGGTGTCGTTGCGTTTGCAGCGCCACATATCTATACAGATGTTGTGCGTCAACGTCATGGCAAATGCTTCGATGCTCCGGTATTGCTCCAGTTCAAGCCTTTTGTTCCATAGCTTGAGCAGTACCTCCTGGACGGCATCTTCTGCATCCTCCGGTTCGTCGGTCAACTTCCGTGCATAGTTCAACAGCTTGGCACGGAGTGGAAGAACGGTTATTTTGAATTCTTTGAGTTCCATTTACACAGATAAGACGAATGGGAAATACAAACGTGACATTGTAAAGTGAAAAAAGTTGGAATAAAAAAAGGGACTTACTAACATTAGCAGTCCCTTTTCTTCACATTACTATAAAAGTATAGGATTATTTCTTGAAATAGCGGTTGTACAGACCTTCGAAACCTTTACCGTGACGGGCTTCGTCCTTAGCCATTTCGTGAACGGTGTCATGGATAGCGTCGAGGTTCAATGCTTTGGCACGGGTAGCGATACGCTTCTTGTCTTCGCATGCACCTGATTCTGCGTTCATTCTCTTTTCGAGGTTTGTCTTGGTGTCCCATACGCAGTCGCCCAGCAGTTCGGCAAACTTGGAAGCGTGTTCTGCTTCTTCCCAAGCGTAACGCTTGAAAGCTTCTGCAACTTCAGGATAGCCTTCACGGTCTGCCTGGCGGCTCATTGCCAAGTACATACCAACTTCTGTACATTCGCCCATGAAGTGGTTGTTCAGGTCTTTAATCATTTCGTCGTCGCAACCTTTGGCTACGCCGATTACGTGTTCGTCGGCAAATACCAGCGGGCCGTCAGCTGTTGCTTCTTCAACTTCTACGAACTTGCTTGCGGGAGCTTTACACAATGGGCACTTTTCGGGAGCTGCATCTCCTTCGTATACGTAACCGCATACAGTACATCTAAATTTTTTCATTTTCTCTCAGATTTTAATTAGTTGAATTAGTTATTCTTTGTTGTTCTTAAACGTTCTTCTTCTATGCAATGTTTACAGATTCCTTTATAATAGTAGTGGATTTCCTGCACATCGTGCCCGTCCATATCCATGTCGACCACTTTCTTGATGTTGTTATTGCACATCAAGTCATAAATCTTTCCGCAACGCTTGCACAAGAAATGACCGTGCGGGCTGGTATCGGCATCATAACATGTGTTACGCTCGTCGATAGTCAGGGTTTGTGCGGCACCTTGCTCGCTCAGTAGTTTCAAGGTATTGTATACCGTTGTTTTAGACAGTGTCGGTATGGAGGGAGACAGTGCCGTATAGATTTCATCCACCGTGGGATGCGTACGATGCTCTATCAAGTAATTCATGATGGCTATGCGCTGTACTGAAGGCTTGATATTATGATTCTGCAATCGTTTTACTACATCCATATAATCTAAAGTTTCAAACTTGTAATTATTACATTTTTAATTCACTTGCAAAGATAGGAAGTTCCTATAATTCTCCAAAAGATTTTTGGAAAATTTTTAGTTGCGGTCATTAAAATTGTTTATATATGTTCCTCTTCTTGTAGGTAGGTTGCCGTATTTTTGTCATAAAAGCGAAGGCAGGATGCACCCGGTTTTAGTCAGTTTCTCGTGCCGATATAGATAAAACGTTTTTCCCTTATCTCTCTTAATCAGAATTTTGCCGTATCTTTGCACCGAATAAATAATATAGCATCCTTATGAATTACGGATATGTAAAAGTAGCGGCGGCTGTGCCCCGTGTCAAGGTGGCTGACTGTAAGTTCAATGCCTCAGAGATTGAAAAAGAGATTATTATAGCCGATGGGAAAGGTGTGCAAATCATTGCTTTTCCGGAGTTGTGCATTACCGGATATACTTGTGGCGACCTCTTTGCCCAGCAACTTCTGCTCGAAGAGGCGGAAATGGGGCTGATACAGATTCTGAACAATACGCGCCAGATGGATATCATTTCGATATTGGGCATGCCCGTTGCACTGAACGGTGTGTTGCTGAATGCGGCGGTTGTCATTCAGAAGGGGAGAGTGCTGGGCGTTGTCCCGAAGACTTATCTTCCCAATTATAAGGAGTTTTATGAGAAGCGCTGGTTTACTTCCGCATGTGATGTGGCAGAAAACAGTGTGCGCCTTTGCGGGCAGATTATTCCGATGGGGAGAGACCTGCTGTTCGAAACGGCAGATACCACTTTCGGAGTGGAGATATGCGAAGATTTGTGGGCACCCATACCGCCCAGTTCCACGCTGGCACTGCAAGGTGCGGAAATCTTGTTCAATCTTTCGGCCGACAATGAAGGTATCGGCAAGCACAATTATCTGCGCTCGCTTATCAGCCAGCAGTCGGCACGGTGCATTGCCGGTTATGTATTCAGCTCATGCGGTTTCGGAGAATCCACTACGGATGTGGTGTTTGCCGGCAACGGACTGATTTATGAGAACGGGACTCTGCTGGCGGCAAACGAACGCTTCTCTTTCGAAGGGCAGGTGGTCATCAGTGAAATTGATGTGGAACACTTGCGTACGGAGCGCCGGGTGAATACGACCTTCGCGGCTTGCCATGCAAATTGTGTTTCGGCCCTTCCGGTACGAATCTCTACGGAGTATGTCAACAGCAGGGATTTGAACCTAACACGTACTTTTGAACCGCATCCATTTGTTCCGCAGGGGATAGCGTTGGACGAACGCTGTGAGGAGGTATTCTCCATCCAGGTGTCCGGACTGGCGCAACGTCTGGTGCATACTAAAGCGAAGAGTGCCGTTATCGGCATTTCGGGCGGACTGGATTCTACGCTGGCGCTGCTGGTTTGCGTAAAGACTTTCGATAAGTTGGGATGGTCCCGCCAGGGTATTGTCGGTGTCACCATGCCGGGATTCGGAACGACCGACCGTACTTACACGAATGCCATCGACCTGATGAACTCCCTCGGTGTGACTGTCCGCGAGGTCAGTATCAAGGAGGCCTGCATACAGCATTTCAAAGACATAGACCATGATGTCCATGTGCACGACGTGGTTTACGAGAATGCGCAGGCACGGGAGCGTACCCAAATCTTGATGGATATTGCCAACCAGACCTGGGGAATGGTTATCGGTACGGGCGACCTTTCGGAACTTGCTTTAGGATGGGCCACTTACAACGGCGATCACATGTCGATGTACGGTGTGAATGCCAGCGTCCCCAAGACTCTGGTGAAGCACTTGGTGAAATGGGTGGCAGAGCATGATATGGACGATGCTTCACGTGCTACCTTGCTCGATATTGTGGATACTCCCATCAGCCCGGAACTGATTCCGGCAGATGAGAACGGTAATATCCAGCAGATTACCGAGGATTTGGTGGGGCCGTATGAGCTTCACGACTTCTTCCTTTATTACTTCCTGCGCTGCGGTTTCCGTCCTTCCAAGATATTTTTCCTGGCAGCACACACATTCAAGGGGATGTATGATGAAGAAACCATCAAAAAATGGTTGCAGACTTTCTGCCGTCGTTTCTTCAACCAGCAGTTCAAGCGTTCCTGTTTGCCGGATGGTCCGAAGGTGGGCAGTATCTCTCTGAGTCCGCGCGGTGATTGGAGAATGCCGAGCGATGCTTCGTCGGAGATGTGGCTAAGGGAGGTGGAAGGACTCTAATTCTTTACTTCGGGTATGCCGTAATATCGATATGGGTATTTGATGACTGCATCTTGTTTGCATTCTTGCTGCATGTATTTTGCAGTGCGACTGCAAACGTGTTGCAGTATCACTGCATAACTGTTGCAGTCGTACTGCATATCGGTGTGCAGTGCCACTGCAACGGCTTTGCAGTGGCACTGCAAAATGTATGCAGGATTTTGCAGTAATAAGCTGCTGATTGATAACTAGTTGTAAAAGTAGGGATATGCTGCGTGTATGGAAAAGTGCAGCTTAGTTTCGTTTCCCGTAGTATCGTTTGTAGATTTTCTTGTATTCTTTTCCCTTTTTGAAACTATCCAGCCATGTGTTGAGGCTGTCCAGCAGGATAGGGGACTGTTTGCTTACCCCCCAGGAATAGAATTGCGTGAAGCTGATGGCGGTATTGATGTCTATTTGAGGAATGCTGTCGGCTGCGGTACGGGCAATGCTTTCGTCGCATACGGCATAGTCGATGTCTCCATGGGCTACCAAGGCAATCAGTTGTTCGGAACCGTACTTCTCTATTTCCTCAACGTAGATGGTGTCGCCTATCTCATTTCCCAGGTTGCGGATGCGTAGTATGGAAGGGGAGCCTTTCACTACGTGCAGTGTCTTTCCAGCCAGGTCCAGTTGGCTTTTGATGAATAATGACGAGTCGGAAATATTCTCAAGCTTGCGTTGCACCAGCACTTGCTTGTTCAGCACAATAGGGGTGGTAAGCAGCAAGGAGTCTTTCAGCTCACTGGTGGCGAGGATGCCGTAGGCAATCACGTCATATTGCCCGTCGGCCAGGCCTTCCAGCCGCTTGTTGAAGCTCATTTCCGGTGATATGGCCGCTTGCAGCCCGTGGTCGCGTGCAAAAGCTTCTATCAGCTCGTAGTGGAAACCGGACAAGGTGTCATCATCCACATAGAAACTGATGGAGTTGTATTCCGTCGAAGCATGTATGATGCCTTCGGCAGCTATCTCGGCATAATCGCGCGGATGACCTTTCGGTTTCTCTTCTTTCTTGATGAGATAGTGGGCAATGAGAGCCGCTGCAATTCCCAGAAGTGCGTATTTGAGC
This sequence comes from Bacteroides sp. AM07-18, assembly GCF_003602695.1. Classification (NCBI taxonomy): domain Bacteria; kingdom Pseudomonadati; phylum Bacteroidota; class Bacteroidia; order Bacteroidales; family Bacteroidaceae; genus Bacteroides; species Bacteroides sp. AM07-18. The sequence goes on from NZ_QTLM01000002.1 coordinate 432,154, forward strand.
AGTCTGCTTTTCGTCATACAGTCATCTGTTAGTCATAGAAATTCCATGAGACGCCAATTTTGAACAAGCGCGGATTGATGGGGTAGTGCGGCACCAGGAAGGAATTGGCGCTTCCCATACCCGCGTTGACGTGATACATCATGGCAAAGATACGCGTCCGCTTCAAGTGCAGGTTGGCATATACGTTTACGATGGGGTAACCGCCTATTTCCACCAAATCGTCCGTAGGTTGCAGATGGAATTGCTGGACGCCGGGTGCATAGGCGGGTGCGTTGTACTTGGTGAAGTAACGGACATCGGCACCCAACTGAACGGTCAGCACCTTCTTGGCGAGTTTAGCCAATATGTAGAAGTTATGGTAGAGCGAGAGTTGGGGCAGTGGAAGTACTGTTTCATTGCTCGTCTTCTGCCAGGTCACCTCATTGTCCAGGTGGAAGACACCGAGGCGGAAGTCTTGTTTCAGTGTGGCGGACAGCACTTGTATGTTGCCTCCGTTCTGTTCGGGCAGGGCGCTTTGGTTGAAGTAGGTGTAGTTCTTGATATTCTCTACGCCGGCACGGAGATTGGTTCCCCAACGGGAAATGTTCAGCTCGCCTTCCACACGCGTACGGAATTCCTTGTCCATGTTGTCGTTGTCCCAGTTGTAGTGGTTGGAGTGATAATGACGCATATAGAAGGAAGGAAGCGTGTTGCTCACATAACCGCGGGCGTAGAAGTTCACCGTATCTTTCCATAGACGGAAGTTCAGGTCCAGATTGGCGTTGACGCGGAACTGCCCGATGGCTTTGTCTACCAACCCCACTTCACCGTTTACGTTGTAGTGCAACAGTTTGCCTTCGCGCTTGGCGAGCTCGCCGCCCACGAAGATTTCCTGTTCGGTGTAGCGGATGCGGCGCATGTCGGTAAGCGTGTCCGTGTTCATCAGGTCGTACCGGCTGAACTTGTGGGAGATATAAGCCGTAAGTCCGGCTTTGGCATATTTGTTGAAACCTTCCAGCAAGGCTATTCCGAACACGTTCTTTACACTGAATGCCGTGGTGGAGTCGTTGCTGTAATTCTTGTAAAGCTTGTAGTCTTCCGGGAAGAATCCTTCGGGCTCGCTTCCCGAACGGAATTGGTGCCGCGACCGCTCTACTTTCAAGGTATGGATAAAGCTGGTGACGGGGACGAACTCTTCTTCGAAAAGTGAGTCGTTGTCTGCGGTAGAAACAGACGGCAGGCTGTCATTGGCAGCTGCAAGTGTGCTGACCGATTTTGATGCTATGCTGTCGTTTGGCAATGCTATGTCGTTGTTCGAAGCGGATATTTCGGATTCAGAGGACGGGGAGGATGAGGCTTTGGGTGCGGATACCATCGGTTTGCCTTCTTGTGTGTTCCGTACTCTCCGCGTAAAACCAAGACGATAGCGCTGTGTCAGATAGATATAAAAATCCTTGTTACGGTTGGAACTCTGTTCCAATTTGACCGGAATAGTGGTGGACTCGTACTCTTTCTTTCCTCCGGACATGTTTTCGGGACGGGTGATGTATTGGTCGTCTGCAATACCGCCGTTCTCGTTCATCTTCAGGAAAAAGTTGTTGTAGACTGCTTGTACCTGGTATTTCTCGCCGATATAGCTACCGAACAGACCTGCATTGAAGTGCGAGGTGGACTGGTTCTGGTAATAACCGCGCCCGTACAGATAGTCGATGTTGAAGCCAAATGCCAACTGCTTGTTGACGTTGACGGAGAAATAGGACTTGAAGCGTTCTTCACCGTTCACTTTGTTGCCGGCCTTGTAGTAGGTAAGATTGGTGTAAGGCACGTTGCTGTTGGTGAAAAGCACCTGGTCGGGACGTGTGAAAAAACTGGAGAAGGGAGCCATGAAGATGGTAGGTTCGCTTTCCTCCCGTTCGAAGAACAGACGTGAGAGACGTGGAGAACCTAGATTTCCCAAGTAGTTGTAATGGCCGAACATTCCTTCCACCAGATTGGTGCTCTGGAAGTTGAGGCTGGCTGTGTCGGCAGGTATGATGGTACGGTTGCCCAGTGTCTCACTTAGTTTCCACATGTAAAGCTTGGGTGGAAGACTTTGAATCTCAGTATTGGTACTGTCTTCCAGATTGTCCGGCTGGGTATTCGGGTCAATCTGGTTACCGAACCGGTCGCGATTGTTCATCGGGTTTAAGGTGTTTTGCGCCATAGCCCCCCATATCCCTATAACGGACAGAAATATATATGTCAGTACAATTCGTCTCATAATTAGGCGCAAAGATACAATAAAAAATTATTTGCTTACTGAATTCAGCCTTTTTTGCTTCTTTTAAACTGTCTTGTTTTCTGTTTTGTTCTATACTGCTTCCGGTTCTCTGCCCTTGAATCCATGCTTTTTCCGGCTTGAAATGAAATAAGCCCTTGCAATAAAATATCACAAGGGCTTATCCGTTTTCCTTTATCTCTTATTCTGGCGTAAAGTTCCTCCTCTTATGGGGAGTGGCTTTACACAGCCTTTCATTTCATTTCCTGAATAAGTTCCATCCCTTTCTTGATAGCTTCTTCGTTCATCGGTATCAAGTGGTGGTGGCGTTCGGGCAGTGTCTTCTTCAATCCTCTGAGTACACTGTCCAGTGTAACCATCGGCTTGATTTTCAATAATCCACCCAATACAATCATGTTGAATGCCTTGGCGTTGTTCATTTCATTGGCGGCATCCATGGCGTTGATGCGGTAAACGTGGATGTCCTTACGCGTCGGCGGGTTGATGATGCCGTAACCGTCGTAGATAAGTACGCCTCCGGGTTTTACCTTGCTTTCGAATTTCTCCAGTGACGGCTGGTTCAGGATGATGGCGGCATCGTACTTGCTTAAGATAGGTGAGGATATTTTCTCGTCACTTACGATGACTGTTACGTTGGCTGTACCACCACGTTGTTCCGGTCCGTAAGCCGGCATCCAAGTCACCTCTTTGCCTTCCATCAGTCCGGAATATGCCAAAATCTTTCCCATGGACAATACACCTTGTCCACCGAAGCCTGCTATAATGATTTCTTCTTTCATTGTTCTTCTGTCTTTAGCATGATTATTTATCTTTCAGGTCGCCCAGCGGATAGAAGGGGAACATGTTCTCTACCATCCATTCATTGGATTTCGCAGGAGACATCTTCCAGCCGGAGTTACAGGTGGAAACGATTTCCACAAGGTTGGAACCTTTGCCTGCCATAGAGTTCTCGAATGCTTTGCGGATAGCCTTTTTCGCTTTGCGGATGGCGGGAACGGACTGTACGCTTTGGCGTGTCACGTAAGCGGTTCCTTCCAATTGTGCAGCAATATCGGCCATCTTCAGCGGATAGCCGTGCAGATGCACGTCACGTCCGTAAGGGCTGGTCGATGTCTTCATGCCTACAAGGGTAGTGGGAGCCATTTGTCCCCCGGTCATACCATAGATGGCATTGTTGATGAAGATGATGGTGATGTTTTCGCCGCGGTTCAAGGCGTGGATGGTTTCGGCAGTACCGATACAAGCCAGGTCGCCGTCTCCTTGGTAAGTGAACACCAGGCGGTCTGGCCAAAGGCGCTTGATGGCAGTGGCAAGTGCGGGCGCACGTCCATGGGCGGCTTCCTGCCAGTCGATGTCTATATAATTATAGATGAACACGGCACATCCCACGGGGGAGATGCCTATTGCTTTGTCTTCCAGTCCCATTTCTTCGATAACTTCGGCTACGAGTTTATGAACTACGCCGTGACTGCATCCCGGGCAGTAGTGCATGGGATTGTCGTTCATCAGAGTCGGTTTCTTGGCAACCAGATTCTCGGGCTTTATAATATCTTCTTTTGTCATAATCACTTCTCCTATCTGTTGGTGAACCGTATGAAAAACTCCATCAACTTGACGAATATCGCCGCGCCGCAGACGTAGATGAACAGCTTGAAGTCATCTTTTGCAGCAAAATATATAATGATAGCTGCCAGGGCAAGTACCATGAAGAGAATGTTCAGTACGTTTCTTATTTTATCAGGATTCATTTCTTAATCAGTTTTTCTTTCAATGCATCTACTATCTCATCCGGATCGGGAACAATGCCGCCGAGGCGTCCGAAATGTTCCACTTTCACTTTACCGTTCACGGCAAGGCGGACATCTTCCACCATCTGTCCGGCATTCAATTCTGTAACGAGCATACCTTTCACCTTGTCGGCATACGCGGCAATGGCTTTGGTCGGGAACGGCCACAACGTGATGGGGCGGAGCATACCTACCTTTATTCCTTCTTCGCGTGCCAGCTCCATTGCTTTCTGTCCGATGCGTGCCATAGAGCCGAAGGCTACAATCAGGTAGTCGGCATCATCGCAATGAATTTCCTCGAAGCGAACCTCATTCTCTTCTATCTGCTTGTATTTGGCCTGGAAACGGATGTTGTTCTTTTCCATTTCTTCCGGTTTCAGTTCCAATGAGGTGATGACGTTGGGTTTGCGGCCATTGGTTCTGCCGGTAGTGGCCCATGGGCATTGTTCGATGACTTCCGCATCGGTGCGGCGTGGCTTTTGTACCGGGAGCACCACTTTTTCCATCATCTGGCCGATGACACCGTCGGCAAGGATGATTGCCGGATTACGGTATTTGAAGGCAAGTTCGAATGCCAGTCCTACGAAATCTGCCATTTCTTGTACGGAAGCCGGAGCAAGGGCAATCAGACGATAGTCACCGTGGCCGCCTCCTTTTACTGTCTGGAAATAGTCGGCCTGGCTCGGTTGGATGGTTCCCAGACCGGGACCGCCGCGCATAACGTTTACAATCAAGCAAGGCAGCTCGGCACCTGCCAGATAAGAGATACCTTCCTGCTTTAGGCTGACACCGGGGCTGGAGGAGGAGGTCATGACCATTTTACCACTTCCGGCACCGCCGTACACCATATTGATAGCTGCCACTTCACTTTCTGCCTGAAGAACCACCATGCCGGTCGTCTCCCAGGGTTTCAGTTCGGCAAGAGTTTCCAATACCTCCGATTGCGGAGTAATGGGATATCCGAAGTAACCGTCTGCACCGCAACGGATGGCTGCGTGGGCGATGGCTTCGTTTCCTTTCATTAATACAACTTCTTCTGCCATATTCTACTGATTTACAGATTTATTCTACTTTTATTTTATATACTGAGATACATCCGTCCGGACATACTGTGGCGCACGAGGCGCAGCCGTTACAAGTATCTTCCAATATCTGGTGGGCATAGTTATACCCTTTCACATTCACCTCCTTGGTGAGGGCTATTACGTTGAGCGGACACGCTACCACACACAAGTTGCAGCCTTTGCAACGTTCGGTGTCTACTACGATTGCTCCTTTGATTTTTGCCATAATTTACGTTCTTTATTTATTGATTGTACATATCCTTGTTGTAGAAGTTCAGGATGTCCATAGCCATTTGATAGGCATGTTGTGCCGGGCTTTCGGGGTTCAGGTCGATGGCATACTGATAGTTGTTCAGTGCTTGTTGCCAGTTGCCTTGTTTCCGATAGGCATTTCCCCGCAGGTAGTAAGCTTCGTCTTTGCCGGGAAAGTCTGTTTGCAGTATTTCGTCAAGCTGCTGGATGGCTTGCTCTACATTTCCCTGGTTGATAAGCTCTTTTATGGTATTCAGTCGTTCCATATCTAAAAAATATCCGGGTTATCGAACCACAAAGATAGTTTTTATTTGAAGACAATGAGCATCTTCACTGTGAAAAATAAGAAAAAGGGGCAAATAAAAAGCCCGAAGTTTCTCACGATTCTATCAGAATGTCAGAGCTTCGGGCGGATATCATAAAGAATGTGATTCTACTGCTTTACAAGTGTACCGGTATCTTGTCCACTCTTCGTTGGTGGCGTCCGCCTTCGAATGGTGTACTGAAGAATTCCCTCATAATCATGTCGGCTTCTTCGGTACTGATGAATCGCCCTGGCATGACAAGCACATTGGCATCATTGTGCTGGCGTGCCAAATGGGCTATTTCTGCCGTCCAGCAGAGGGCTGCGCGGATACCCTGATGCTTGTTCAGCGTTATGCTGATACCTTCACCGCTTCCGCAGATGGCAATTCCCGGATAGCACTCTCCGGCTTCAACGGCCAGTGCCAAAGGATGTGCAAAGTCGGGATAGTCGCAACTCTCGGTTGAGTAGGTCCCGAAGTCCTTGTAAGCCCAGCCTTTGGCTTCCAACCAGCCGCGAACATATTCCTTCAATTCGAAGCCTGCATGGTCGGAACAGATTCCTATTGTTTTCATGATGGTCAGTTAATATACCAATGTGCCAATGTGCTGATGCCTGCAGCTTGTAGGGCGCGGGCAATCAGCACATCAGCACATTGGATAATGATTATAACATTGCTTTTACTTGTTTGTAAACGTTCTCTGCGGTGAAACCGAGCTTTTCGTCCAGCACTTTATAAGGTGCCGAGAATCCGAATGATTCCAATCCCCATACTTTACCGCGGGGACCTACCAGCCCTTGCAGTGTGACGGGCAGACCGGCTGTCAGGCCGAATACCTTGGCACCACACGGGATAATGCCTTCTTGATATCCCGGAGCTTGGCTACGGAACAGACCTTCGGAAGGAACGGACACGATACGCACCTTGATGCCATCCTTGCGCAGCAATTCAGTACCGGCTACCAATGTGGCAACTTCCGAGCCTGAAGCAACGAGGATTATATTTGGATTTTCATCGGAGCCGGCTACAATATAAGCGCCTTTGGCAGCTTGTTCGTAATCGTTGCCTTCGGGCAGGTTGGCGATGTTCTGGCGGGAGAAAATCAAACCGGTTGGGGTTGTGGTATTTTCCATTGCCAGTTTCCATGCCACAGTTGTTTCTTCTGCATCTGCCGGGCGGAGTACCAACATGGAATTATGTCCCTTGTGGTTTTTCAGTTTTTCCATCAGGCGGATTTGGGCTTCCTGCTCTACCGGTTCATGGGTAGGACCGTCTTCACCTACACGGAAGGCATCGTGTGTCCAGATGAACTTCACGGGAACTTCCATCAGGGCTGCCATACGTACGGCAGGTTTCATGTAGTCGGAGAATACGAAGAAAGTTCCGCAAGCGGGGATTACACCGCCATGCAGTGCCATACCGATACAGCAACATGCCATAGTCAGCTCGGCAACACCGGCCTGGAAGAATGCACCGCTGAAGTCACCTTTCTTGAAGGCATGTGTTTTCTTGAGGAATCCGTCTGTCTTGTCGGAATTGGAAAGGTCGGCAGAAGCAACAATCATATTTTCTACTTGAGTGGCGAGAGCACTGAGCACAGTGGCAGATGCTGCGCGGGTGGCAACGCCTGCTTTCTGTTCGATGGCGGCCCAATTCACTTCGGGAGCCTTGCCGGAGAAGAACATTTCCAGTTTGGCAGCCTTTTCTGGATTGGCTTTTGCCCATGCGGCTTTGGCTGCATACTTTTCAGCCATGATTTTCTTCAGCTCAGTTGCACGCTTGGCATATAGTTCGGCCACTTCGGGGAAGATGACAAACGGATTTGTCGGGTCACCACCCAAATTCTTGATAGTGTTTATATAAGCGTCGCCGCCCAGAGGAGCACCGTGCGTGGCACAATCAGCCTCGTAGCTGCTGCCGTCTGCCTTGCGGGCACCTTTACCCATTACGGTATGGCCGATAATCAGCGTCGGACACTCTTTCTCAGCTTTGGCTTCGTTCAGTGCACCGCGGATGGCATCGGGATCGTTGCCATTGATTTTAATGACTTTCCAGCCCCAAGCTTCGTATTTCTTGCCGGTGTCTTCGATGGTTACATCCTTTGTTTCGGTAGAAAGCTGGATGTCGTTGGCATCATAGAACATGATGAGATTATCCAACCCTAATGCTCCGGCAATACGGCCTGAGCCTTGGGAGATTTCTTCCTGGATGCCACCGTCGGAAATATAAGCGTAGATGGTCTGTGGCATTACTTCTTCGAAACGTGCCTTCATGAACTTGGCTGCGATGGCCGCACCGACTGCAAATGTGTGTCCCTGGCCGAGCGGTCCGGAAGTGTTTTCGATGCCGCGCATGATGTCACGTTCGGGATGTCCCGGAGTAGGGCTTCCCCATTGACGGAACTCTTTCAGTTCGTCCAGCGTGAACTTGCCGGTCAGGGCCAATGTGGAGTAAAGCATCGGTGACATGTGTCCCGGGTCGAGGAAAAAGCGGTCGCGACCTTCCCAAGCCGGATTTTCAGGATCATATACCAGGAACTCTGAGAAGAGTACATTTACAAAGTCGGCACCACCCATGGCACCGCCCGGGTGTCCGGAGTTGGCTTTCTCAACCATGGATGCAGCAAGGATACGGATATTATCCGCTGCACGGTTCATAAGTTTGTTGTCGTTCATATTGAATCTAATTAATTTTGAATATTATCAATAGGTTATTTGGTCCTTGTAGGTTTTCCAAGGGCAAAGATAACTCTTTATGCGTAATTCACAACACTCGAAGAGTGTCTTTTTTATCAGTATTACTGCCTTTTTGCTGCTAAAATGATACTAAACGTATTTAGCTGATTTTGTGCGGTGCACGGTAGTTTTACTGTAACTCAATAGTAACGATTGATTTGGCCGGAAGTTTAATCTTGAGAATATCTTTATTGACTTTTACCTCTTTGAACGGAACGGGTTTCACATTGTCGGGATTTTCAAATGAATTGTAGTCCGTCAGATTGGTGGAAGTCAATATTTCGCCAACTGCTTTCTTGGCTTTCGTTCCAGACAGATTGATGGTCACTTCTTGTGCATTGTCTGCATCTACGTTGGACATGGAAATGTGTATCTTGCCATTTTGGTCTTTGGAGGCGGTAGCGCTGACCATTGGTATTTTGCGGTTGTCGCGTACATCCATCATGTCGCAGTTCAGCTCAAGAGGAATGTAGGTGGCATCCTGGTGTACATTGTACATTTTGAATACATAATAAGTGGGGGTGAGTACCATGTTTTTTCCGCTGGTCAGAATCATGGATTGCAATACATTGACGATTTGGGCAATGTTCGCCATTTTCAGACGGTCGGTATATTTATGGAAGATGTCGAAGCTGAGGGAGGCGACAAAAGCATCACGCAATGTATTCTGCTGGTACAGATGTCCGGGATTGGTACCCGGCTCAGTGTCCCACCAGGTTCCCCATTCGTCAAGCATCAGCGCCACGTTCTTTTGAGGGTCGTATTTATCCATAATGGTGCAATGCTTCTTGATGACATCTTCTATTTCGCGGCATTTGCCCAGTGTCCAGTAATAATCGTCTTTACTGAATCGGGTGGCGGCGCCTTTACTGCCGTTCCATCCGCTGACGGTATAGTAGTGCAAGGAAAGACCGTGCATACGGCCGCCTACGCGGTCCATCAGCACTTTGGTCCAGTTATAGTCGTAGTCGCTGGCACCGCTGGCTATCTTGAAGAGGCTATTGCCGTCATAGTTGCGGCAGTAGGTGGAATAGCGGCGGTAGAGGTCGGCATAATATTCGGGACGCATGCTCCCACCGCAACCCCAGCTTTCGTTACCCACACCGAGGTATTTCACTTTCCAGGCTTTGTCGCGACCGTTCTGGCGGCGCAGGCGTGCCATGGGGGAGTCTCCTTCGGAGGTCATGTATTCCACCCATTTGGCAAGTTCTTCTACGGTACCACTGCCTACGTTTCCGCTGATATAGGGTTCACAACCCAGCATTTCGCAGAGATTGAGGAACTCATGGGTTCCGAAACTGTTGTCTTCGATAGTGCCTCCCCAGTTGTTGTTCACCATTTTGGGGCGGTTTTCTTTAGGGCCGATACCGTCCATCCAGTGGTATTCATCGGCAAAACAGCCGCCCGGCCAGCGGAGGACGGGTACACGGAGCTCCTTCAGTGCATTGAATACGTCGGTGCGATAACCGTTGATGTTGGGAATATCGGAGTTTTCACCTACCCAAAGTCCGCCATAGATACAAGTTCCCAAATGCTCTGCAAATTGGCCGTAGATTTCTTTGGGAATGATTTGCCCGCTCTGGTCTGTGTGTAAAGTGATAGTGGCACTTTTCTGTGCGAAGAGTGACAACGAGGTGGAGAGAAATATGCTACTGATAAATAACTTTGTGTTCATAGTTTTTTAGTGTTATTAAATACTTAGTTCTTGAATCTTACTGCTGCTTCTTCGATGGGCAAACCTGCTTTATAGCTTTCAATGTAGGTGTTGAATCCGCTTACATCTTCGGCTGTCGGTGAGATTTCAATACCGGCATCTCCGGTGAATACATGCTTGTCCAGGAAGTCGGCAAGGGATTGGCTGTTTCCGTTATTTGCGAGGTAGGAAGCGAGGAGGGCAATACCCCAGGCACCACCTTCGCCGGCTGTTTCCATAACGGAAATGGGTGAATTGATGGCAGCTGCCAGTATTCTCTGGCCTACTCCTTTGGTTTTGAAGAGTCCTCCGTGACCGGTGATTCTGTCTACTCTGATTTTCTCTTCATTGAAAAGGATGTCGTTGCCGATTTTGAGAACTCCCACTGAAGCATACAGATGGGTGCGCATGAAGTTGGCAAGGTTGAACTTGTCGTTTGCCGAACGTACAAACAGTGGACGTCCGTCTGCCAGTCCCGTTATAGGTTCGCCTGATATGTAGTTGTATGAGATGAGGCCTCCGCAGTCTGCATTGCCTGTCAGGGCGTGGTTATAGAGCTTTCCGTAGATTTCGTCCATATCTACGGGGATACCCATCAGTTCCTGGTATTCTTTGAAAATATTGATCCAGGCATTGAGGTCGGAAGTGCAATTGTTGCAATGCACCATAGCTACGAGGCTTCCGTCGGGGGTGGTTACCATGTCAATCATTTCGTAGGGCTTGGACAATTCTTTCTCCAATACAATCATTGAGAAAGAGGAGGTGCCTGCCGATACGTTTCCAGTGCGCTGCTTTACGGCGTTGGTGGCAACCATGCCGGTTCCTGCGTCACCCTCGGGCGGACAGACGGGAATTCCTGCTTTCAGATGTCCCGATACGTCGAGGCGACTGGCTCCTTCGGGAGTAAGGAAGCCTGCGTTTTCACCGGCCGACAATACCTTCGGCAGAATATCTCGAAGCCTCCAGTCGTATCCTTTCGGAGCAATAAGTCTGTCGAACTTATCCACCATTTCAGAAGAATAGTTTTTGGTGATGGGATCGATGGGGAGCATACCGGAGGCATCTCCTATGCCCAGTACCTTTTGACCGGTTATTTGCCAGTGGACAAAACCTGCAAGGGTGGTCAGGTAATTGATGGATGGAACGTGTTCTTCATTATCGAGGATGGCTTGGTAGAGGTGGGAAATGCTCCAACGCAGAGGGATGTTGTAGACAAATAGTTCGGATAGGGCTGCGGCAGCCTGGCCGGTATTGGTATTTCTCCAGGTACGGAAGGGCACAAGGATTTCTTCTTTTTCGTTGAATGCCATATAGCCGTGCATCATGGCACTGACACCGATGGCTGCCAGGGTTTCTATCTCTGTATCGTAAAGGCTCTTTACATTAGCACGAAGGTCTGCGTAGCAATCCTGCAACCCATACCAGACAGCTTCGACGCTATATGTCCACAGTCCGTCGACTAACTGATTCTCCCAAGTATGGCTTCCCTGGGCGATGGGTTTGTTTTCCTGGTCAATCAAAACCGCCTTGATTCGTGTGGAACCGAGTTCTATGCCAAGGATGGCCTTACCTGCCTCAATGGTTGATTTTGCATCTAATTTCATGGTATTAATGATAATTTACGGATTTATAGTACGATTATAAACAACGGATTACTAATTGCAAACTACTAGTTACGTTTGTGGTACGTGTAATTAGTAGTCCGCAATCGGTAATCCGTAATGATTATCAGCAAAGTGCCTTGTTCAGCATATAGTAGACTTCATTCATGCGCAGTTCTTTTTTGAACTCGCTGATGGTGGTATTTTCATCGATGACTACCATTTCGATGCCGGCCATTTCGGCAAAGTCTTCCCAATATTCCACCGTCAGGTCGTAGGAGAAGCTGGTATGATGTGTACCTCCGGCCAGAATCCAGGCTGCAGCGCCCACCTCGAGGTTGGGCATTGGAATCCACAGTGCGCTGGCAACGGGCAACTTGGGCAGAGGCTTGCTCTTGATGCATTCTACTTTGTTCACAATGAGGCGGAAGCGATTGCCCAGGTCTACGATGGTAGCGGCTACACCTTCACCTTGCTTGCTGGTAAATACCAGGCGGGCTGTTTCGCTGTCGATACCGATGCTCAGACGGTGCACTTCCAGTTTCGGCTTCTGTTCGGCAATCAGTGGACAGACTTCCAACATGTGTGCCTGCAGGATGGCGCTCTTTTCTCCGTCGAAGTTCAGCGTATAGTCTTCGAGGAAGGAGCACCCCTTCGGCATGCCTTGACTCATCACCCAAGTGGTACGGTATAGTGCCGCAGTTTTCCAGTCGCCTTCGGCACCGAAGCCGTAACCTTCTGCCATCAGTCGCTGTGAGGCCAGTCCGGGGATTTGGTCAAAGTCGCCCAAATCGTTGAAGTTGGTGGTGAAGCCTTTGGCACCCGTGTCTTTCAGCACGCGGCGAATGGCGATTTCGGCCTTGGCGGAGTTCCATACTTTGGTGTAGGCTTCCGTACGTGCGTCTTCCAGTTCGGGAGCGTGGTCGTAGAGCTTGAAGTATTCTGCTACGAGTGCCTTCACGTCCTCGTCGCTGACAGCATTGTAGTATGTCATCACATCATTGATGGGATAGTAGTCCACATGATAGCCCAATACTTGTTCGGCACTGACCTTGTCACCGTCTGTCACAGCCACGTTGTTCATCTGGTCGCCGAAGCGGATGATGAGCATATCCTGCGCATCAGCCCATGCGGCAGCTACGCGCATCCATGCGGCAATCTGGTTTTGGGCTTTTTCGTCCTGCCAGTGGCCTACTACCACTTTGCGGTTCTTTCGCATACGTGTCACGATGTGTCCAAATTCGCGGTCGCCGTGAGCCGATTGGTTTAGGTTCATAAAATCCATGTCCATCGTCTCCCAGGGAATTTCCTTGTTGAACTGTGTATGGAAGTGTAGTAATGGCTTCTTCAGTTCCTGCAAACCGTGAATCCACATTTTGGCAGGAGAGAAGGTGTGCATCCAGGTGATGACTCCGATACACTTATCGTCGTTGTTGGCGGCTTTGAAGGTAGCGGTTACTTCTTTGGATGAATTGACCGTACCTTTATATACTACCTTTACGGGCAGTTTCCCGGAATCATTCAGACCTTTCACCATTTCATTACTATGTGCGTCTACTGCGATAACTGCGTCACCTCCGTACAAGAGCTGTGCTCCGGTTACGAACCATACTTCATATTGTTCAAATGTGTTCATACAATTTATTTTTATAGTTTATATTTAAAGAATGATAGTTATTTCTGTCCATAATAAGCGTTAGGACCGTGCTTGCGGCTGAAATGTTTTTCTATCAGCAGCGGATTCATGGTCAGATTGGGGTTCACGGCATAGGCTATACTTGCCATTTTTGCCACCTGCTCCATCACTACGGCATTATGTACCGCTTCGTGTGCGTCTTTTCCCCACGAGAAAGGACCGTGGTTCTTTACCAATACTCCGGGAGTATGTACCGGGTTCAGCCCCTCAAAGCGTTTTACGATGACATTTCCCGTTTCCAGTTCATACGCTCCTTCCACTTCCTCCTTCGTCATGTCTGCTGTGCAGGGTATGGCGTCGTGGAAGTAATCGGCATGTGTTGTCCCGATATTCGGTATGTCACATCCGGCTTGTGCCCAGGCTGTGGCGTAAGTAGAGTGCGTGTGCACCACACCGCCGATTTCGGGGAATGCTTTATAGAGAACCAGGTGGGTCGGCGTGTCTGAAGAGGGCTTTAACCGTCCTTCCACGACCTTACCGTCAAGATTCACCACTACCATATCTGTAGCTTTCATGTCATCGTAGCTTACACCACTGGGCTTGATGACTACCAATCCCGTCTCACGGTCGATGGCCGAAACATTGCCCCAGGTGAAGATAACCAGTCCATGCTTCACCAACTCAAGATTGGCATGGAATACTTTTTCTTTCAGTGCTTCTAACATAACTCTATTTTACAGTTTAAATTTCGGTGCCTTACGATATAGATTCTCGTTGAACTGATATAGTGCAGCTCCCCGTTTGGAGCCGGTTTTGTCTATTTTGTCCGTCTTTTCGATACAGTCCAGTTCGGCTATCCGCTTACGGAAGTTGCGTTTGTCCATGGCTTCTCCATAGATGGCTTCGTATAGACTTTGTAGCTGCGATAAGGTGAACAGCTTGGGTAGCAGGTTGAAGCCTATCGGCTCGGTAGAGGCCTTCTGCTGCATCAGCTTCCGTGCCTGCGCTACCATTTGCGGATGGTCGAAAATCAGTTCCGGCAGTTCGTTGATATTTACCCAAAATGCATTGTGTTTCTGCACCAGTTCTTTATCATACTCATTGATGTTGATTAGTGAGTAGTAGGCAATAGAGACAACACGTTCGCCCGGGTCACGGCCGATGGCTCCGAATGAGCCGACCTGCTCCATGTATACATTGTCCAGTCCGGTCAGTTCATGCAGTACGCGTTTGGCAGCATCGTCCACGCTTTCATCCTCTTGTACAAATCCTCCCATCAGAGACCATTCGCCCATTGCCGGCTGAAAGTTACGCTTCAGCAGCAGCAGGTTCAGTTCCCCTTCGTTGAAACCGAAAATGATGCAGTCCACGGAGACGTAGAATTTGGGGTTCTTACTATAATAAGTTGTCATAAGTATGTATATTTATCGTTTGACAGTTGAGTGTTACCAGAAATAAATATAGAATAGAGCACAGAGAATCACAACTCCCAGTGAAGCAATGACATCCCATTTATTCCAACTTTCTCTGATTAGTTTTTTGTAACTGCCGGTGAAGGTTATGGCTTCTATCTGCTCGGCAGTGGGTTTGGGAGTGAAACAAGAAACTACTGCCATCAGTACGAGCAGGAATACAAGCAGCCAAATTTCGAAGATGAGCCAGTTGGTCTGCCAGAACCAGCTGGTGTATTCCCAGTACCAGCCGTTCATGACGTCTTTACCGGTATTGGTAAAGATATTCGTCAGTAGGCGTACCATACCGATGATGAATCCTACAATCATGCCTACTTCACCCGCTTTCGGTGTAATCCGTTTTGAGAAGATACCCAATGCAAATACGGCTACCATGGCAGGAGCCAGGAGTGACTGGATGCCTTGGAGGTAATCGTATAGACTTCCTAGACTCATCATGATGGGAATCCATGCCATACCAAGGATAACAACTACTACTGTGGCAATACGTCCTACCAATACGTAGGTAGCTTCACTTTTACCTTTGCACATGGGTTTATAGAAATCTTCAGTGAAGAGAGTGGCACATGAATTGAAGAATGCAGCCAGCGAAGCAACCAGGGCACAGATGAAACCGATAGTTACAATGCCTTTTACACCGGCGGGCAACACGTCTTTTACCATAACGGCAAAAGCGGCATCTGTGTTTGACATGTCGAACTCGCCTTTGGCGGCCAGGGCTGCTGCCACCATGCCCGGAATGAGGAACATGAATACCGGCAGAATCTTGAAGTAACCGGCTGCAATGCTACCGCGACGGGCGCGCTTCATTACGACATCATTCGCTTCTCCTTTACTTTGTCCAAGCACACGTTGAACAATGTGCTGGTCTGTACACCAATACCAGAAACCGATGATGGAAGCTCCGATGAATACCCAAAAACCGGGATATTCCTGATACATCGGGTCTGCTTCACTCCAATGGAACATGTGGTTGGCACCGTATGCATGGCCGTCTGCTCCTACATTCATGGCATTGCGGGCATGTTCCATCATTTCTGTCCAGCCGGTAGCGATACTTCCACCACCTAGAGCTGACAGCCCCAGGAACAGAACGAGAAAGGAACCGATAATTAGAATAGGGGTCTGGATAGCTGAAAGGGTCATTACCCCCTTCATACCACTCAATACCGTGAAAAGACCGGTCAGTACAATCAGGCCGATAGCTCCGTACCAGAATGGTAGTCCAAGAAGAAATTCGAGGAAGATACCTCCGGTATAGGCTGTTACGCTCACTTTAGTCAGAATGTAGGCAATCAGTGTTATGATGGAGAGCCATGAACCCGTGCGTTGTGTGTAACGGTATTTCAGAAAATCGGGCATAGTGATGATTTTTCCCATCTTATTATTCAGCAACTGATAGAACGGAACAAACAACCATCCTAAAAGAAGAATCATCCAGCCTTGCATTTCCCAGTGAGCCATGCCTACTCCCGATTTTGCTCCGGTTCCGGCAAGACCTACCAGGTGTTCCGAGCCAATGTTGGCAGCAAAGATTGCTGCACCGATAATGTACCAGGGTTCTCCTTTACCAAATAGATAATCAGCACTGCTTGCTCCTTGTTGCATACGTTTGTCTTTCTGGACAGCACGCCATACAGCCCATATTACAGCTGCCATGCCGACTATGAGGATTACCCAGTCGAGCCATATAAATTCATGTGAATTCCAATTCATTGTACGATGTGTATTTAAAAGGTTATTTTTCTATAGTGAATTTAAAGATACATTCACTGTTGTATGTTTGTCCGGGTTCCAGTACGACAGAAGGCCATTGGGCTTTGTTGGGGCTATCCGGATAATGTTGTGTCTCAAGGCATACGGAAGCGCGCTGGTTGTAAGTAATGCCTTTTTTACCTTTTACGGTGCCGTCCAGGAAATTCCCGGTATATACTTGTATGCCTGGCTCATTGGTATAAACTTCCAGGGTGATGCCGCTTATAGGCGATGTCAGTTTGGCTGCCACTTGGGATAGGTCACCTTTAGTATTCAGTACCCAATTATGGTCATATCCGTTTCCGTTCTTTATTTGTTCAAAGTCAATCCGGTTGATGTCTTGTGCCACACTCTTGGGAGTGGTAAAGTCCATTGGTGTTTCTTTGACGGAGATGATGTCACCCGTTGGCATGAAAGTACTGTCTACCGGAGTATAGTTGTCTGCATTGATGTATAAGATGTGGTCTGTTGCTGCCTTTGAAGGATCACCTGATAAATTGAAATAAGAATGGTTAGTCATATTGATAACCGTCTTTTGGTCTGTTGTTGCACTGTATTTTATATCAATGGCATTGTCATCCGTTAACTTGAAAAGTACTTTTGCCGTAACATTACCCGGGAAATTCTCGTCTCCATCCGGTGAAATGCGGGTGAGCTCCAGAGTTGTGCTGTCAATGGGATTGGCACTGTATACTTGGTATTGCCATCCTTTGGGGCCACCGTGCAGGCAATGTCCGAAATTGTTCTGTGGTAACTGTATGGTATCTCCGTCAAGAACGATTTTCCCTTGGTTAATCCGGTTGGCGTAGCGTCCGATAGAAGCACCAAAGTCACTTGGTATGTTGATGTAATCGGCAATGCTGTCAAAGCCCAATACTACATCCTGCATAACTCCATTTTTGTCGGGTACCATAATGGATACAATACGTCCTCCAAAGTTTGTGATGCATACTTCCATGCCCGCTTTATTCTTCAGCGTATAAAGCTGTGTCTGGGCGTCATTGACTGTTGTTTGGAATTTTACTGGATCAAGACCGGACAGCGTAAGCGTTGTTTCTGTCTTTTGATTGCACGCAGTTAGCATCATTGCGGCAATTCCTGCAAGTAGAACATGTCTTTTCATGGTTTTGTATTTAATGTAAATGAGATGATTATCTTTCTTTGGGTGTAAAAGTAACACTTTTCTTTAGTGTAGGCTGTACACTTTTATATGTTATGCAACATAAGTGTCAAGAAACATATCTGTGCCAACTGGCTGTACAGATAGATGTGTTCGGAATAAACTTCTCGGATGATTTTGTTTTTAGAGTGGAAAACGGTGGAATAGGGGAGAAGAAAAAGGCGCTTCTCATTACTGGGAAACGCCTTTTATTTGAATGCTGATGTCTATTATTCTAATCTGCGGGCACCGTCGCTGATGACTACATCATATACTTTTGGGCTTCTGCCGAACTTCTTCTTGAATTCATCTTTTGCTTTTTCGATGAATGTACTGTACAATTCATCCTTTACCAGATTGATTGTACATCCACCGAATCCACCGCCCATGACACGTGAACCGGTAACTCCACAATCGAATGCAAGGTCATTCAGAAAATCGAGTTCTTCGCAGCTTACTTCATACAACTTACTCATGCCATGATGTGTTTCATACATCTTTTGGCCTACAGTTTCATAATCGCCTTTCTCCAGGGCGTCGCAAACGTCGAGTACGCGTTGAATCTCTTCGATGACATATTCTGCACGCATATAGTCTTCTGCGCTGATGTCGGCTTTGGCTTCTTCCAGCATGCCCATGGTAACGTCACGCAGGAATTCTACGTGTGGATGCTTCTTCTGAACAGCGGCAACAGCAGCTTCGCAGCTTTGACGACGTTTGTTGTATGCTGAAGATGCAAGTTCGTGTTTCACTACAGAATCTACAAGAACCAGACGATAGCCTTGCGGGTCGAATGGGAAATACTGATATTCCAGTGAACGGCAATCCAGGCGGATGAGGCTTCCTTTCTTTCCGAATACAGAAGCAAATTGGTCCATGATACCACAGTTTACGCCACAATAGTTGTGTTCTGTAGATTGTCCCACTTTTGCCAATTCAAATTTGTCTATCTTGTTGTCACCGAACAAGTCGTTCAAAGCATAGGCATAGGTACTTTCCAAAGCTGCTGACGAGGACATTCCTGCACCCAGAGGCACATCGCCTGCAAAAGCGGTATTGAAACCTTTTACATCTACACCGCGTTTCATCATTTCCCGGCACACGCCAAAGATATATCTTGCCCAGCTTGCGCGGGGTGCATCTTCTTCATTCAAGCCAAATTCCACGTAATCTTTCAGGTCGATGGAATAAGCTTTTACTGTGTTTGTGCCGTTGGGCTTTATTTCTGCAATCATTCCCTTATCGATTGCTCCGGGGAATACAAAACCACCGTTATAGTCTGTATGCTCACCGATAAGGTTGATGCGACCCGGAGAAGCATAAACAGCTCCCGTTGTTCCGTCAAAGTGCTTGATGAAACGGCTTCTTACGTATTCTATATCCATGATATTTATATTTTATAAGGTGAATAAATAAATTACCTATATTTTCTTGTTAATCGACCTTGATGTCCTTATTGACATTTTTGCAGCCTACCAAACCGTAGAACAACAGATAGCCAAGGGCTGCGATGATAACCCAGTAACTCGGCATGAAACCTGCAATGTCGGCCACCAAACCTTGGATAACGGGCAAGATGCCGCCGCCGCATACCAATACCATGAACAGACCGGAAGCCGCTGCCAGATATTTACCCAATCCTTCTACGGCCAAATTAAAGATACCACCCCACATGATGGAAGTACACAGACCTACCAGTACCAGATACATTGCATTGATGGGTACTTCTGCAAATCCGAAAGAGAGACCTCCCGTAGCACTTTGTTGGAGTACCGGCAGATTGACAAGCGAACCGGTAGATGAGAAGATGGCAAGGAATACCAAAAGTAAGCCTAATGCGGAAGTAAAGGTAAGCATTGCCTTACTGGAGATTTTTGCACCCAATGAAGCGCCGGCCAGACGTCCAATCAGCATGAGGAACCAATATGTACCTACAACAAAACCGGAAATGGTGGAAGAAATGCCTGCTCCTCCCTTTTCAATCGGATCGGTCAAGAACAAGTTCAGAGTACCCGGTACACCAACTTCGACACCTACATATACAAAGATCGCTATAGCTCCCAAAATGAAGTGGCGGAATTTTAAAGCGCCTGACATCAACTTACCGATAGGTTCTGTTGAAGTTGCAGCATTGGGTTCCGGTATGGGCACAATCAAAAGAACGAAGAACGCGATGGCAAATACAGCCATTGCTGTGTACATTACAGGGAATATCTGAGAGATAGTAGCTTTTTCAATGGAACCGGCAATCAGGATACCTACGAACATCGGAGTAATGGTGGCCATTACGGAGTTGAAAGAACCACCCACTTGGATAAGCTGGTTTCCTTTGTTACCTTCGCCGCCGAGCTTGTTCAGCATCGGGTTGACTACCGTATTAAGCAAACACATGGAGAAACCGGCGATGAAAGCGCCAATCAAATATACGGCAAAAGCCATATCAGGGCTTGAATGACCTGATAAATATTGGATACCTACACCGATAAAGCCTACAGCTACTGCTATCAATGCCGTTTTTTTATACCCTACCCGTTGTAGTAAGATGCCGCTTGGTATTCCCATCACTGCATATGCAATAAAGTTACCAAAGTTACCCAACATCCCTAAAGCGTTGGATACTGAAAACTGATTTTTCAGTACGATTCCCATAGGGGCAGCAAGGTTGGTAACAAATGAAATCATACCAAAAAGGAAGATCATCGTGATAATTGCGATGAGTTTACCATTCTGTTTTTGTTGTGTCATGGTTTTGTAAAATTAATAAGTTTATAAATTGGATTAGTTATTTCATTCTTGTACACCAAACTTGTAGATTGTCACTTGCTGGTACTCATCACCCGGTAGCAATACTGCCGACGGAAAATGGGACTTGTTGGGCGTATCGGGAAAACACTGGGCCTCAAAGCAGACTGCACTTCTTGCAGGGAAAGTGGCTCCATGGGCACCTTCAAAGCCTCCGAGCCAGTTTCCAGTGTAAAGCTGGACGCCATTTTCAGTGGTATATACTTCCATAGTTCGTCCGCTGTTGGGCTCTATGCAGGTGGCTGCAAGGCTCAGCTCTCCACTTTCAGTCTTGTTCAGTACATAGCAATGGTCATATCCTGCGCCATTCACAATTTGTGTATGTTTCTCATCAATTCGTTCACCAAGAGTATGGGGAGTACGGAAATCCATAGGAGTACCTTCTACCTTCAATATCTCTCCGGTAGGAATGGATACTTCATCGATGGGTACATAAAAATCTGCGTTGATGGTAACGATATTGTTTAAGACTGTAGGGGAGGGATTGGCTATACCGGCAAGATTGAAGAAACCGTGATTGGTCAGATTGACGATGGTGGCTTTATCGGTAGTAGCCCGGTATTCGATGACCAGAGCATTGGTCTCATCCTCCAGGCGATAAGTCATTTCTACTTCGAGATTTCCGGGGAAGCCCTCTTCGCCGTCAGCGGATGTGTAGTTGAAGATGACTGTTGATGGCTCTGGCTGGACAGCATCCCATACACGGGTATGGAAACCAGTCGGACCACCATGCAGTGAGTTGGGACCATTGTTGATTGCCAATTGGTGCTCTTCGCCGTATAAAGTAAACTTTCCTTTAGCTATCCGGTTACCGTAGCGTCCGATGGTAGTGTTTAGAAAAGGTTCCGGGCTGTTGATTACATGTTCAATACTGTCGTGTCCTAATACAACATTGGCATATTTGCCATTTTTGTCGGGTACCATGATGGAAAGTATTGCACAGCCGTAATTAGTAACTGCAACTTCCATTCCCTGGGCATTCTTCAGGATAAACAAATCTGTCTTTTTGTTATTTATATCCTTTTGAAAGTCTTTTTGGTTCAAACCGGACAAATTACTTTCTGTTGGAGTAGTGTTTATCATATCCATGGTATTAATTAAATTTCTTGCAAATAAAAAGAAATTCTTTTGTTCCCCCAAGTAATTGGAAGGAAATGTGGAGAACATTTTAGGAAAGTTTAGCGTTTAACAAATGGAATACAAATTGATATTTTTTGTATGTTTGCCCCCGGAATCTAAAAAAATCACATCATTAACAGAAAGTTCTAATAAAAACAACGAATGTATCCTCTAAAATTTGAGCCTATTCTGAAGCAGACGCTTTGGGGAGGCGACAAGATTATTCCATTCAAACATTTGAATGATACCCTTGCCAATGTAGGCGAGAGTTGGGAAGTGTCGGCAGTAGAAGGCAGTGAGTCTATAGTGGCCAATGGTGCAGACAAAGGATTGACGCTGCCGGATATGGTCAGAAAATATAAGGAAGACCTGGTAGGAGAAGCCAACTATGCACGTTTCGGAAATAAGTTTCCTTTATTGATAAAGTTTATTGATGCCAAGTTGGACTTGTCGATTCAGGTACACCCGGGTGACGAGTTGGCTAAGAAACGTCATAACAGTTTTGGTAAAAATGAAATGTGGTATGTTATTGCTGCTGACCAGGGTGCCAAGCTGATTTCCGGTTTTGCAGAGCAGATTACTCCGAAAGAATATAAGGAACGAGTGTATAATGGTACGTTTGCGGATGTTCTGCAGACTTGCGCCATTAAACCGGGCGATGTGTTTTATGTGCCTGCAGGTCGGGTACATGGAATCGGTGCGGGAGCTTTTGTAGCAGAAATACAGCAAACGTCGGATATCACTTACCGTATTTTTGATTACAATCGTAAGGATAAGGATGGTAAATCAAGAGAACTGCATACAAGCCAGGCCATTGATGCCATTAATTTTGCAGATGTGCAGGACGATTTTCGTACGGAGTACGAGCAGGTGCAGAATGAACCGGTAGAAATGGTGGCAAGCCCGTATTTCACGACTTCCATCTATGACATGACGGAAGAAATCACTTGTGACTATTCTGAACTGGATTCTTTTGTTATTTTTATTTGTGTGGAGGGTTCTTGCCGTATTATTGATAATGAGAAGAATGAAGTTTCCGTACAAGCGGGCGAAACAATCCTGCTGCCAGCTGCAACCCAAGAAGTGACGATTGTGCCTGAAGGAGCAGTGAAGTTGCTTGAGACGTACGTATAAAAGTGCTCAGACTATATCGGATAAAAAAGAGGGGATGACTGTTATGGCCATCCCCTCTTTTTTTATCCGATATTCTATCTCTTTCTTCCAAATATTTTTCTGAATTTCTTCATTACCTTTACCCCCAATACTATACCGTCAAAAACAGCCATACCCGTGTTGAATGCTCTCATCATGGCATTTGCCTTGTTGGTGGCTGGTTCCAGCGGAGCAAAAATCTCTTGTGTGAGTCCGGTCATAATCTCTTTCTGGAGTCGTATTTCCTGTAGCAGCATGGCTTTTTTCTGGGCTATGCTTTCTAAAGTGACGGGAGTGGTATTGGTCGTATTATCCATGAATATTTCGAATTAATTGTCTAAGAATAATTCTGCGATAAGTTTTACTGTCGGATCAATAATGAGCTTTTTGCGGAATAGGACAAGCAGAACGATGAGTAGGATATGGAAGCACGTGATAAGTGCAAAACTCATCATTAGCCCGCCTACCAGCGGAGCTAAGATATAGACCAGCGTAAACGACAGATGAAACAGAACCACTACGCCGAGTATGACGACCAATAGCACCAATAAAAGCGTAGAAAGCAGTTTGGACAGTTTTTCGGTGACTTCCAGTTTGGTATATTCTTTTTGCAGCTCCAGGTATTTCTTGAATTCAATGAAGAGCTGCTGCATATTTTCTATACTTTTGTCGTCTGCAAACATAGTGGTTCTGTTTTTTACCTTATTCCGTTACCTCACCTTTGATTTCCGCAGCAATTTCATCTACCAAGTCTTCCATTTCGCTTCGGTTCAGACGAATCCCTTTCTTACGGAGAATTTCTGCGATTTTGTTACGGGTGTCTTCTCCTTTTTCAGGAGCAAATAAGATACCGAGGGCTGCACCTACTGCGGCGCCACCCAGGAAAGCTGCTAAAACATTTAATCCTTTCATAATGATATTCCTTTCTTTTTTGAGGTTCGTACGACAAAACTAACAAATTTTTTTGAAACTTTGTTCGGAATATCAGTTTTTTTATGATTGTCTTTATCTTCCAACTCCTTTTGGGGTGTTGTTTTGCGAGGTTTGCTTTTTTCTTCTCCAAAAGTCTCCATTCGTACGGCTCCCGCGATAGATTTTGTTTTCCTTGGTTTTGGCCTTAATTTCTTCAGTCTTGATTTTCTGGGCTTTTAAACCATCGGCGGTGACAAATGGGTGTTCTTTTATTACTGGGATACTTTTCCCTATCAATTTTTGGATATCTTTCAGGTAAGGCAGTTCTTCCGATTCGCAAAAGGAGAGGGCAATACCGTCGTGGCCGGCACGTCCGGTTCGTCCGATACGGTGCACGTATGTTTCCGGAATGTTGGGCAACTCATAGTTGATGACGTGTGATAGTTGGTCCACGTCGATACCTCGTGCTGCAATATCGGTTGCTATCAGTACACGCAGTTCATGGTTCTTAAAGCCGGTCAGTGCTCGCTGTCGGGCATTCTGCGACTTGTTTCCATGTATGGCTTCGGCTCTTATTCCGGACTTACTAAGGGTACGTGCAAGTTTGTCTGCTCCATATTTAGTTCTGGTGAAGATAAGTACGGACTTGATAGCCGGATTCTTCAGCAGATGAATCAGTAAGTCTTTTTTCTCTTTTTTCTCAACGAAATAGACTGATTGGGAGATTGTGTCAACCGTAGACGATGCAGGGGTGACTTCCACTTTCTCGGGGTGCGTCAGCATGGAGTTTGCCAAGGTCTCTATTTCCGGAGGCATTGTGGCCGAGAAGAAGAGAGTCTGCCGTTTTGCTGGCAACAACTTTAATATGCGTCGGATATCATGTATGAATCCCATGTCTAGCATCCGGTCCGCTTCGTCCAATACGAAGAACTCGAGCGCTTTTAGGTTAATGAAACCTTGGTTGACCAGGTCTTGCAGTCGTCCGGGAGTTGCAATCAGTATTTGTACTCCACGTTTCAGTTCGTCTGTCTGTGGCTTTTGTCCTACACCGCCGAAGATGACGGCATGTCTCAATCCGGTATACTTACCATATGCACTGAAGCATTCTCCTATCTGTATGGCCAACTCGCGGGTCGGCGTCAGAATGAGTGCTTTGATACTTTTGCGGTTATCCGTTTTATATAACTTTTGCAAGATAGGGATGGAAAATGCGGCGGTTTTGCCTGTTCCGGTTTGAGCACATCCTAATAAGTCTTTTCCTTGAAGTAATATAGGGATCGATTTTTCCTGGATTGGGGTAGGGGTGGAATACCCCTCTTCTTGAAGAGCCTTCAATATAGGTTCTATCAAATTCAAATTTTCAAATGTCATGTAATCAATTAAGTGAGCCTCATGCTCTGTTTATATTTGGCAAATATACGTCAAGTCTTCCGGGAAATCTCTTTTTATGGAGGGGTTTAATTATATTTAACTAAGGATGCTGAGGTATAATCGCATGTTATGGTGTACTTTTGTTCCATATTTAGATAGTGGCATGGAAAAATGATGAAATTGCATTTAAAATATCTTTGGATTGTATTGGTGGCTTGTACTTTGACCGCTTGCATGAATGGTGGTGGTGACTTGGCCGGTAAGTGGCAGTTGCGTCAGTATCAATATGCCGACGGTACATCAGAGAAGGTGGACAGTGTATTCTATAATTTTCAAAAAGGAAGTTTTTCTGCCATATGTTTGTTGAAAGATGGAGGGTTGACTACGTTTTTTGGAAATTATTCTTTGAAAGGTGCTGAAATTTCCATTATTTTGTTGCCTGAAAGCGTTAACGATAAAAATTATGATACTTATTTCGGGTGGCCGGAAGGAAAATGTACCTTTAAAGTAGAAGATTTGTCCTACTCTTCATTGCGTTTGGAATATGAGGGCACGAAATCTATTTTTCGAAAATTTTGAGATAAAGAATAAGAATAGACGATTTTACTAATAAAAACAATAGAAAAGATGAAAAAATTAGCCGTATTGGGAATGGGAGTATGCATAGCTCTGGCATTCTCTTCTTGTAAATCAAGTGAAAGTGCTTATAAGAAAGCATATGAAAAGGCAAAACAGCAGGAATTGGCCGAGCCGCAAACAACTGCCCCTGCTGAAGAGGTGGCTCCAGTGGTTACCGCTCCGGTAGAAGTAAAGGTGGTGGAAAGTGCACCTGCCGGCATGCGTCAGGAAAAGGTGACTGTGGTATCAGGTGGTACCAGCTTGAAAACCTTTAGTGTAGTTTGCGGAGCTTATAGCGTGAAAGCTAATGCGGAAGGTGTGAAGCAGGCATTGGTGAATGAAGGCTATACTGCAATGGTGGTTTACAATGCAGAAAGAAACCTGTATCGTGTAGTTATCGGTACATTCGATGACAGAGCATCCGCCGAGAATCTGCGCGACTCTTTCAAAGCTAAACATCCTTCGAATGATGACTTCCAGAAGGCATGGTTGCTGTATAGCGTCAATTAATAGAATTCTTTTTGGTAATTCATAACAGAAAGGAATGTATGTTTCCTTTCAAGATGAGGCAGTAACTGCGAAGTTACTGCCTTTTTCATGATATGCCGAAAGAATGTGAAGGCTGGCGCTGTCGCGTGTTTGGTTTGGCAAAACAAAGTGTTTCCTTTAACAGAACAGTTTGTTTCATTAAAGAGAACACTTTGTTTCTCTTAACAGAACATCTCGTTCTATCGCATAAAAACAAAATGTTTTTATATACTGAAACAACTTGTTTTTAAAGGTTGAAACAAAGTGTTCAGTACTGTGAACTAACGGACTAATTGAGAAAAGACCCAGATAAACTCATGTTGTCACAGTCTCTTTAGTTCCTCTTCCTTCGTGAATATTTCACTCTATTTCTCTGCTCCGGATTGATTTTTCTGATTGTGAAAAGTGCTTATAATATTCTCTCTTTCGTTTAAAAGAAGTTATAAAACAAGAGGTGGAAACTTTTAGACCTGAAAAAGTTTTTAATTTTGTGCCTTATCTTTGAGAAGAATATAGTATGGAACGACGATATATACTGAATGCGATTGATGCCGCTTTGCAGGCTGGCGAGAAAATTCTTTCCATTTACGATGATCCGGCATCGGATTTTCAGGTAGAAAAAAAAGCGGATAATTCTCCTCTTACTATTGCCGACCGTAAGGCTCATGAAACTATCTGCCGTTTTTTGGCTGATACACCTTTCCCTCTGCTAAGCGAGGAAGGCAAACATTTGCCTTTTTCGGAACGACGGAGTTGGGAAACTTTATGGATTGTAGACCCTTTGGACGGTACGAAGGAGTTCATTAAGAGGAACGGTGAGTTCACAGTGAATATAGCTTTGGTGCATCACTCAGTACCGGTAATGGGAGTCATTTATGTGCCGGTAAAAAAGGAGCTCTATTTTGGAGTGCATGATTCGGGTGCTTATAAGCTATCTGGTATTACTGCACGTGATGGAATGTCGTGGGATGAACTGCTTGCGAAAGCTGTCCGGCTGCCGGAAACAAGCGTGCACGAACGGTTTGTAATTGTGGCTTCCCGTTCGCATCTGACGCCCGAGACAGAAGATTATATCGAGAAAATGAAATGCAGCCATGCGGAAGTTGAGCTTATATCAAGTGGAAGTTCCATCAAGATTTGTCTGGTAGCTGAAGGCAAGGCTGATGTATATCCTCGTTTTGCCCCTACGATGGAATGGGATACGGCGGCTGGGCATGCTATTGCACGTGCTGCCGGAATGGAAATTTATCAGGCGGGGAAGGAAGAACCTTTGCAATATAATAAGGAGGATTTGCTGAATCCGTGGTTTATCGTAGAACCCAAGCATACCGAAATAAAATAACGACTTTATGACATTTGAGATATTGTTTGTGCTGCTGGCATTGTTGGGCATGGTGATTGCCTTGGTTCTGGATAAAATGCGTCCGGGCATGGTGCTCTTTTCTGTCGTAGTATTGTTCTTGTGTGCAGGTATCCTCACTCCTAAGGAGATGCTGGAAGGGTTCAGTAATAAGGGGATGATGACTGTTGCCATGCTGTTTTTGGTCAGTGAAGGCATCAGGCAGTCGGGTGCTTTGGGGCAAGTAATCAAGAAGCTGCTTCCCCAAGGTAAGACTACGGTCTTTAAAGCGCAGTTCCGTATGTTGCCCACCATTGCTTTTATTTCAGCTTTTCTAAACAATACTCCGGTGGTTGTTATCTTTGCTCCCATTATCAAGCGTTGGGCCGAATCTGTAAAATTGCCTGCTACCAAGTTCCTTATACCCCTTTCTTATGTGACGATACTTGGCGGAATCTGCACCCTGATAGGGACGTCGACCAATCTGGTGGTGCATGGTATGATATTGGAAGCCGGATATGAAGGCTTTACTATGTTCGAGTTGGGTAAAGTGGGCATTTTCGTCGCGATTGCAGGCATCCTTTATCTGTTCGCTTTTTCCTCAAGGCTTTTGCCGGATGTTCGTACGGATGCGGTAAAGCTGGATGAGGAACCGGAGGAGCATGGAGATTTACATCGGGTGGAAGCTGTACTCGGCGCCCGTTTTCCCGGTATCAACAAGAAACTTGGTGATTTTAACTTCAAGCGGCATTATGGGGCCGAAGTGAAGGAGATTAAGCGTAGCGGTCAGAGCATTGTTGGAAATCTGGAAAATGAATATCTCCGCGAAGGGGATACGCTGGTGGTGATGGCTGATGACTCTTTTGTAAAGACCTGGGGGGAATCTTCGGTGTTCGTGTTGCTGGCCAATGGCAAGGATACGGAACCAGTGCCCGGAAAGGGAAAGCGCTGGTTTGCCTTGGCTTTGCTGATATTGATGATAGTGGGTGCAACGGTTGGTGAACTTCCGGTTGTCAAGGAAGCTTTTCCGGAAATCAAGTTGGATATGTTTTTCTTCGTTTCCATTACTACTATCATTATGGCCTGGACAAAGATATTTCCGGCCCGCAAGTATACCAAATATATATCTTGGGATATTCTGATAACGATTGCTTGTGCTTTTGCTATCAGCAAGGCGATGGTGAATTCCGGAGTGGCAGATGCTGTGGCGCGTTTCATTATAGGCATGAGCCATCATTATGGCCCCCACGTGTTGCTGGCTGCTGTGTTTATCATAACGAACTTGTTTACAGAGCTGATTACGAACAATGCGGCCGCGGCACTCGCTTTCCCGTTGGCACTTTCCATCTCTTCACAGATGGGAGTCAGTCCGATGCCTTTCTTCGTTGTAATTTGTATGGCGGCTTCCGCCAGCTTCTCCACTCCTATAGGGTATCAGACTAATTTGATTGTACAAGGTATCGGTAACTATAAGTTCACGGATTTTGTACGCATCGGATTACCTTTGA
Organism: Bacteroides sp. AM07-18; assembly: GCF_003602695.1. Classification (NCBI taxonomy): domain Bacteria; kingdom Pseudomonadati; phylum Bacteroidota; class Bacteroidia; order Bacteroidales; family Bacteroidaceae; genus Bacteroides; species Bacteroides sp. AM07-18. The sequence goes on from NZ_QTLM01000002.1 coordinate 461,219, forward strand.
ATATCATTACTTTCCTGATATCCATTTTCTTGATTCCTTTAATTTGGCCATTTTAAAAAAAAGAAGAAATAATAACATATGGAAGAAAACAACCACATATATCCGATATTTGACAGAATGCTGATGCGGAAAGACAAAGAAGACTTGTTGAAGCAGCACAGCGTGATGGTTTGGTTTACCGGCTTGAGCGGCTCCGGCAAAAGTACGATAGCCATTGCCTTGGAGCGCGAACTTCATAAAAGAGGATTGCTTTGCCGTATCCTGGATGGTGACAACATCCGCAGTGGCATCAACAATAATCTCGGTTTTACGGAGGCCGACCGTGTGGAGAATATCCGGCGTATAGCCGAAGTTTCCAAACTCTTTCTTGATACGGGTGTTATAACAATCGCGGCTTTTATCAGTCCTAATAACGATATTCGTGAAATGGCGGCTGATATTATCGGACAAGACGATTTTCTGGAAGTTTATGTCAGTACCCCGCTTGAAGAGTGTGAACGCCGTGACGTGAAGGGACTTTATGCCAAGGCACGTAAGGGAGAAATCAAGAATTTTACAGGTATTTCCGCGCCTTTTGAGGAACCGGCTCATCCGGCTTTGACGTTGGACACCTCTGTTCTCAGCCTGGAAGAATCGGTCAATAAACTGTTGGAACTCATTTTACCAAGAATTCAGAAGAAATAAGATATAATGAAAGAAGAATATAAATTGAGCCATTTGAAGGAACTCGAAGCAGAGTCCATTCATATTATCCGTGAAGTGGCAGCGGAGTTTGAAAATCCGGTGATGCTGTATAGTATCGGCAAGGATTCTTCGGTTATGGTGCGCTTGGCCGAAAAGGCGTTTGCTCCCGGCAAAGTGCCGTTCCCGTTGATGCACATCGATTCCAAGTGGAAGTTTAAGGAGATGATACAGTTCCGTGACGAGTATGCCAAGAAGTATGGTTGGAACCTGATAGTGGAAAGCAATATGGAAGCTTTCAATGCAGGTGTCGGGCCTTTTACGCATGGCAGCAAGGTGCATACGGACTTGATGAAAACGCAGGCTTTGCTCCACGCATTGGATAAGTATAAGTTTGATGCGGCATTCGGTGGTGCTCGCCGCGACGAGGAGAAGTCACGTGCCAAAGAGCGTATTTTCTCTTTCCGCGACAAGTTCCATCAATGGGACCCCAAAAATCAGCGTCCCGAATTGTGGGATATTTATAATGCCCGGGTACATAAAGGAGAGAGTATCCGCGTATTTCCGTTAAGTAATTGGACGGAGCTGGACATCTGGCAATATATACGTTTGGAAAACATCCCTATTGTGCCGTTGTATTTTGCCAAGGAACGTCCTTGTGTGGAGATTGACGGAAATCTGATAATGGCGGATGACGACCGCTTGCCGGAACAGTACCGCGACCAGATAAAGATGCGTATGGTGCGTTTCCGTACGCTGGGTTGCTGGCCGTTGACCGGTGCTGTGGAAAGCGATGCCGATACCATCGAGAAGATTGTCGAGGAAATGATGACCACCACCAAGAGTGAACGGACGACCCGTGTCATTGACTTCGACCAAGACGCAAGCATGGAGCAGAAGAAGCGCGAGGGATACTTTTAAATTGACAATTGATAATTGACAATTGACAATTATGGGGAAAGGTAATCTCATAATGGATAAATCGTTTGCTTTTGCAATACGGATTGTCAGACTTTACAAGTTGCTGTGTGAGCATAGAAAGGAGCTTGTTCTTTCTAAGCAAATATTGAGAAGCGGAACAGCTGTAGGTGCTTTGATTAAGGAAAGTGAACATGCTCAGTCAAAAGCTGATTTTATCAATAAATTGAGTATTGCTCTAAAAGAAGCAAATGAAACAGAATATTGGCTGATGCTATTAAAAGAATCTGATTATCTCTCAGCGGATGAATATAATTCCATAATAGAAGATTGTAGGGAACTGTTGAGGCTCCTTATTTCGATTATAAAAAAAATGAAAGAAAATAAAGTATGAAAGATAGGTGTAAGGACGAATTGTCAATAGTCAATTGTCAATTGTCAATTTCGGAGTTTCTCCGAAAGGATGAGCAGAAAGACTTGTTGCGCTTACTGACTGCCGGTTCTGTGGATGACGGAAAATCCACATTGATAGGCCGTCTGTTGTTCGACAGCAAGAAACTATATGAGGACCAGCTGGACGCACTGGAACGCGACAGCAAGCGCATGGGAAATGCCGGCGACCACATTGACTACGCCCTTTTGCTGGACGGCTTGAAGGCGGAGCGCGAACAAGGCATCACCATCGACGTGGCATACCGCTACTTCTCGACCAACAATCGTAAGTTTATCATTGCCGACACTCCGGGACACGAGCAGTACACACGCAACATGATTACCGGAGGCTCTACGGCTAACCTGGCAATTATTCTGGTGGATGCACGTATGGGTGTCATTACGCAGACGCGCCGGCATACTTTCCTGGTGTCGTTGCTTGGCATCAAGCATGTGGTGCTTGCTGTCAATAAGATGGACCTGGTGGATTTCTCCGAAGAACGTTTTAACGAGATAGTCGATGAATACCGGAAGTTTATAGCTCCATTGGGTATTCCTGACGTAAACTGCATTCCGCTGTCAGCTTTGGACGGGGACAATGTAGTGGAGAAATCGGAACGTACTCCTTGGTATGAGGGTATTTCACTTCTTGACTTCCTGGAGACGGTACATATTGACAACGATCATAATTTGAAGGATTTTCGTTTCCCGGTTCAATACGTCTTGCGCCCCAATCTCGATTTCCGTGGTTTTTGCGGCAAGGTGGCTTCGGGTATTGTTCGTAAGGGAGATGAAGTGATGGCATTGCCTTCCGGTAAGAAGTCGCATATCAAGAGTATAGTTACATACGACGGCGAGTTGGATTACGCCTTTCCGCCCCAGTCCGTCACCCTGACTTTGGAGGACGAAATAGATGTGTCGAGAGGGGAAATGCTGGTACATCCGGATAACCTGCCCGTCATGGACCGCAATTTTGAAACGATGCTGGTTTGGATGGATGAAGAGCCGATGGATATAAACAAATCATTCTTCATCAAACAGACCACCAATATAAGCCGCACCCGCATCGACAGCATCAAGTATAAGGTGGATGTCAATACGATGGAGCATCTTTCCATTGACAATGGAAAGTTGAGCAAGGAAACATTGCCGATGCAGCTCAATCAGATTGCGTGTGTGGTGCTGACTACTGCCAAAGAGCTTTTCTTTGACCCTTATCAGAAGAATAAAGCTACCGGTTCGTTTATCCTGATAGACCCGATAACCAACAATACCAGTGCTGTAGGTATGATTATCGATAGGGTGGAGGATAAGGACATGCACTTAGCTGAGGACCTGCCTATGCTGAATTTGCCTCAGCTGGGTATAGCTCCCGAACATTACGAAGCTATAGAAAAGGCTGTGAAAGAGCTGGAACGCCAGGGCGTGGCTGTACGGATAGAGCGCAGTACTTCCTTATAAGTACCGTAGTACTTTCAAAGGAGTACTGTAGTACTTCCATAGGAGTACTGAGACTCTTGTACGGTGCGACCGGACGAGCACCATAACATAATTAATATAAAAAGAATAATGGGACTATTAGAATTTAATAAGCTTCCGATAAACACCTTGGTAGGTGCGGATTGGAAAACATTCAAGGATATAACGGGCGGTCGTGACATCGGTGCTGCCTACAAAGGCAAGTATCGGCTGACAAAAGCTGTCTGCCGCCTGCTGTCCACTTTGGCTCCTCTGCAGGACAGACGCTATGAAAAGCTCCTGGCAGATAAGCCCTTGGAGCATGATCCGGTATTCATTTTGGGACACTGGCGTAGCGGGACTACGTTTGTGCATAATGTTTTCTCCTGCGACAAGCATTTCGGCTACAACACGACATACCAGACTGTATTTCCGCATCTTATGATGTGGGGGCAGCCTTTCTTCAAGAAGAACATGAGTTGGTTGATGCCGGACAAACGTCCCACGGACAATATGGAGCTTGCCGTTGACCTTCCGCAAGAAGAGGAGTTTGCTTTGGCAAATATGATGCCCTACACCTATTATAATTTCTGGTTCCTGCCCGAATATCAGCAAGAGTATGCCGATAAATACCTGCTGTTTGATGACATCACAGAGAAAGAGCTGAAAGTATTTGAGGAGACTTTCGTCAAACTGATAAAGATTTCTCTTTGGAATACGAACGGAACCCAGTTTCTTAGTAAGAATCCGCCTCATACGGGACGTGTGAAAGAGCTTGTCAAGATGTTCCCCAATGCCAAGTTTATCTATCTGATGCGTAATCCTTATACTGTTTTCGAAAGCACACGTAGTTTCTTTACTAACACCATTCAGCCGTTGAAACTGCAGGATATCAGTAATGAGGAGCTTGAGAAGAATATTTTGTCCATTTATGCCAAACTGTATCATAAATACGAAGCGGACAAGGCATGCATTCCTGAAGGAAACTTGATAGAGGTGAAGTTTGAGGACTTCGAAGCGGACGCAATGGGAATGACTGAACATATCTACAAGGCTTTGTCCATTCCGGGCTTTGCAGAGGCGCGTGCCGATATTGAGAAGTATGTAGGCGGAAAGAAAGGATATAAGAAGAATAAATACAAGTATGATGAGCGTACAGTGCAGTTGGTTCAGGATAACTGGAATTTTGCGCTGGAACAGTGGAAGTACGATTTATAATGATTGTCAATTATCAATGAGAGAAATGATTCAAAAGAAAATTCGTATGTTGGGAGTGCTGTCTGCCATGCTTTGTTGCGGAGCCGTTTCTGCGCAGCAGCACGAGGTAGAGATGATTCCTTTCGGAAATATGGATCAATGGATTGACCGCCAAATCAAGGAATCCGGTATTATTGGCGGTGCCACGAAGAATGTGTATGCCATCGGCCCTACTGCTACTGTCACCGAAACCAAGGCATACAAGAATATGGGAGGTTCGCCGTGGGCGACATCCAATGTGATGGCCCGGGTAGCCGGTATCACGAAAACTAATACTTCTGTTTTTCCGGAAAAGCGAGGGGATGGTTTCTGCGCCCGCATGGACACCCGTATGGAGAGTGTGAAGGTTTTTGGAATAGTAGATATCACGGTGCTGGCTGCCGGCTCTATGTTTCTGGGTGAGGTGCACGAACCTATCAAGGGAACCAAAAATCCGCAGAAAATGCTGAATTCCGGCATACCGTTTACAAAGAAACCTATCGCCATACAGTTTGATTATAAAGTAAAGATGTCCGACCGCGAGAAGCGTATCCGTGCAACGGGCTTTAGCCGTATCACAGATGTGGAAGGAAAGGACTTCCCGGAAGTGAATCTGTTTCTGCAAAAGCGTTGGGAAGATGAGAAGGGGAATATCTATGCCAAGCGCGTAGGAACGATGGTCGTAAGATATTATACTACTACCGATTGGCATAATAATGCCACTTATTCCATCATGTACGGTGATATTACCGGTGACCCTGCGTACAAGGCCCACATGATGCGTCTTCAGGTTGAAGAACGCTATGCAGTTAATAGTAAAGGAGAGAGCGTACCTATTAAGGAGGTTGCCTGGGGAACGGAAGATGATGTGCCTACTCATTTGTTGTTACAGTTTACCTCCAGCCACGGTGGTGCTTACATAGGTTCTCCCGGTAATTCGTTGTGGATTGACAATGTAAAATTGGTATATTAGAATAAAAGCAGTTAAAGTTGGATGTCATACTTTAGCTGCTTTTTTAATGGAGTCACTGAGACTTTGGGTTACTTCTTATTTCTTATTTCAGATGAATTTTGTATGTCAGCCCTCCACTGAAATATTTCATCCTCTGCATTTCCACCTGCACATGCAGATGCTTGAACAACAGATAAGTGGCTCCCAAGGCAAAGTCCTTGGAGTCATATTCCGCTATCACCCTCAGCTGCGGATGGAAGGACGGATTGTAGGTGACACCCAGTGCAAAGCCATTCAGCTTGTACTCCTTGCGGTTGTTGTAAAGGTAGGAAAGATGGACACCAATCTCCTCTTTACCCACAACGGGTATATGCTTGGAGGCGGCAATGTAGAAACGGCTGTAATATCCGTTACCTTCCGTGGTGCCGACTTGCCCCCCTCCGGAAGAAGTGAACGGGTCGGACGTCCCCAGCACGACAGCCGGCATGTATTTCCAGAACTGCCCCTCCTTCAACACACGCAGTCGGGCGGAAAAGTAACGGTCCTGGTTCGTGAATCCGCTGTATCCGTATGGCTTCAATCCCAACGCCTCCGCCTTGAAAAGTGTACACGTGTAGGCCACTTCCAGAAAGGGAAAGACTGTGACATTCAGGAAGTAGTTGTAGGTATGATAGTACCAGGTGGGTGGTGTGAGCTCCTTGTTCAGGAAGTTACCGCCAACCATGAAAGTCTTGTCACGCTGCATCTCCGCAGAGGGTGCATGCAACAGCCCGGTCGTACCATACGTCAACTGGGAAAAGGCTGAAAGGGAAAGGCTGCAAAACAGAACGATAAAGAATAGCTTAAACTTCATCATCACATATAAATTCAGTCGCTGATAAAAATGGATTGCTTTATAACATGCATCGGACATAGTACCAAAAAAAGGCGTCTGAGTCCCAGACGCCTTCATTTTTAGAGTCTATTTGTCACTTGGAGTTATTATTCCAGGATAACTACACGGTTCAGGAAGTTCTTGCCGAACATGTTTTCAGTACCTCCGAATCCTACGAGCTCAAGTTGGTCTTTACTTACACCTTCTGCAATCAAAGCATCGTAAACAACCTGAGCACGCTTTTCAGACAGTTTCTGGTTCCAAGAAGCGCTACCGGTAGCCTTATCGCAATAACCGGCAACTTTGTACTTCCTATCCGGATTAGCCTTCAGAATCTTGGCAGCCAACTGGATGTTAACCTTGCCATAGTCGTCCAGACGGGCGCTGCCAATCTTGAAGAAGATAGCACGCGGACCGGCAACTTCAACTTCCTTGGTCACTTCCTTAACTTCAGGTTTAGCGTTGGCCAGTGCATTCTTGCAGTTAGCCAGGTCAGCCTGAGCCTGAGCCAGTTCGCTTCTATATCTGTTGATTTCCGCATTGATAGCATCTTCGTCGATATTGGAAGCCTTCACAAATTTCTTGCCACCGAAGATGTAGCTAACACCTGCGGTCAACATGCCAGTGCCTTCAGCCTTGCGATGGCTGCTGATGTTACCGAAAATGGACGGAGCGATAGCACCGCGAGCTTCTACATCAATAGCCCACTTAGTGTTGATATTGAACTTCAAGCCCAAACCGGCGGAAGCACCGATACGTGCACGCATTTCAGCTTCACCGGCAGGAGCCATAGACTGCGAAGTACCGTCAGCACTAATTGTAATATCCACATTTTGAGATTTTGCTACAGAAATTTGAGGTCCCAAGAAACCATAAACTTCGAAGAAACGGTTAGGATTGGCGCCGGCAAACAATGTAGAAAGATTGATCATTGCATCAATGTTACCACCTACATAAGTCTTGTTGTGTTCCCAATATGCATCATCCAAACACAGATGCTGAGTAATACCGTTTACCTGAGCACGTACACCCCAAGTCGGAGTAATCAGCTTACCAACTGACACGCTGAAATGCGGAGCAATCTTATTGAAACCGTCATTGTTGATGGCGTGGATACCACCACCTACACTGACAAAAATATTATCGCTCCATTTCGGAGTGTAGTAGTTCGTTTTTTCCTGTGCATTCAGATTTGCTGCACAAGCGCCTGCCAATAGTAAGGAGGCTATCATTAATTTACTTTTCATTTTCTCTTGAGTTTAAGATAAATAACAACTAAAACTTCTATTAATCAAGTTCACCAACACCACCACCGGCATTGCCTTCACCATGACCATGACCATGACCGTGGCTATGACCGTGACCAGGAATATCTTGATTTTCAAGAACAAACAGTGTAGAAGTTGTATAATCATCTACTTCAATAGAAGCTAAAGGCTCTGTTTCAGCTTTTGTTACAGCCTTCTTCACTACTTTATATTCAGTTGTTACAACAGTATAAGTAATAGATGCAGTTGTTCTAGAGTTAGCATAAACTTTATACTTATTCTCCGGTGTTGTTACTGTCGTTTCCTCATATGTATTCTCAAGCGTGTTAAAGAAAGATTCAATAGCTGCGCGTTCAATAAGATCAGTTGTATTGATTTTCTTTGCACCTACTTTTGCACCTTCTTTTACTACATAAGGGAATGATGGAATGTCAAACCAATAAAGCTCGTAGTTATCCCAAGTCTTAACTTTAGGATCCGTTACTGGTTCAAGTTTTGTAGATTCTGCTACAATCTTAGTCTCAGCATCTTCTTCCTGAAGAATGATAGTCGGAGTCAGAGTAGCAAATTGCCCAGCTTGCAAAGCAGGAACCTTAACTGTAACAGTTGCACTCAAACCATTATAAGAAGCTGTAACATCAACACTCTTAGCAGCCAGAGTAGGATTACCAGTAAATGTCAACTCTGCAGGTGCGATAGTGGCTTGGCCAGTTACATCTGTAGTAACACCATCCTCTATAGCAAGCACAATCGGACTAATAACAGCTTGTGCATTAGTAGGAGTTACATTAACGTTGAACTCTTCCTTCTCACAAGAAGTTAAAGTTGTAGCTAAAGCTACTACGGCTAACGCAAATACTGCACTTATGCCGTTTAAGAATTTAATCTTTTTCATCTCAATTAATTAATTAAAAATTTAACAATTCTGACTTAATAAAATATGGGTTAAAACTATTTTCTTCCATTATATTGTCACTAACTTCCGCTTTATACTGTCTATAATAGTACCTTTCATTACCTGCATTATAAACAATGCCCATATTAGCAGAGGTATTCACACGAGGTATATATCCTTTCCTTTTATATTTATAAGGAGGTAATGCCACTTGAAATCGGAAGCCTCCATTCATCTTTGCATGTTCTGCTTTCATTGCATAGAAACCAATCGAACAATAGCGAAAATGGCGAATCATTTCAAATTTAACACCTTTCTCCTTCAATAAATACTGTTCTGCTTTCAGATTAAACTGAGTGTTAAATTGCGGCCAATAAAAGCTACCGCCCAAAGACCACGTAACAAGTGCTGTCGAAGGATCATATACATAGCGAAATCCGCTCCAATATCCCATTCCTGTATACCCAATCCGAGCCATTAAGGAAAAGCGTTCATCCTTAAAAGGGCGATAAAATTCGGCGTCCACTCCATATTGGTCAGCACTAAAACATCCCACAGTCACTTTACCAAACACATTATACGGTAATCTAAAACGCTGTGAAATTGTAATATGTCCTGGATGAACTTTATCTTCAAACCTTCCATACCCATCATTATAAACCGGTATTTTCAACTGTGCCGTTAATTTCATACCTTTCCATAACGAAACTTCTATCGCAGGACTCAAATCAAACAAGACCTGGTAAATCTGTGTAATCACCAGATTCTTGAAAGCTAATTGAGGATATACCAATACATCAATCTTGAACAAAGAACTATTTTTCAACTTTATTTTCCGTGCATTTTTCCAAGCATCGCCCAATTCATAGCTCACATTCCAGTCATTACGCTCCGCTTGAGGCACCGAATCCCCCTTTAGGGGACAATAATAAAGAGAAATTTGGGGTACATTATTGTCCAGAACTATTATCCGACATGACTTTTCTTCCGGTAAACCCATCTTTTGAATAATATCTACCGCCTTACCTATGCCTACACCCTGCAAACGATATGCAGAGTTTTGCAGAACATAAACACGTTCATTGCCATCTTCTGTCCATCCAACATTTTCAAATCCCATTTTCACTAAAGCATCTACAGTACTTTCCCCCGTTTGGCAAATTCCTTTTAAAGGGAGCAAACAGTATAAAAAGAACGCTGCACACTGTGCTATTGTTTTAGTATTTAGGCACTTTCTTATGTTAGAGTTTTTATACCTCATTTTTTCAACCATTTTTCGTGTCCGTATAACACAAAATATGGTGCAAAAATAGACACATTTTTAATAATACCAAAGAATTTTATATGAAAAGATGAAATAATCTCGTTTTTTCTTCAAAAGCTTCTAACAAAGCCCCTGAATGTTTATATGAAGTCTATTACCATTTTAAAACTTTTGAATTAACGATGTACAATTGTCATATAGAATGTTATATTTTGTGTCAAATAGTCACTTTTTAGCAATTTCTACTAATCTACTTTTCTTGCGAAAAAGAAAAAATAGAAAAAGTATCCGCAAAAAATAAGGATGAAAATACAAATACCCTACATTTATACAGATATTTATGTAATACTTTCTCTAAAGGACTTGTTTTTTGTATGTAGCAAGTTAATATCCGGCAAACAAAAATACAATATCTAGCAAACAAGATATTAACTTATTCTCGGTAGAAAAACAGTTTTTTTCATAAAATGATAAACCACTTCTTTGAAATAGCCCTCCATTCATCTTAAAATCCATTTTAGGGAGCCAAAGCAGCTGATGTTCAGTATTCTTCATTTTAACGCCAATAACTCAAAATAGGAATGCAATTATTTGCATGAATAAAAAATATCTATCATTTTTTAATCAAAGATCAACAAATCAATGACACTTACAGTTTACATAATGAGTTTTAGCAGCATTTATTAGGCTCCTAATATCTTTTAAGTGAATTAGGAACACGAAGTGATGACTAAAAATACAAAATGGCAAATTGTATTTCGAATTCAACTAGCTCTTATGTTATATTAGGAATCAAAGCGACGGCCTTCTTTTTACTTTCATCCACAAGCTTTGCGTAAATTTGTGTTGTCTGTATATTGGTATGTCCCAATAACTTGGAGACTGTATATAAATCTACTCCCAACGTCAGCATCATTGTTGCATGTGTATGGCGTGCTGTGTGAAAGGTTACATGTTTCGATATCCCAGCCTGCTCGACCCATCTATGCAAAATTTCATTACTCCGTCCTAATGAGACCAATCCGGCAAATACCTTTTCCGTCTCTTGGGCATTTCCTCTGTTTGGCAAATGTTTTATAGCTTCTGAACTGAGTGGAAGCGATATGGCTTCTTTCGTTTTCTTCTGAATGATATTCAATAGTGCATTTCCATTTTCATCATAACGTATATCTTCCCATCTCAATGCAATAATATCACAATGTCTCAATCCACAAAAACAGCTGAATAGAAATGCTTTTTTTAATAAGGTATTATAAAAAGGAGTATGAACTAATCTGGTTAATTCCTTTATTGTGAGATAATCCCTTTCTGTTCTACAACGTTTTGGCTTATCCTCATTCTTTATTTTATCCATTGGGTTAACAGTTATGTAATCTTCATAGACAGCACAGTTCAAACAATAACGTAGCATCTTCAAATAATAAAGTTGGGTGTTAACATGTAACATTTTTTCTTTTTGACTATGTATTTGTTTTGCTCTCTTCAAGTAATCTATAAACCCCAATAAATAGGCTTTGTCTACCTTCCTTAACAATATTCCATTCGGTGTATATCTTTTCAAATGACATACGACAGCATGTATTGTACTTTTTCGCACCTTATTGTTTACACTTTGTTCTGCTACTAATTTCATATAGTCAGTCAGCTTCACATCGGACAATCTGTTACGATTAAATCCATAAGCTTGATTTTGTATTTCCACAATCCTCTGAGACTTAATCGCATTTGCTAAATTTAGCGTTTCCACATTTCGTTTTTTGTCAGCTTGATTATGTTCAGGGATAATATACAACTTTAAGAATTCGTATTGTCGTCTTCCATTCATATATATGTCTAGATATATGGATTGACATCCATTTACTAACTTTTTTGTTCTCACCTTTATTGGCTCTTTTATTTTCAATAGCTTTTTCATATTCTTTCAATAAAAACACACAGTTTATTATTAGTAGTAACAAAATGGTAACAAGTTCTCAATTCCCAAAATTATTTCCATTCTTACTTTTTGTATTCAATTTATTAATTATTAAACATTTACACCACACAATACAGTACTGCTAAAAGGGCAAATATAATAATAAGCCAGTAACAATTAACTATTAAATAGCAAACAAGAGGAAGATACTTTATTGTTTGAAAAAAAACAAATAAACATAAAAGGCTACTGATATTCAGCAAACTGTATATCATATCAAACATAATGTAAAGTATATAATGTCATTTCCGGAAGAAAAGTCATGTCGGATAATTGTTCTGGACAATAATGTACCCCAAATTTCTCTTTATTATTGTCCCCTAAAGGGGGATTCGGTGCCTCAAGCGGAGCGTAATGACTGGAATGTGAGCTATGAATTGGGCGATGCTTGGGAAAATGCACGGAAAATAAAGTTGAAAAATAGTTCTTTGTTCAAGATTGATGTATTGGTGTATCCGGAATTCTCTTTCAAGAACGTGATTATTACGCAGATTTATCAAGTTCTATTTGATTTGAGCCCTGCAATAGAAATTTCGTTATGGAAGGGTATGAAAGCCACAGCACAAGTGAAGATACCGGTTTATAATGATGGATATGGGGCTCGGGAAGGAAAGGTTCATCCGGGTTTCCTGACTCTTTCACAACGTTTTCGATTGCCTTATAACGTTTTTGGTAAATTTTCAGTAGGTTATTTTAGTGGCAACCGATATGGTGCTGATGTAGATTTCTTTCGACCCTTTAAGGATGAGCGCTTTTCTTTGTTGGCAAGAATAGGATATACGGGAGCTGGACGTTGGGACGGATTTAAGTTCCAATATGATCCTTCATTATGGCGTGTGACGTGGTCTTTGGGTGGAAATTTCTATTGGCCGCGATTTAATACACAGTTCACACTGAAGGCTGAACAGTATTTGTTGAAGGAAAAGGGGATTAAATTCGATATGATTCGTCATTTCCGTTATTGCTCAATCGGCTTTTATGTCATGAAGGCAGAGCATGCTAAAGCGAATGGAGGATTCCGGTTTCAGGTGGCATTGCCTCCTTATAAGTATAAAAGGAAAGGATATGTACCGCGTGTGAATACTTCTACCAATATGGGTATTTCTTATAATGCAGGTAATGAAAGGTATTATTATAAGGAATACAAGGCAGAGGCAAGTGATAATATAATGGAAGAAAATAGTTTTAACCCATATTTTATTAAGTCAGAATTGTTAAATTTTTAATTAATTAATTGAGATGAAAAAGAAAAGTTTTTTTAGTGGCGTAAATGCTAAATTAGCATTGGCTACAGTGGCTTTGACAAGTGTGATGTTCACAAGCTGCGAAAAGGAAGAATTCAATGTTGCACCTGTGGAATTGGATCCTGCAAGTGCTACCATTGCTATTACTGTATATGATTTGGGGGATCGTTCTATCATAACAGAAGGCCTTAATATTACAGGTGACACTGAAGTGAAGGCTGGTGCTGATGGTAAAATTGCACCTGAAACAAGAAAGTTTACTGCTACAAAAAAAGATTATTTACCAGGCGAGGGACAAGCTGTGATTCCTGCTTTGAATAAAGGACAATTCGCTTTTGTTCCGGTAAACATTTTCTTGCAGAAAATAACAGATGCCGCTAAGGATGTATATCCTACTCCTGATCCTGAGACTATAAAACCTGAAATAGGTCAGGTTGTAGATGGTGGAAGTTATACCAATGATAGTCCCGAGCCTGTAGTGCAAGAATTGTCATATACAGCATATGTCGGTCAAACTGTTACTAACATTGATGAGGTAAAAACTTGGATTGATGCAAATATACCTGCTACTAAGGCTTTGTCTAATGAAGAACTGAAAGCTGTATTGAAAGCTGCTGTAGAAGGTCTTAATACCGGTTTTACTGCAGTAGTTAGAACAGAAGAAGTAACAATTGCACCTTATACAACTGTTACTTTGAAAGCTACTACAAACTATCAGACTTCTGTAAATAATGTTTCAGCAACAGTAGATGGTGTGGTATATAATATTCCTGGTGTAAATATTAAGGTTGCACTTAATACAACTGCAACACAAGATATTGTTTCAATTACTCATGATCATGGTCACGGTCATGGCAATGGAAACAATGCTGGTGGTGGTAATGGTGACGGTACAGCTTACTAAAATCGTTTTAGTTAGTATTTAATTTTAAACTAAAGGAATAATGAAAAGTAAATTAGTAATAGCCTCCTTATTATTAGCAGGCGCTTGTGCAGCAAATCTGAATGCACAAGAAAAAACGAACTACTACACTCCGAAATGGAGCGATAATATTTTCGTGAGTGTAGGTGGTGGTGTCCACGCTATCAACAATGATGGTTTCAATAAATTGGCTCCGCATTTTAGCGTATCAGTTGGTAAGTTGATTACTCCGACATGGGGTGTACGTGCTCAGTTCAATGGTGTTACTCAGCACTTGTGTCTGGATAACTCATATTGGGAACATAATAAGACGTACTTTGGTGGTAACATTGATGCAATGATCAATCTTTCTACATTGTTCGCAGGCGTTAATCCTAACCGTTTCTTCGAAGTTTATGGATTTTTGGGTCCTCAAGTAACTGTTGCAAAGTCAGCTAATGTGCTGATTCAAAACGATGGAACAATGATTCCTGATGGGGATGAAAAGACTAGAGCACGTGTAGGCGCTTCTGCTGGTTTGGGCTTGAAGTTCAATATCAACACTAAGTGGGCTATTGACGTAGAAGCTCGCGGTGCTATCGCTCCGTCTGTATTCGGCAATATCAGCAGCCATCGCAAGGCTGAAGGTACTGGAACTTTGACTGCAGGTGTTAGCTACATCTTCGGTGGTAAGAAGTTTATTCCGGTTTCTAAGATTGATGAAGACGCAGTCAATGCAGAAATCAACAGATATAGAAGTGAACTGGCTCAGGCTCAAGCTGACCTGGCTAACTGCAAGAATGCACTGGCCAACGCTAAACCTGAAGTTAAGGAAGTGACCAAGGTAGTTGAAGTTGCCGGTCCGCGTGCCATCTTCTTCAAGATTGGCAGCGCCCGTCTGGACGACTATGGCAAGGTTAACATCGAACTGGCAGCCAAGATTCTGAAGGCTAATCCGGACAAGAAGTACAAGGTTGCAGGCTATGCCGACAAGGCTACCGGTAGCGCTTCTTGGAACCAGAAGCTGTCTGAAAAGCGTGCTCAGGTTGTTTACGATGCTTTGATTGCTCAGGGTGTTGACAAAGACCAGCTCGAACTCGTTGGATTCGGTGGTACTGCCAATATGTTCGGCAAGAACTTCCTGAACCGCGTAGTTATCCTGGAATAATATACTCCAAGTGACAAATAGACTCTAAAAATGAAGGCGTCTGGGACTCAGACGCCTTTTTTTGGTACTATGTCCGATGCATGTTATAAAGCAATCCATTTTTATCAGCGACTGAATTTATATGTGATGATGAAGTTTAAGCTATTCTTTATCGTTCTGTTTTGCAGCCTTTCCCTTTCAGCCTTTTCCCAGTTGACGTATGGTACGACCGGGCTGTTGCATGCACCCTCTGCGGAGATGCAGCGTGACAAGACTTTCATGGTTGGCGGTAACTTCCTGAACAAGGAGCTCACACCACCCACCTGGTACTATCATACCTACAACTATTTCTTGAGTGTAACTATCTTTCCCTTTCTGGAAATAGCCTACACGTGTACACTTTTCAAGGCGGAGGCGTTAGGATTGAAGCCATACGGGTACAGCGGATTCACGAACCAGGACCGTTACTTTTCCGCCCGTCTGCGTGTGTTGAAGGAGGGGCAGTTCTGGAAATACATGCCGGCCGTGGTGCTGGGGACATCTGACCCGTTCACTTCCTCTGGCGGCGGTCAAGTTAGCACTACGGAAGGTAACGGCTATTACAGCCGTTTCTATATTGCCGCTTCCAAGCAGATACCCGTTGCGGGTAAAGAGGAGGTTGGCGTGCATCTTTCCTATCTGTATAATGACCGCAAGGAGTACAAGCTGAATGGCTTTGCACTGGGTGTCACCTACAATCCGTCCTTTCATCCGCAGTTAAGGATGATAGCGGAATA
>NZ_QTLM01000002.1:477249-532981 GCF_003602695.1 Bacteroides sp. AM07-18
TCATCCGCAGTTAAGGATGATAGCGGAATATGACTCCAAGGACTTTGCCTTGGGAGCCACTTATCTGTTGTTCAAGCATCTGCATGTGCAGGTGGAAATGCAGAGGATGAAATATTTCAGTGGAGGGTTGACATACAAAATTCATTTGAAATAATTAGTGAAAAAATCAGAGGAGGGGATGTTTGATACTATCAGACATCCCTTTTTCTGTATTATATATGTAAGATTAACGGCGGAATTCAAATTTTAATCGTAATTTTGTAGCCCATTATGAGTAGAATAATAGCCATAGACTACGGTCGGAAACGCACGGGAATAGCCGTGAGTGATACATTGCAGATGATTGCGAATGGACTGACAACTGTGCCTACACACCAATTGTTGCAGTTTCTTCTTGATTATGTGGCTAAGGAGCCGGTAGAGCGTATCTTGGTAGGCTTTCCTAAGCAGATGAACAATGAGGCTTCGGAAAATATGAAGAATATCGAACCTTTTGTCCGTTCGCTGAAGAAGAAACTGCCTGACATGCCGGTTGAATATGTAGACGAGCGTTTTACTTCTGTTCTGGCTCATCGGACGATGCTTGAGGCCGGATTGAAAAAGAAGGACCGCCAAAACAAAGCGCTGGTGGATGAAATCAGTGCAACTATTATTCTGCAAACTTATTTAGAGAACAAACGTTTCTCTTTTTTATAATGTATAGAAAGTAATTTGTAATTAGTAATTTGTAGTAAAGGAAATGATTTTACCCATTTATGTGTACGGCCAGCCCGTATTGAGAAAGGTAGCAGAGGATATTGCCCCGGACTATCCGAATTTGAAAGAACTTATTGAGAATATGTTTGAAACGATGGACAATGCTGAAGGTGTGGGACTTGCTGCACCGCAAATAGGTTTGCCTATCCGCGTAGTAACCATTAATCTGGATGTCTTGTCTGATGATTTGCCAGAATATAAAGATTTCCGCAAGGCGTATATCAATGCCCATATTCTGGAAGTGTCCGGTGAGGAAGTTTCTATGGACGAGGGTTGCTTGAGCCTTCCAGGAATTCATGAATCAGTGAAGCGTGGCAACAAAATACGCGTGCAATACCTGGACGAGAACTTGGAACCGCACGATGAGATTATCGAAGGTTACCTGGCACGCGTGATGCAGCACGAGTTCGACCATCTGGAAGGAAAGATGTTCATCGACCATTTGTCTCCGTTACGCAAGCAGATGATTAAAGGAAAACTGAATGCCATGTTGAAAGGCAAGGCACACTGCACTTATAAGGTGAAAACCGTAAAGAAATAAGTTTAACCATATAATATGGTATAAAAGGCTCAAAAAATATAAAAAGTGTTCCGCTAATCCCGACAAGTAAACGAAAAACGTTACTTTTGTTTCGTTTACAAGCATTTATAAAACAAGATGATAAAAAAAATACTGACGGCTATTTTGCTGTTACCCACATTGTTGTATGCACAAATCAATACGGAACGGGTGATGACCATTGCTCGGAATGCATTGTATTTTGAGGATTACGTGCTTTCTATCCAATATTTTAATCAGGTAATCAACGCGAAACCTTATTTATATGAGCCTTATTTCTTCCGTGGACTGGCAAAAATCAATTTGGATGACTATCAGGGAGCGGAGAGTGATTGTGATGCTGCGATTCAGCGGAACCCTTTTGTGGTAGGTGCTTACCAAATCAGAGGATTGGCACGTATCCGTCAGAACAAGTTTGACGAGGCGATTGAAGATTATAAAACTGCCATCAAATACGACCCGGAGAATGTGGTGCTTTGGCATAATCTTTCCCTTTGCCATATTCAGAAAGAAGATTATGAGGCGGCTAAGGAAGATTTGGGTACGCTTCTGACAATTGCCCCCAGATATACACGTGCCTATCTGATGCGCGGGGAAGTCTCCCTGAAACAGAATGATACGATACAAGCTTTGCGTGATTTTGACAAAGCCATCGATATGGACCGTTATGACCCGGATGGATGGGGGGCAAGAGCCATTGTACGCCTCCAACAGGGGAAGTATAAAGAGGCTGAAGCTGATTTGGACCAGTCTATCCATCTGAGTGCAAAGAATGCCGGTAACTATATCAACCGTGCCTTGGCGCGTTTCCATCAGAATAATTTGAGAGGCGCCATGAGTGACTATGATTTGGCTTTGGATATTGATCCGAATAATTTTCTCGGGCACTACAACCGCGGTTTGCTGCGTGCCCAGGTGGGCGATGACAACCGGGCAATAGAGGATTTTGATTTTGTGTTGAAGATGGAACCGGATAACATGATGGCCACCTTCAATCGTGGTTTGTTACGTGCGCAGACGGGGGATTACCGGGGAGCTATCAGTGACTATTCCAAAGTGATTGCAGAATATCCTAACTTTATGGCCGGCTATTATCAGCGTGCCGAAGCCCGTAAAAAGATTGGCGACCATAAGGGAGCCGAGCAGGATGAGTTCAAAATCATGAAGATGCAGATAGACAAGCGTAACGGTGTTTCTTCTGGTGACAAAAAGGAAGGTGACGACAGTAAGGATGTTGCGGATAATTCCTCGGAAAACTCCAATGGAGATGGTGGGAAGACCCGTAAGAAATCCGACAAGAACATGGAAAATTATCGGAAAATTGTAATAGCGGACGATTCGGAAGCTGACCAGCGTTATAAGAGCGATTATCGCGGACGTGTACAAGACCGGAATGTGACCATCAAGCTCGAGCCGATGTATGCTTTGACTTATTATGAGAAACTGAGCGATGTGAAGCGTATCGTACATTATCATAAGTATATTGAGGAACTGAACCATTCGAAACTGTTCCCGAAGCCACTGCGCATCACCAATATGGAAGCTCCGTTGACGGAGGAACAAGTACGCTTCCACTTTGCTTTGATAGACGCTCATACGTCTGATGTGGTGGCTGACGAGAAGAACGCCAAGAAACGTTTCATGAGAGGTCTGGATTTCTATCTGGTTCAGGATTTTGCCAGTTCCATAGATGACTTTACAAAGAGTATCTTGTTGGACGACACTTTCTTCCCGGCATACTTTATGCGTGCTTTGGTGCGTTATAAGCAACTGGAATATAAAAAGGCCGAAGCCACAATGAGTGAAGGCGCCACTTCGGGTACAACGGAAATGAAGAAGCCAGAAGTGACGGCCATCGATTATGAAGTTGTGAAGAATGACCTGGACCACGTTATTCTATTGGCTCCTGATTTTGTCTATGGCTATTATAACCGTGGCAATGTGTCTTCGTTACTGAAGGATTACCGTGCCGCCTTGGCGGATTATGACAAGGCGATTGAGCTGAGTCCCGATTTTGCTGAAGCATACTTTAACCGTGGGTTGACGCACATCTTCCTGGGGAATAACAAACAAGGTATTGCCGATTTGAGTAAAGCCGGAGAGTTGGGCATTGTCTCGGCCTATAATATCATAAAGAGGTTTACAGATACACGGGAATAACATTTTTTTGCTAAAAAATAGAATATCAAAAAGAATTAGCTATTTTTGCGTTCTGAAAAATGAAATATACATATAAACTATGATAAAGATAACATTTCCAGACGGCTCTGTTCGTGAATATAACGAAGGAGTAACGGGACTGCAGATTGCAGAAAGCATCAGTTCGCGATTGGCACAAGACGTGCTGGCTTGTGGCGTGAACGGAGAAATTTATGATTTGGGGCGTCCTATCATGCAAGACGCTGAAGTGGTTCTTTATAAATGGGAGGATGAGCAGGGTAAGCATGCCTTTTGGCATACCAGTGCCCACTTGCTGGCCGAAGCTTTGCAGGAACTCTATCCGGGCATCCAGTTCGGTATAGGTCCTGCTATCGAAAACGGTTTCTACTATGATGTGGACCCGGGTGAAACGACTATCAAGGAAGCTGACCTGCCAGCCATTGAGAAAAAGATGGCTGAACTGGTGGCTAAGAAAGAAGCGGTTGTCAGACAAGACATTGCCAAGGCGGATGCTTTGAAGATGTTCGGTGACCGTGGAGAAACTTATAAATGCGAGCTGATTTCCGAATTGGAAGACGGCCACATCACAACTTATACGCAGGGTGCATTTACCGACTTGTGCCGTGGCCCTCACTTGATGACCACAGCGCCTATCAAAGCTATCAAGCTGACTTCCGTTGCCGGTGCTTATTGGCGTGGACAGGAGGACCGTAAGATGATGACCCGTATCTATGGTATCACCTTCCCGAAGAAGAAGATGCTGGATGAGTATCTTGTTCTGCTGGAAGAAGCCAAGAAGCGTGACCACCGCAAAATCGGTAAGGAGATGGACTTGTTCATGTTTTCTGACACCGTAGGTAAGGGGCTCCCGATGTGGCTACCCAAAGGTACTGCACTGCGTATCCGCTTGCAGGACTTCTTGCGCCGCATTCAGGCCCGTTACGATTATCAGGAAGTAATGTGTCCGCCCATCGGCAACAAATTGCTTTACATCACTTCCGGACACTATGCAAAATATGGTAAGGACTCCTTCCAGCCCATCCACACACCGGAAGAAGGAGAGGAATACTTCTTGAAACCGATGAACTGTCCTCACCACTGTATGATTTACAAGAACTCACCCCGTTCTTACAAAGACCTGCCTTTACGTTTGGCAGAGTTCGGTACGGTTTGCCGTTACGAGCAGAGTGGCGAGTTGCACGGTTTGACACGTGTACGTAGCTTTACGCAGGATGATGCGCATATCTTCTGCCGTCCGGACCAGGTGAAGGATGAGTTCCTCCGTGTAATGGACATTATCTCCATCGTGTTCGAATCTATGGACTTCGAGAACTTCGAGGCACAGATTTCCTTGCGCGACAAGGTGAACCGCGAAAAATATATCGGTAGCGACGAGAACTGGGAAAAAGCAGAACGAGCCATCATCGAAGCTTGTGAAGAAAAGGGTCTGAAGGCAAAAATAGAATATGGAGAAGCCGCTTTCTATGGTCCTAAATTGGACTTCATGGTGAAGGATGCCATCGGTCGCCGTTGGCAGCTGGGTACCATCCAGGTGGACTACAACCTGCCGGAACGTTTCCAGCTGGAATATACCGGTGCCGACAATCAGAAGCACCGTCCCGTAATGGTTCACCGTGCTCCGTTCGGCTCCATGGAACGCTTCGTGGCTGTGCTTATTGAGCATACGGCCGGTAAGTTCCCGTTGTGGCTGACTCCCGACCAGGTTGCCATCCTGCCTATCAGCGAGAAGTTCAACGACTATGCGCATGAAGTGAAACAATACTTGAAGCGATATGACATCCGTGCCATTGTGGATGAGCGCAATGAAAAGATTGGTCGTAAGATTCGTGACAATGAGATGAAGCGTATTCCGTACATGCTGGTTGTAGGTGAAAAGGAGGCTGAAAACAAGGAAGTTGCTGTCCGCAAGCAGGGAGAAGGTGATAAAGGAACCATGAAATTTGAAGAATTTGCCAAAAAAATGAACGAAGAAGTTCAGAATATGATAAATAAATGGTAACTTTGCGCCCAATTGTAGAAGCATAGCATATATTAGATGTTCTAAAGTTCGCTTTTACTTAACAAAAACATTAATTTGGGAATAGTAAATAAGAAACAAACTGGAAGTAAACGTTATTTAATGAAGAATGACAGCTTAAAAGGGCAACATCGGATTAACGAACAAATCCGGGCCAAAGAAGTCCGCATAGTGGGCGATGAAGTAGAACCAAAAGTGTATCCGATAGCGCAGGCTTTAAGACTTGCTGAAGAACATGAAGCGGATCTCGTGGAGATTTCTCCAAATGCACAACCCCCTGTTTGTCGTATTATTGATTATTCTAAATTTCTTTATCAGTTAAAGAAGCGTCAGAAAGAGCAAAAGGCAAAGCAGGTAAAAGTGAACGTGAAGGAAATACGTTTTGGACCTCAGACAGATGACCATGACTATAACTTCAAGTTGAAGCATGCTAAAGGCTTTTTGGAAGATGGTGACAAGGTGAAGGCCTACGTATTCTTTAAAGGACGTTCCATCTTGTTCAAAGAGCAAGGTGAAGTGTTGCTGCTCCGTTTTGCCAATGATTTGGAAGACTATGCGAAGGTAGACCAAATGCCGGTTTTGGAAGGAAAGAGAATGACAATCCAGCTCTCTCCGAAGAAAGTGGCGGCACCTAAGAAGAGCGCGGCTCCCAAGCCTGCAGAAGATGCGCCAAAGGCTGCGTCGGCTGAAACCGAAGAAGAATAAAGAAGTGAGTAACGCCATAGGTATAGTGCGTTGCCATATAATTTAATAATTAAAAAGTTTAAAAAAGATGCCAAAGATGAAGACTAACTCCGGTTCTAAAAAGAGATTTACTCTTACCGGAACAGGTAAAATCAAAAGAAAGCACGCTTTTCATAGTCACATCCTGACTAAGAAAACTAAGAAGCAGAAAAGAAACTTGTGCTACTCTACACTTGTTAGTACAACAGATGTAAGCCAGGTGAAAGAGCTCTTAGCAATGAAGTAATTGAAAAGCGTACAAAAGTATTAAAGTTATTAACCGAATGCATTAGCTTTAAGTCCGCTGCGTGAAGTAACGGCGCTAACATTCAAAAACAAGTAAAACTATGCCAAGATCAGTAAATCATGTTGCTTCTAAAGCAAGAAGAAAGAAAATTTTGAAATTGACCAGAGGTTACTTTGGTGCAAGAAAGAACGTTTGGACCGTTGCCAAGAATACTTGGGAAAAAGGTTTGACCTATGCGTTCCGTGACCGTAAGAACAAGAAAAGAAACTTCCGTGCTTTGTGGATTCAGCGTATCAACGCTGCTGCTCGTCTGGAAGGTATGTCTTACTCTAAGCTGATGGGCGCTTTGCATAAAGCTGGTATCGAAATCAACCGCAAAGTGTTGGCTGATTTAGCGATGAACCATCCGGAAGCTTTCAAGGCTATCGTTGCTAAAGCAAAGGCTGCATAAAAACAGTTAGCAGATAAATTACGAGGTGCTGATTACTCTTTTGGTAGTCAGCACTTTTTGTTTTCTGATACTCCGGGGAGGGGTTAAAACTTGAAAAGGACTTGAAACAATTTACTGCTTTTACTTGTTTCTTTCATAGAAACTCATTACCTTTGTTATAGAAAAAATAGCCGCATTGATTGGATCGGGAAACTCATCAATTTTTATGAAATACCGAGACAAGCTTCGCTTCTCAATGGCGGGCCACGCCCTTCGGGGTAACTCTTGAGTCGGTGGATTACAAAGAGGAGGAGCACTCAAATCATGTCATACGGAGTTTCATCACATCATCGGTGCGGCTTTCTATAAAAGAGGAACGGTAATCTGTTTGGATAACCGTTCCTCTTTCGTTTTATGCGGATGTGGGTGATTGTGAAACGATGATACGTGATGCTGAAACAGATGATGTGTCAAGGGAAGATAGATGATGTGTTTATACAAGACAGACCATCTGTATCGGGTGAACAGATGGTCTGTTTTGAAAAGAGTTTTTTTAAGTTTATTTGTTGTCCCGTAAGTCTTTTACCCTGACGGCTTTTCCTTCGCTCTGCGGCAAGGAACCTTTCTTTACCAACCGTAACTTCGGAGTTACCAGAATCTCGTCTTTCAGCTGGCGGGTAATGGCTTTGCTAATCTTTTGCAGCTCGATGTAATTGTCGGTAGAGAGGTCGCTAAGTTCAACTTCCACAATCATCTCATCCTGGTTATTGACCGTTTCGAGCGTGATGAGGTAATTGCTGCCCAATTCGGGGAATTGTACCAGCACCTTTTCCACCTGCATGGGGAAGATATTGACTCCCTTGATGATGAACATATCGTCGCTACGGCCTTTGATGCGGTCTATACGGATGTGGGTACGTCCGCAAGGGCACTTGCCGGGCAGGATGCGGGTAAGGTCGCGTGTACGGTAGCGGATGAGGGGCATCATCTCTCTGTCCAGCGTTGTCAGTACCAGTTCGCCGATTTCACCTTCCGGTACGGGTTCGCCGGTTTCCGGGTTAATGATTTCGACCAGGTAGCAATCTTCCCAGAAGTGCATGCCGTCTTGTTCGGTGCACTCGAAGGCTACGCCGGGACCGTTCATTTCAGTCATACCAAAGCTGTTGTAGGCTTTGACGCCAAGCATGCGTTCAATCTTTCTGCGTTGCTCGTCTGTGTGGGGTTCGGCACCGATAACAAGCGTTTTCAGACTTGTGCCGGCGGGGTCCATCCCTTCTTCCTGGAATACCTCTGCCAAGCGGATGGCATAGCTGGGAATGGCATGCAGGGCAGTGGTCTTGAAGTCGGTGATGAACTTTATCTGACGCTTGCTGTTTCCGGCAGCGGCAGGAACAGTCAGCGCACCCAGACGTTCGGCTCCATACTGAAAGCCCAGTCCTCCGGTGAACATGCCGTAACCGGAGCTGTTTTGGAAAACATCCGTCTTACGGATACCTACCATATAGAGGCAGCGTGCCACTAAGTTAGCCCAAGAGTCCAAATCGTGTTGGGAGTGTACGATGACCGTCGGCGTGCCCGTAGTACCACTGGAAGAATGGATACGTACTCCGTCCTCACGCATATCGCCTGCTACTAATCCAAAAGGATAATTGGCGCGCATATCGGCCTTGGTGGTAAACGGTATCTTACGTATGTCTTCTACAGACCGGATGCTGTCGGCAGTGATGCCATGCTCTTGGAATACCTTTTTATAATAAGGAGAGTTGGCGGCAATGCTGACAGTCTTTTTTAACCGTTGCAGTTGCAGTTCGCGCAACTGCTCACGGGGCATCGTTTCAATCTCTTCTTCCCAGTATTTGTTATTCATGGTATGTTGAAATTTAGAGTCAATTATAGTTTACATCAGTTTTTCAGCAATCTCTTTGCCGGCAGCCAACGCTTTGAGGTTCAGCTCTACAATGGCGTCGCCCTTGCGTTGGAAGATTTCGCGGATGCTGTCTTGCACCTTTGCGTAGTCGATGCCGAGGAAGGGGATGGTGGCGCCCAGCAGTACGATGTTCGCTACGCGGGGAGAGCCGACTTCTTTTGCCACTTCGTTTACGTTCAGCATGATTTTATGCGGCAGCTTGTTGATTTCGGCCTTGATGTCTTCTTCTGCCGGATAGTTGGGAATGTTGATGAAGGGGGCTTCATTGGTCACCAGCCAACCTTCGGGGCTGAGGTAGGGGAGGTAGCGCAGTGCTTCCATCGGTTCCAGGGAGATGATGAGGTCGCATTTTCCTGTGGGAATGAGGTCCGAAGCGATGGGTTGGTCGCTGATGCGCAGGTTGGACTGCACGTCGCCGCCTCGCTGGCTCATGCCGTGTACTTCTGCCTGCTTCATGTAGAGTCCGTCCTTGAGGGCTGCTTTGCCGATTACAGTGGCGATGGAGAGGATACCTTGTCCTCCTACGCCGGAAAGTATGATGTCTTTTTTCATGGCTTTACTTGTTTCTTTTTTTGCGTGCTAATGTTTGGATACATTCTCTGCGGGGGATGATGACGGATACGCCGTGGTGCTCGATTTCTTCCCGGATGATTTGCTTCATCTCTTCGTAGTTTTTCTTCAAGGGCACTACGACGCGGATGTGTTCGGGAGCTACACCGATGCCGGCGCAGATGGCTTCCAGACGTCCGGTGCCGGCAGAATCTTGTCCTCCGGTCATGGCGGTGGTTTCGTTGTCGGAGATGACGATGGTGACGTCGGCGTTTTCGTTGACGCAATCCAGCAGTCCCGTCATGCCCGAGTGGGTGAAGGTGGAGTCGCCGATGACGGCTACGGCAGGATGCAGGCCGGCATCCGAAGCACCCTTCGCCATGGTGATGGAGGCGCCCATATCCACGCAAGAGTTAATGGCGTTGAATGGGGCATTGGCTCCCAGCGTGTAGCAACCAATGTCGCTGAACACCTTATAAGTGGGATATTCTTCTTTCAATACTTGGGTCAGCACCGTGTACATGTCGCGATGGCCGCAACCCTCGCACAAAGCGGGCGGGCGCATCTCTACCAGAGAAGGAACGCTGAATTCAGCCTTGTTCTCCTTGCCTACGGCACGTGCCACGCTGTCCGGGTTCAGCTCTCCGTCTTGTGAAAGAGTGCCGTCCAAACGGCCTTTTACTTTGATGCCGATGCCCAGATAGCCTTTCAGCTGTTTTTCTACGAACGGTTGTCCGTCTTCCAGTACCAGAATCTCGTCACATGCTTCTACCAGCTGCATCAGCTGTTTCTTGGGCAACGGGTATTGTCCGATTTTCAGTACCGGATATTCGCAACCTTCGGGATAGTTCTCCATCAGGTAGTTGTAGCCGATGCCGCATGCCACGATACCCAGCTTTTTGTTGGGGCCGTCGGTATATTTGTTGTAAGCGGAGTTTTCAGAAGCTTTGATAAATTCGTCCTGGCGTTGCAGCAATGCTTTGTAACGTTTGCGTGCATTACCCGGCAGGAGGATGAACTGACGCGGGTCTTCGCTGAAGGAAATCTCATTCTGCGGTTGTTGCTCCTTGCGCTCTACGCCGGAACGGGAGTGTGCCAGGCGCGTAACCATGCGCATCAGGATGGGTTCGCCGGTCTGTTCGGAGAAGTTGAATCCGTTGTACACCATGTCGTATGCTTCCTGCTGGTTGCTTGGTTCGTACATCGGGATGAGAGAGAAGTCGCCATAGAAACGGCTGTCCTGCTCGTTCTGAGAGGAATGCATGCTGGGGTCGTCGGCAGCAATGATTATAAGACCACCTTTTACGCCGGTAATGGCAGAGTTGATGAAACAGTCGGCAGCCACGTTCATACCCACGTGCTTCATGCACACCAGTGAACGCTTGCCTGCAAAGGACATGCCCAGGGCAGCCTCCATTGCAGTTTTCTCGTTGGAGCACCAGCGGTTATGGATGTTCTTTTCGGCAGTAATCGGTGCCATCTGAATATATTCGGTGATTTCCGTAGAAGGAGTGCCGGGATAGGCATATACACCCGAAAGTCCGGCGTCTAATGCAGCTTGTGCAATGGCTTCATCGCCAAGTAAGAGTTGCTTGCTCATATCTGAATATTTAAGTGTTAGTCATGGATTAATATTTGACGCAAATATAGGATTTTGCTTTTATTTTATCAGCAGATTACTTGAAAATCTTTCTTTCGTTTAATGCATTCCAATATTTTCTTGCATTTTTCATGTGCTCGGCATAATTGGATGCAAAGTTATGGGTGCCCGAGAAGTCCTCTTTGGCACACATGTAGAGGTAGTTGTGTTTCGTATGGTTCAGCACAGCATCCAGCCCGATGGGTGAGGGGATGCGTATGGGACCGGGAGGTAGTCCGGTGTTGAGATAGGTATTGTAGGGGGATTCTACTGCCAGATGGGCATTCGTAATTCTCCGCAAGCCGAAGTCCTGCAAGGCAAATTTGATGGTAGGGTCGGCTTGCAGAGGCATGCCGGTGTGCAGGCGGTTGATGTAGAGCCCTGCCACCATTGGTTTTTCGGGATTGTTGTTTGTCTCTTCCTCGACGATGGAGGCGAGGGTGCAGACTTCCGTCGGGGTCATTCCGATGGCGGTGGCTTTGTCTAAGCGTTCCTGGTTCCAGAACTTCTGGTGCTCTTTTTGCATTCTTTCGAAGAACTCTTCTGCACTCATGTCCCAATAGACTTGGTAGGTTTCGGGGATGAAGAGGCAGGGCAGGGTCTCTTTGTTGTATCCCAGTTTTTGTTGGAATGCGGAGTCGTTCATCAATCCGGCTATTTCGGTGGAGTCTATCATGAGCTGTTTGCCTACGCTGCGTGCCAGCCGGTCCAGTGTGCGTACGCTGCCGACGGTGAGGTTCGTAGGTTCTTGATATCCGCGGTACAGACGGCTGAATACGTGATATACGTTTTCCCCCGGCCGGATGGCGTAGCGTCCGGTGTGTATATTTTCGGAATATTTCTTGTATTGGGCCATCCAGCGGAAGCCGGTGAAGCTTCGAGGATGGCCTTGTTGTTCCACCTTATTATATATGGAGTCGGCGGTGTCGTCGCGGTCTATATAGATATAGACTGTCTTTTTCGGATGGAATTGCGGGGCAAACAGATAGTAGTATACTGTTCCTGCACAAGCTGCTCCAATAAGAATCAGTGCGACGAATGTTCCGATAATGATTTTCTTCTTTTCCATTTTGTTTTACTGCATCTTTAGTCGGGCAAAGTTAGTAAAAAATGGAGTGAAAACCATCAAGTCATATCAGTTAATTCGATAGCTGACAAAGGCTATGCGTTTGCTGTCCGGTGCCCATGAGTTGACATTGATGGTGCCTTGTCCACCGAAAAGCTTTAACAATGTCTTGGGTTCTCCACCGTTTGCGGGCATTAGGCGCAGCTCTACGTTCTTGTTTGCCAGGTGCTCTCCCGGTTCCAGGTCACCTTTGTAGTAGGTGATGAATACAACGGATTTTCCGTCAGGGGAGATGTGGGGGAACCAGGAGTTACGGGTTTCGTCAAAGGTCATCTGGGTCTGTTCGGAGCCGTCTGCCTTCATGCGCCAGACTTGCATGAGTCCGGTGCGTACGGAATTGAACCAGATGTATTGTCCGCAGGGGGAATATTCCGGTCCGTCATCCAGACCTTCGGCAGTGGTCAGGCGGGTTTCTTCACCTCCTTCCGCTGGGATGGTATAGACGTCATAGTTGCCGTTTCGTTCGGCGCAATAGGCAAGCTCTTTGCCGTCGGGGCTCCAGCCGTGGAGGTAGCTGGGAGCCATAGGTGTTATTAAACGGGGAGTGCCGCCCGTGATGGGAAGTGTATAAATGCGCGATTTATAGTCTTCTTTCGTCCCGTGGCTGATGGCTATCTGCTGTCCGTCGGCCGAGAGGACGTGGTCGTTGTTGCAGTTTTGGGCAAATCCGGTGTTTATCAGTTCCGGTTCGGCAGGCGAGGTGGGGGAAAGGCGGTAAAGCTTTCCGTCGCTGTTGTATAGCAGCCATTGCCCGTCGGGCGTCCAATTGGGAGCTTCAATCCGGTAGGGAAATTCTTTTACGACAGTCCGGTTACCGTTGGTTACATCCAGTATTTCGAGGACGCTGGTAATCTCGTTTTTTTGTTGAGCGGTTGCGGTCAGTGCAACAGTTGCAAAGAAGGGGATTAGATAGGGTTTCATGTTCATATCGTATTTAATAAATCTCCGCAAGATACATTTTTTATTGGAAACTACATAGTCGGAGCATGCTTTTTTCAGAGAGAATCTGTAGTGATGGTCGAATGCGTAGTGCTTATCATATGAATAGTTTCCGGTATTGCGCTGAATACCTTTGAGGGCTACGATAGATTATGTTTTTCCTTGCAGAGAATTATTCGTCCGACGGTTGTTGCTTATTCGTCCGACATCTGTTGCATTATCGTCCGACAGCTGTCGGACGATAATGCAACAGATGTCGGACGAATAATTCTTAGTAAATGTGGAAATAAAGCGTAGTAAGGCTAGCTCAAAATCTCTCAAACATCCATTCATCTACCTTCAGCTCCTTGCCTTTAAACACGAAATAAAGGTCGTGAATGCCGTCTTTGTCTGTGTCTATCTTTGTAGAGACAGTCTGCAAAGAGTCTGAATTGAAGGAGGTGGAAGCAGCGGGTTGGCGTTTCCACTGAAGAATTGGGGTGATTTTACCGGACGCGTGTCTTTCTTTCTTGAATCGGAAAGCGCCCACACATCGTTTCCTGCGGATATAGCCGCCAGCAGCAAAGCCGCTGTAAATAATTTGATTCTTTTCATTTGTTTATAGTATGTTATAGAAACCTATGGTAGCCTTTTGATTTTGGCTTGTGTTCTTCAATCACCTCAATCCTTTATTTAAGATTGAAAAATCGGGTTATTGAAAAGTTGCCGCAAATATTGGGAATTACTATGTATAATATAAGGTGTATTATGTTTTTAATAATGTGCCTATATGTTTCAAGTTATCATTGTAATCAGATGGTGCTGTTTTAAACTTGCTTTACTTGCTTTGGGATAATTATGCGGCTATGGATTAAACTGTTTGGAAGGGCATTATGTTTTATGCAAATATATTGGTAGAAGAGCGTTTTTTTATTCTAACGATTCTTGAAAAGAAAAAGCACTGATTATTCCAGATAATCAGTGCTTGAATATCGAGCCGCTAGCCAGACTTGAACTGGCGACCTACGCGTTACGAATGCGTTGCTCTACCAACTGAGCTATAGCGGCAATAAGCTTTTGTTTACGGGGTGCAAAGGTACATCTTTATTTGAAAAGGCAAAAAGAATCTCTGTTTTTTTTAGAAATATTTTAGTGGGATAATTTTCTATTTGAATGTCTTGAACTTTATTGCCATAAAAATTGGATAATAAAACGAAAAGAAGCATCTTTGTCGTAGGTCCTATAGCAAATAAGTCTGATACTGATTATGAATTTAAGAATCTATTATAAATATCTTTCTTCACGCATAGCGTCCAAATGGACGGTGCTGTTGGTAGATGTAATTATCGTTGTGATTTCCATGCTTTCTGCATGTTTTTTGCAATATAGGCTTTCGTCCGTATCTTATGAAATTTCTTTATATGTATGGCTGACCATTTGGGCTGTCTTGTGTAATATCTGTTTCTTTCATATTCTCCGTACTTATGTGGGTGTTATCCGTTTTTCCTCTTTTGTAGATATTTATCGTGTGTTTTGGAGTCTTACGATAAGCTATGTTGTACTGTTTTTAGGGAATTGCTGTTGGTCTGTTTCGGGGCTTGGAGAAACTTTGCCGAACAGCATTCTGTTTATGGCATATATGTTCACCTTCTCTCTGATGGCTTGTATGCGCATTGCTGTGAAGATGCTTTATGAAGCTATTGCTTTTGATGCACGTCATTGCGTGAATGTTTTTATTTATGGATTCCATGGGACTGGAGTCAATGTTGCAAAATCCTTGAGAGTTAGTCGTAATAATCATTATCGCCTGCGTGGCTTTATTTCGGACGAACCTGATATGATAGGTAAACATACGATGGGATGCAGGGTATATCCCAATGATGAGCAGCTGTTTGACCGTCTAAAGAAAAAGAAAGTGGATACAATCATTATCTCTCCAAGCAAGGTGTCGGATTTGGAAAATTCCGGAATGCTGGATAAACTGTTCTCTCATGATATTCATGTAATGACCGTTCCTCCCTTAAGCGATTGTATGGACGATGGACTGATAAAGGACATTCAAATAGAAGATTGGCTCCGTAGAGAACCGGTGCAAGTTGACATGCGTAAAATTACGGCCCATATCGAGGGGCGTAGAGTAATGGTTACGGGAGCGGCGGGAGCTGTAGGAAGGGAAATCGTTCGCCAGTTGGCTACACTGAATCCTTATCAGTTGATTCTGGTAGATCAGGCAGAATCCCCATTGTATGATGTACAGTTGGAATTGTCTGATCATTGGAAGAATCTGGAGGTCCGTGTATTGGTTGCAGATGTTGCTAACCGTACGCGTATGGAGGCTATATTTGAAGAAACACGTCCTCAACTTGTTTTTCATTCTGCTGCGTATAAGCATGTACAACTGATGGATGATTTTGTATCGGAGGCAATTCAAACGAATATATCGGGGACAGTGAATATTGCGGACCTGGCGGCAAAGTATAGAGTGTCCCGTATGGTTATGATATCTGCTGCTAATGCACGTCATCCGGAGAATGCTATGGAATATAGTAAGCGTGTGGCGGAAATATATGTGCAATCATCTGATTGCAGGTTGAAACGCGACACAAGGGAAACTGATATGTTCATAGTACGTTTGGGTGAGGTGTATCCGACGAATACTCATTGTTTGATTACCTTGTCTGAAGCTTGTATGCTCACCCTGGAAGTGGGAGTCATGGGGGATGGGGGAGAAGTGTACATTGTGGGAGGGCCTGGGGATGGACTTTTGGATTCTGTAATCGGTGAAAAGATAAAGCGTGAAAAGGCATCTGTTGATGATTATGAACATGTGCGGGAAGAAGTGCTGGCCTTGGTGCAACATAGTTATACTGAAAAAAAGGCTATTTTGATTGGACTAATGAAAAAAATAGTGCCAATTTTTCCGCTTTCTTCTACCCGATGAAAAGACGTGAAAGTGACAGCTTTTTAATGCTTTTTCTGAAACTTAGAGGTGGAATAAATGTATATTATAAAAATAATATATTACCTTTGTGCCCGATTTATATTTATTACAAGAACTCAAAAGATTAATCAGAATATCTTATGCGTAGATTAATAACACTATTCTTTTTGGTATTTACTTTGTCAGGGGTAGCTTTTGCTCAGCAGATGTCAGATGATCAGGTTGTTCAGTATGTAAAAAGCGCTCAGCAGATGGGCAAAAATCAAAAGCAGATTACTACTGAATTAATGCGGCGGGGAGTGACAAAGGAACAAGTTGAAAGAATTCAGAAAAAGTATGAAAACTCTAAATCTGGAAGTCCGCAGAGCAATACCCAAGATGAGAAGCGTTCTCGTCAACGTGGTGAAATGAGTGGCGTAGTCAAAGGGCTGCGTACAACTTCGGAAACTTATTCTGCCAGACAAACGGATGTTGCAGGGGATTCTTTACAAATGATGGATAATCGTTCCTTGTCTCAAGAGAAGGAAACAGAGGATCCGACTTCGCAAATTTATGGTCATAATATTTTTACTAACGATAATTTGACTTTCGAACCCAATGTGAATGTTGCTACTCCCGAGAATTATCGTCTGGGACCTGGTGACGAGGTGATTATTGATGTGTGGGGAGCTTCTGAAACAACGATTCGACAAACAATCTCTCCGGAAGGAAGTATTCTTGTGAATAATTTAGGACCGGTTTATCTGAGTGGCAAAACTGTAAAGGAAGCCAATAATTATTTGAAACAAGAATTTGCCAGAATATATTCTGGAGTAACCGGAAATGTTCCGTCTACCCAAGTTAAACTGACATTAGGAGAAATACGTTCTATTCAAGTAAACGTTATGGGTGAAGTTGTGGTGCCCGGAACTTATACCCTCTCATCATTTGCTTCCGTATTTCATGCTTTATATCGTGCAGGTGGTGTGAATCCGATTGGTAGTTTGCGCAGTATTAAAGTGATTCGCAATGGAAATACAATAGCGGATTTGGATGTTTACGATTTACTTATGAAAGGAAAAATGAAGGATGACATCCGTCTGCAGGATGGTGATGTAATTCTTGTGGATCCTTACCAGTCACTGGTACAGATATTAGGTAAGGTAAAACGTCCGATGTTTTATGAAATGAAACCCACTGAAACCGTAGGTACATTATTGAAGTATTCAGGTGGTTTTACGGGTGATGCTTATAAGAAAGCATTACGTATAATCCGTAAAAGTGGACGTGAGCATCAAATTTATAATGTGGATGAGATGGATTATTCCGTATTCCGCGTAGATGACGGTGATAAGATAACGGTTGATTCCGTTTTACAGCGTTTTGAGAATCGTGTGGAAATCCGCGGTGCTGTATATCGTGAAGGTTTGTATCAGTTGGACGGTACGATGAATACAGTGAAGCAGCTGATTAAGAAAGCGGAAGGACTTCGCGGAGATGCATTCTTAAACCGTGCTATAATCGATCGTGAACTTGAAGACTTGTCGCATGAGGTTATACAAGTAGATGTGAAAGGTTTGCTGAACGGGACGGCTGCAGATATTCCTTTGCAGAAGAATGACATTTTATATATTCCAAGTATTCATGACTTGAAGGAAGAAGCTACACTTACCATTCATGGTGAAGTTGCCAATCCGGGTACATATCTTTATTCTGATAAAATGACAGTAGAGGATTTGGTGTTGCAGGCTGGTGGCTTGTTGGAGGCGGCGGCTACAACAAAGGTTGAAGTTGCACGGCGCATGAAAGATCCGAAGAGTACATCTTTCAGTACTACAGTAGGCCAGAATTTCTCTTTTGATTTGAAAGATGGCTTATTGGTGGGAGAAGGAAGCCAGGATTTCCATCTTGAGCCTTTTGATGAAATTTATGTTCGTAAGAGTCCGTCCTATTTTAAACAACAGAATGTTATGGTGGGCGGAGAAGTCCTTTTTAGCGGTAATTATGCACTATCGAAAAAGAATGAACGTTTGAGTGACTTGATAGCTAAGGCTGGTGGAGTAACTCCCGATGCTTATATAAAAGGAGCGCGTCTTATACGTAGGATGACCGAAGAAGAATTCCGCCGTAAGGAAGATGCTCTGCGTATGGCGCAAGCGGGAGGCGGAGATTCCATATCTGTAAAAAGATTGGATTTGTCCGATACCTATTCTGTAGGTATAAATCTGGGAGAGGCCTTGAAAAATCCTGGTTCAGATGCTGATATGGTGCTTCGCGAGGGAGATGTATTATTTGTTCCGGAGTACGTAAGTACAGTGAAAATCAACGGTGCTGTAATGTATCCGAATACAGTTTTATATAAAAAGGGTGAAAGCTTGAAATATTACATCAACCAGGCTGGTGGCTTTGGTAATGACGCCAAGAAACGCAAGGTCTATGTAATATACATGAATGGTACAGTTTCTCGTTTAAGAGCAGGAAACAAGAAAGCCATTGAACCAGGTTGTGAAATAATTGTTCCAAGTAAAGAACAGAAAAGGAAGATGACTACTACTGAAATTCTGGGAATGGGAAGTACGACAGCTTCTATTGCAGCGATGATTGCGACTATGGTTAATCTCTTTAAGTAATTTGAATTATGAGCGAAGAAAGAATACAAAACATAACTTCTCCACAACCAGAGGAACAAGAAATAGATTTGATAGAACTGGCCCAGAAAGTATGGGCTAGTCGCAAATTGGTTTTTAAGGCGTGTGGTATCGCTGCCCTTGTTGGACTGGTTGTTGCATTTAGTATTCCTAAGGAGTATTCTACAAGTGTGACGTTGGCTCCGGAGAGTGGTGGTAAATCTGGTGGCGGAAGTATGGGAGCCCTTGCAGCCATGGCGGGTATCAATTTGGGTACTTCTTCTGGTGAAGATGCTTTGTCACCCGAACTTTATCCTGATATTGTAAGTTCTACTCCTTTTCTGATTGAACTGTTCGATGTTAAAGTCAAGGATCAGAAAGCAAAAGTAGACACGACTTTATATGCTTATTTGAAAGAAGAACAGCGTTCTCCTTGGTGGAGTGCAATTTTCTCCGCTCCTTTTAAG
Organism: Bacteroides sp. AM07-18; assembly: GCF_003602695.1. Lineage (NCBI taxonomy): Bacteria > Pseudomonadati > Bacteroidota > Bacteroidia > Bacteroidales > Bacteroidaceae > Bacteroides > Bacteroides sp. AM07-18. The sequence goes on from NZ_QTLM01000002.1 coordinate 496,336, forward strand.
GTGTTAGGATGGACATTGTCTTTGTTTAAGGATGAACCGGAAGAGGGGGATGCAAAGCTGGATCCTTTTCGTCTTACTAGAGATGAGTCTGCCATTGCAGATGCTTTAAGTAAACGTATCTCTGTTTCCGTAGACAAAAAGACAGGTGTGACAACCTTGTCTGTTACTATGCAGGATCCTTTGATATCTGCTTCGCTGACGGATACCGTGATGCATTGCCTGCAGAACTACATCACAGATTATCGAACTAATAAAGCTCGTCATGATTTGGCATTTACCGAAAAACTTTATGGAGAAGCAAAGGCCAGTTATGAGTCTGCCCAGAAGAAATACGCAAATTTTGTAGATGCAAACCAGAATATAATATTGCTGAGTTATCGCGCAGAGCAAGAGCGTTTACAGAATGAAATGAATTTAGCCTATCAAGTATATACACAAGTGTCTCAACAATTGCAGATGGCAAGAGCTAAGGTGCAGGAGATTACACCGGTATATACGGTTGTCCAGCCGGCTACGGTACCTTTGAAGCCTGCAAAGCCCAATAAATTGATGATTTTGATCGGCTTCATGTTCTTGGCAGGTGTCGGCAGTGTGGGATGGATATTATTTGTAAAAGATTTATTAAAGGGATGGAAAAAGCAAACAATATGATGACGGATAATGATATGATGTGCTGGCATGCATTGTACACAGCACCCAAGTCTGAACATAAGTTGATGCAGCGTTTGAATGCTGCGGGATATACTACATATTGCCCGATGCAGGCTGTGTTTGTAAAATGGAAAGGGCATATCCGGAAGGTGATTACTCCTCTTTTTTCCGGATGTTTGTTTGTTGCCGGTAATGTGTCGGAAGTTACCTCATTGGCTTCCTCGCAGAAGGCTGCTATATTAGTAGATAATGAAGGAAAAAGTTTATCTATTGAGGCGGGCAAAGCAGAACTTCCTGCCAAGTTTGCCCAATTGCTGAAGTTATGATGAAGCTGATAACAGAAGAGCTGCTGGATACCGTTACTTCACGAGCTAAGGAGAACTCCCGTTTACGTATGAATTATAATTTTCATGCGTCTATGGATGCTCCTATTCATCGGTTGCTGAATGCTTTGGAACCGGGAACTTATCTTCCTCCTCACCGTCATACAGATAAGGAAGAAACTTATCTGGTTTTGCGTGGAAGTCTGCTGGCATTTTTTTATGATGATGCCGGTAATGTAACAGATAAGGTATGCCTCAATCCTTCGGAAGGTAAATATGGTCTGGAGATTCCTTCTAATACATGGCATAGTATTATTGCCTTGGAGTCAGGTACTGTTATTTTTGAAATTAAAAAAGGCCCATATCAGCCTCTACCCTCAGAGGATTTGGCTTCGTGGGCTCCTCAGGCTTCTGATGTGGAGGGAATAAAGGCTTTTATGAAGCGGATGTTGGAGCTTTAACATTTTCCCCGATAAACCCATAAGAAAGCCTCCCGATATATTTTATTGTATACCGGGAGGCTTCTTTATGTACCATGTTATTAGTCAAACAGGCTCTTGAACTTTTTGAATATTTTCTCTTTAATCGAAGTGTTCGGCTTGAAGTTATCCGATTCTTCCATCTCCTCCAATGCTCTCTTCTCATCCTTGCTCAGCGTTTCGGGTACATATACGCTGACATTTACCAGCAAATCTCCCGTGCCGTACCCGTTCACGTTGGGTAAACCTTTGCCGCGCAGGCGGAGTACTTTTCCCGGTTGCGTACCTGAGTCAATTTTTACTTTCACCTTTCCATCAATCGTGGGAATTTCTACCGCACCACCCAAGGCTGCTGTCGGGAAGCTGAGGAGCAGGTTGTAAATCAAGTCATTTTCATCGCGTATCAGGTTCGGGTCTTGCTCTTCCTCTACAAGAATCAGCAGGTCTCCCGGCACGCCGTTGTGCTTGCCTGCGTTTCCTTTTCCTCCCATAGAGAGTTGCATACCTTCTGCAACGCCTTTCGGAATTTTTACGGTTACTACTTCTTCACCGTATACAATGCCTTCACCGGCACACTCCTTACACTTGTTCTTGATGATTTTGCCCTCACCGCCACATGTCGGGCAGGTGGTTCTTGTCTGCATGGTGCCGAGTATGGTTTGCTGGTTACGGATTACCGTGCCGCTGCCGTTACAAGTCGGGCAGGTCTCTGAACCACCGTCACCTTCGGCTCCCGTACCATGACAGTGGGTACAAGGCACGTATTTCTTCAGTTTGAATTTCTTTTCCACGCCGGTAGAGATTTCCTTGAGGTTCAGTTTCACCTTGACACGCAGGTCCGAACCACGGTAACGGCGTTGTTGTTGTGCTCCACCGCCTCCGCCGAAACCTCCAAAACCGCCGAAACCTCCTCCACTGTGTCCGCCAAAGATGTCACCGAACATGGAGAAGATGTCGTCCATGGACATGCCTCCACTGAAGCCGCCGAACGGACCACCATTACCGGCGGCACCACCCAGTCCGGCATGACCGAACTGATCGTAGCGGGCACGCTTGTCCGGATTGCTTAGTACGTCGTATGCCTCTGCCGCTTCCTTGAATTTCTCTTCGGCTGTTTTGTCGCCCGGATTCTTGTCCGGATGATATTGGATGGCTTTCTTGCGATAGGCTTTCTTTATTTCTTCTACCGTTGCTGTCTTTTCGACTTCCAATACTTCGTAGTAATCTCTTTTTTCCATACAGTTTTATGTTATTCTCCGACTACCACTTTGGCATGACGGATCACTTTGTCGTTTAGGATGTAACCGGTTTGTACACAGTCCAGAATTTTGCCTTTCAATGCTTCATTGGGTGCCGGAATCACGGCGATGGCTTCGTGATAGTCTGTATCGAGCGGTTGTTCCTTTGTCTCTATTACCTTAACGCCGTTTTGTCCCAATACAGACATGAATTTGTTGTAGATAAGTTCAACGCCTTCTTTTACGGCAGCTACGTCGGTGGCTGTCTCCATGTTTTTGAGGGCGCGTTCAAAGTCATCCACAATGGGTAGGATACTGCTGATACTCTTTTCACCACCGTTCAGGATGAGTTCTGCTTTCTCCTTCATGGTACGTTTGCGGTAATTGTCAAACTCGGCAGACAAGCGCAGGTATTTGTCCTTCTGCTCTTCAATCTGTTCATTGGCCTTTTCCAGTTCCTGGGCGAGCTTTTCTTCTTCTGTCAGGGGAGCTTCGTTTTCTTGTGAAGTTTCTTGTCCGACAGTTTCTTCGTCACATTCGTTAGGAGTAGCTTGAGTTTTCAGCTCCTCTTCCTGGTTGTTTTCTTTTTCTTTCGGATTCATATTGTTATGCTTATTATTCTTGTAAAATGATTTAGCTTTCATTGCTGTTAAGGGTTTAAGTTAATACGATATTAGTGCTCCAGCAAAAACTTTGCCAAAACGGATATTTTTGCCGAAAACGCTGCAAAGGTAATACTTTTATGTCAGATTGACAGCGCTTCTCTGTGTCTATTCATGGAAAAATAACTATCTTTGCACTCGCAATTCGCAGACTAATAGGTATTAAATAGTAAATTGTAAATAAATAAATCGTAAATATAAAGATGATTACAGTCTCTAATGTCTCAGTACAGTTTGGTAAAAGAGTGTTGTTCAATGACGTAAACCTGAAGTTTACAAGTGGTAACTGTTATGGTATCATCGGTGCCAACGGCGCCGGAAAATCTACTTTCCTGAAAACGATTTCCGGGGAGCTGGACCCTACGACGGGCTCCATCATGCTGGCTCCGGGAGAGCGTCTTTCCGTTTTGAGCCAGGACCACTTTAAGTGGGATGCTTTTACGGTGATGGACACGGTGATGATGGGACACACGGTGTTGTGGGATATCATGAAGCAGCGTGAAGTGCTGTATGCCAAAGAGGATTTCACAGACGAGGATGGGCTGAAGGTTTCCGAATTGGAAGAGAAATTTGCCGAGTTGGACGGCTGGAATGCCGAAAGCGATGCTGCCGCCTTGTTGAGTGGTTTGGGTATCAAGGAAGACAAGCATTATCTGTTGATGGGTGAGTTGAACAACAAAGAAAAGGTGCGTGTCATGCTGGCGCAAGCTCTCTATGGAAATCCTGATAACTTGCTGCTGGACGAGCCTACCAATGACTTGGATATGGAGACCGTGACTTGGCTGGAAGAGTACCTCTCCAACTTTGAGCATACGGTGCTGGTGGTAAGCCACGACCGTCACTTCCTCGACTCCGTTTGTACGCATACGGTGGACATCGACTACGGAAAGATTAACCTCTTTGCCGGTAACTATAGCTTCTGGTACGAGTCCAGCCAGCTGGCGCTCCGTCAGCAGCAGAACCAGAAGGCAAAGGCCGAGGAGAAGAAGAAAGAGCTGGAAGAGTTTATCCGCCGATTCAGTGCCAATGTGGCAAAGAGCAAGCAGACTACCAGCCGCAAGAAGATGTTGGAGAAACTGAATGTAGAAGAAATCAAGCCGTCATCACGTAAGTATCCGGGCATCATCTTTACGCCCGAACGCGAACCGGGTAATCAGATTCTGGAAGTTTCCGGTTTGACGAAAACGCTGGAAGATGGTACGGTGCTGTTCCGCGACGTCAACTTCAACGTAGAGAAGGGAGACAAGATTGTATTCCTTTCGCACGACCCGCGTGCCATGACCGCCCTGTTCGAGATTATCAACGAGAATATGAAACCGGATGCAGGTACTTTCAACTGGGGTGTGACTATCACCACCGCTTACCTGCCGCTGGACAATACTGCATTCTTTAATACAGACCTGAATCTGGTGGACTGGTTGAGCCAGTTCGGTGAAGGCAATGAAGTCTATATGAAGAGCTTCCTGGGACGTATGCTGTTCTCCGGCGAGGAGGTGCTGAAGAAAGCAAGCGTATTGTCGGGAGGTGAGAAGATGCGTTGCATGATTGCACGTATGCAGCTGCGCAATGCCAATTGCTTGATTCTGGATACACCTACCAATCACCTCGACTTGGAGTCTATCCAGGCATTCAACAATAATCTAAAGACCTATAAAGGCAATATCCTTTTCTCATCCCACGACCACGAGTTCATTCAGACGGTTGCCAACCGTATCATCGAATTGACTCCGAACGGTATTATCGACAAGATGATGGAGTATGACGAATACATCACTTCAGACCACATCAAGGAGTTGCGTGCACGTATGTACGCAACAAAGTGATAACGGAAGCTAAGGACTAAATAAGCATATTTTAAATTGTTCCATCATGATGGAACGATTCTTCTTTCATATCTTTTTGGTTTAATAAAGGCTTGTGCGATATTGAAAAAAAGAAGAAGGTGTGTCAGAATGATTTTTAGCTATCATTCTGACACACCTTCTTTTGCTATTAAAAGAGTCTCTTTGTTCTTATTAAGGCGGGGAATAGTCTGAGTTATTGTTTCTCCTTATATATAATTTTGCCTTGGCTTTCTCCGAAAAGGTTGTCGCCCAGCGTGGTAATCTTATTCCCCGTGGCAAGCACATAGCGCAGGTTGTCGCATCCCATAAATGCTCCGTACTCAATGGCGGTTACACTGGCAGGAAGCACCAGCGTGCCGCACAAACGGCCGCAGCCACTGAATGCACGCTGTCCAATGCTTCTAAGCTCTTGCGGGAGCCGTACGTTCAGCAGATACTTCTTTTGGGTGAAAGTATAGTCGGGAATTGCAGTGGCATTACTGTTGGTCATGTCGATGGAAACCAGATTGGGCATATAGTCGCGTATCAATGTGAAGTCGGCTTCGTCCATTTTTCCTTCAACGGTCAGAAAGTTAACGTCTTTGGGCTGAAATCCGGCTCTTAACAGTTCGCTGGCAAGGCTGCCCATTTTACCAATCTGCACATTTACTGTCAGTGGTTCTCCTTCAATGAATGCAAAGGTTTCCCATTTCTTTTTGGTACGATAGGAGTCACTGCATCCCAATGGAACAAATATGGCTGTAACGCTATCGGCCAATGCTTCGGACAACAGATTGGGAGCCGTTTTCTTCCGTATCTGGCATATCTTGAGATTTTTGCATCCCTTAAAGGCAGCATCTTCGATGTTCTTGGTCTTGTCGGAAAGGATAATCCTGGTCAGCGTCTCCTTACCTACAAATGTACTGTCGTCCATTTGCTTGCAGAAGGCATATGCCGGAATGCAATTGGCAGGATATACATAAAAACGGTTTGGATAAGTCCCGTTCTTGCCTGCATACATGCTGATGGAGGCATTGGAAATGTCCAGCAGTTGCAGGTTTTTGAATTCATCCCGTAGATGCCTGAAATCTACGGCATTCAGCTTGCCCTGCAGGGTCAGTTGGGTGATTTCATTGGCTTCCGCTTCTGTCATCAGTTCCACCAGGGTACCAGGTTTGGCCACGTAGTATCTTTTGGATTTTTGTGCCGAGGCATTCAGCATTAACGCCAGTCCGGCAACGGCTAAAAGTATTTTTCTTAGTTTCATGTTTGTCGATTCCAGATTGATTTTTCAAATATAAGAAGAAACCGGCAGGAATACATGAAGTTTTTTCTTTTTATTATTATTTTTGTCGGATATTAATCAAAATGAGATACAAATGGAGACGGAAGAAACGGTGAAGGAAGAGTGTGTTGCTATGAGTAAAACAAAACGTATTTGGCTGGCATTCGTTGATATAGTACTGTTTACTGTACTTTTTATGATTTTTCTGTTTTTGTTTGCCATACCTTTTGCGATTGCTTTCCCTGAGTTGAAGACACAAGCTGGTGGGATGAGCGTCTATTTAATGATGTTGAATGAAGTCTTGATGTTGGCCAGTGGGCTTATTGCCGCTTGTATGGTGCTGGGTTTCAGGAAGCTTCCTTTTTCGGGCTTGGGCTTGTCTTTGAAGGGATGGGGCAGAAGCCTGCTGAACGGAGCTTTGTTTGTCGTGTTCTTGTATGTAGTTGGTTTTGGCTTGTCTTTATTGTTGGGGGCTGTGGAAGTGGCAGGGGTCTTGTTTTCTCCCATTTCGTTGTTGTCGAGTCTTTTGCTTTATTTTTTAGTGGCAGTTACGGAAGAAGTTATTGGACGCGGTTTCATTTTAGGGCGTATGCTGGATGGAGGCGTCAATAAGTTTGTGGCATTGCTTATCTCTGCGGTGTTATTTTCGTTGATGCATCTTTTCAATCCCAGCTTTGCCTTCGTCCCGTTTTTGAATATCATGCTGGCGGGTTGTTTCTTGGGAGCTTCCTATATATACACGCGCAACCTCTGTTTCCCCATTGCCTTGCATTGGTTCTGGAACTGGATTCAAGGTTCTGTTTTGGGATATAAAGTCAGTGGAAATGAATTTAGCAATGAGAATCTGCTGATTCTTCACTTTCCGGAAGAAAATCTGATAAATGGAGGAACTTTCGGGTTCGAAGGCTCTATTCTGTGTTCACTACTTTTAGTGCTTGGTACAGTAATTATCTTAAGACACTATTATAAGGGATTAGTGATTAGGGATTAATGATTAATACGGAAACCATTAACCACTAACCATTAATCACTAATCCCTAATCACTAATTCTGTTCCACTCCTTTCATTGTCAGCTGTATGCGTTTCCGGTCCATATCTATGCTGAGTACCTTTACGCGTATATGCTGGTGAATGGACACTACTTCATTAGGGTCTGATATGAATCTGTCGGCGAGTTGGGAGAGGTGTACCAGTCCGTTTTCCTTGATGCCTATGTCGACAAATGCGCCGAAGTTGGTGATGTTTCCTACGATGCCGGGCAATTCCATGCCTTCGCGCAGGTCGCTGATGGTGCGCACGTTCTTGTCAAATTCAAATATCTTTATCGGTCCGCGTGGGTCACGTCCGGGCTTGTCCAGCTCTTGCAGGATGTCTTTCAGTGTCGGCATGCCCACGGTGGGGGAGAGGTAGCGTTCGGGATTAATCTTCAGACGCAGCTCCCGGCTGGCTATCAGCTCGGCTACGCTGCAACCCAAGTCCTTTGCCATTTGTTCTACGATACAATAGCTTTCCGGGTGTACGGCAGTATTGTCCAGCGGATTCTTTGCCTGCGGAATGCGTAGGAAGCCGGCACATTGCTCAAACGCCTTGGCACCCATACGAGGTACTTTCATCAGTTCCTTGCGCGAGGTGAAGGCACCGTTTTCGGCACGATAGTTCACAATGTTCTGTGCCAGTTGCGGCCCCAATCCCGAGATGTAGGTCAGCAGATGGCTGCTTGCGGTGTTCAGGTTGACACCTACCAAGTTTACACAGTTTTCTACGGTCTGGTCCAATGATTTTTTCAGCTTGGTTTGGTCCACATCATGCTGGTATTGCCCCACACCAATAGATTTCGGGTCAATCTTTACCAACTCTGCCAGCGGGTCCATCAGTCGTCTGCCTATGGACACAGCACCGCGTACGGTGACGTCGTAGTCGGGAAACTCGTCCCGTGCAATTTTAGAGGCCGAATAGATGGAAGCTCCCTGCTCGCTGACGATGAATATCTGTATGTCGCGGTTGAAGCGCTGATGTTTCAAGAACTCCTCCGTTTCGCGGCTGGCAGTTCCGTTACCTATGGCTACGGCATCTATCTTATAAGACTCTATCATCATTTGCAGCTTGGCAAATGCCTCTTTCTGCTTGCTGACCGGAGGGTGGGGGTAGATGTTCTCATTGTGGAGCAGATTTCCTTGTGCATCGAGGCACACGACTTTACAACCCGTACGAAATCCGGGGTCTATACCCATCACACGCTTTTGCCCCAGTGGTGAAGCCAGCAACAACTGACGGAGGTTTTCGGCAAATACCTTGATGGCTTCCTCATCAGCACGCTCTTTGCTTTGCGTGGCAAATTCCGTCTCTATGGATGGCTTCAATAGGCGTTTGTAGGAATCCTGCACGGCTTCCGCCACTTGCTGTCCGCAGGGGTTGTTGCTCCGCACGAATTGGCGTTCCAGCCGTTCCACGCACTCCTCATCGTCTGGGCTGATGCTGACTTTCAGCAGGCCTTCCGCTTCGGCACGCCGGATGGCGAGCAGGCGGTGGGAGCTGCATCGCTTCAACGATTCGGAGCAATCGAAGTAGTCGCGGTATTTGGTCGCTTCCTCTTCTTTGCCTTTCACCACCTTGGCGGTCAGTGTGCCTTGGCGGGCAAATGCGTTGCGCACGCTGTTTCGGGCACGTTCGTCTTCGCTAACATGCTCGGCTATGATGTCACGGGCACCTTTCAGTGCATCTTCCACGTTCTTCACGTCTCCTTTCACGTAATTGGCGGCGCGTTCCTCCGGATGAGGCTCACGTTGCAGCATCAGCAGGGTGGCGAGGGGTTCCAGTCCTTTTTGACGGGCTGCTTCGGCACGTGTTTTCCGTTTGGGCTTGTAGGGGAGGTAGATGTCCTCCAGTAGGGTATTGTCCCAAGTCTCCTCGATACGTTTCTGAAGTTCGGTGGTCAGTTTACCTTGTTCCTGTATGGTGTTCAGGATGGTTTCTTTACGTTTGGCGATTTCGTTCAGCTTTTCGTAGTGGGTCTTTATGGATTCAATCTGCACTTCGTCCAGTCCTCCCGTCACTTCCTTTCGGTAGCGGCTGATGAAGGGGATGGTGGCACCATCGTTCAGCAATCCGAGGGTCTGTACTATTTGTTTCTCTGATATGCCGAGGGCGGCAGATATCATGCGGTGGAAATGTTGTATCATCGGTTCTCTCTTTTTATAATGGATGCCAAAAGTACGAAAAACAATCGTCGTACGAAAATAAACCCCATATTCTTGGAAAAATCATTTATTATTGCGAAGTTTGTCAACTATAACGAACTAATAAACAATAATATGGAAGAAGCTAAAGGTCAATCGATTTTAGATAAAATGCTCACTACATTTATCAATACGTTAGTGAAAGCAGCCGAAAATGAGGCTCAAACACATTTCGGCAAAAACCTTGAGGAGGTATTGAAGCATTTCATGGCAAAAGTGAATAGCGATTTTGAAAAACAATGCCTGCTTTGGTATTTTACAAAAAAAGGTCAAACTATGACCGTGTCGTCAGAAGTCTTTGAGCGGATTGCGAAAGCGGCTGTTGCCTCGCGTGCGGCAAGCGAGAAGCTGTTTCATGGCCCACAGAAGGTAATCATTAAAGGAAAGGTCTATTATTCCCAAACCATTTCTTTCTATGAGAATGATGAATTTGATTATGCCTTGGGCTGTGCGACAATCTTCTTTGATGAGGAGGGCGTTCCCGTAGGCCTGAAGGATATTTATGACTTTAACGAAGCAAAACATCGTGATACCAATGCCGAGAGTGACACCACATTTATGGCTAAATTTGAAAAAGCAAATTTAGCAAAGTCCTACGCCATACTTTATGGCATTAACGACTACAAATTTAATGACTGATGTGTCTCGTGCCATATCGTCATGTATCATAGCATTATTCTGCTGTCTGTTACCGGTGTTCTCTATCACAGGAGAACATCCGGTACTGATTATCAGCTCCTATAATCCGGATGCCGGCCGTACTTCCGGCAACATCTCAGACTTTATGGAGGAGTTCCAACGCCTGGGCGGGACAAACACCATCGCATTGGAAAACATGAACTGCAAAAGCTTCTCCGAATCTCCCCTTTGGGAACGGAGGATGGTGGAGCTATTGTCCAAATACCAGGGCGATAACAGTCCGGCGCTGACCGTCCTTATTGGGCAGGAGGCTTGGGCTGCCTATCTTTCTCTGCCCGACTCTATACGCGGCAATACTCCGGTCGTAAGTGCATTGTCCAGCCGTAACGCCATATTGTTGCCGGGCGATACGGTCGACTTAAAGACCTGGATGCCCGAATCCGTCGACTTCTTCACGGATTTCCCCAGTTCGCCTATCAAGGCTGGCTTCGTTTATGAGTATGATGTGGAGGCCAACATCAATATGATAAAGCAGATGTATCCCGGCACCAAGAATATCGCTTTTGTCTCAGACAACAGTTATGGCGGCGTTGCCATGCAAGCCTATGTAGTGAAGGAGATGCAGAAGTTTCCGGAACTCAACCTGATTCTGCTGGACGGACGCGTCCATACCATATATACCATTTGTGACAGATTGCATGAGTTACCGGAAAATACAGCTATATTGATGGGGACATGGCGTGTGGACATGAACGATGGTTACTTCATGCGGAATGCAACCTACGCCATGATGGAAGCAGCTCCCACTTTGCCCACTTTCTCGCTCAGTTCCGTAGGCTTGGGATATTGGGCTGTGGCAGGTGTTGTTCCTGCCTACCGTGCTTTGGGCAAGGAGATGGCAAGACAGTCCTACCGCCTGCTGACCACCCCTCAGGATAGTGAGACCCATATGGAAATCATTCCGAATGAGACCATACTGGACGGCAAGCTCGTGAAGGAAAAGAAACTGAATATCGCCGGCCTTCCGCAGCCGGTAAAGATGCTGAACGTAACCCCTTCTTTCTACGAACAGTACAAGTATCATATCTGGTCTGTCGGTGCTGTTCTGTTGGTGCTGTTGGGCGGTTTGTTCGTTTCCCTTTACTTTTATTATCATACAAAGAAGTTGAAGGATGAACTGGAGGTATCCGAGGGGGCCTTGCGTGAAGCAAAGGACCGTGCCGAAGAATCCAGCCGCCTGAAGAGTGCTTTCCTTGCCAATATGAGCCACGAAATCCGTACTCCATTGAATGCGATTGTGGGCTTCTCGGACGTGCTGTCTGCCGGAGGAGCCTCGGAAGAAGAACAGCGTGGCTATTTCGAGATTATTAGGACCAACTCTGATTTGCTGCTTCGGTTGATTAATGACATATTGGATGTGTCCCGTTTGGAGGCCGACCGCGTCATCCTTTCTTTGGAGAGCTGCAATGTAGTGCAGATATGCCAGCAGGTAGTAGCTTCCGTGGCCCAGGCACGTAGGTCGACCAATCAATTCTTATTTGAGTGTGAACGTGAGGTAGTGGAGATGCGGACGGATGTGCAGCGTTTACAGCAGGTTGTGATAAATCTGCTTTCCAATGCGGACAAGTTTACAAAGGAAGGTACGATAACCTTGAAGCTGGAGCCGGATACGGCGAGGAATGTTGCAGTATTCTCGGTGACTGACTCTGGTTGCGGCATTCCATTGGACAAACAGAAACGGGTGTTCGAACGTTTCGAGAAGCTGAACGAATATGTGCAGGGAACCGGCTTGGGCTTGTCCATCTGTAAGCTGACCGTTGAGAAGTGGGGCGGCGAGATTTGGATAGATCCTGCCTATACGAATGGAGCGCGGTTTATGTTTACTCATCCTATGAACTTATAAGAACCGACAAGAAATAAGGAAATATAATGAAAAGATTTAGTTGTTTTTTTATCTGGATTTTTGTCCTGACAAGCATACTGCCTGCGCAGGAAAGAGAGGTGAAACTGAAAGTCGTACAGACCAGTGATATACACGGAAACTACTATCCCTACGACTTTATACGCCGCCGGGAGGCAACCGGCAGTCTGGCACGTGTGCATGCTTTGGTGCAAAAAGAACGTGAGGCTTATGGCAAAAATCTGATTCTCTTGGACAATGGTGACATTCTGCAGGGACAGCCCACAGCCTATTATTATAATTACATAGATACCGTTGCCCCTCATCTGGCAGCGGAGATGATGAATTTCATGGGGTATAATGCCGGTAATATGGGTAACCATGACGTAGAGACCGGCCGTACCGTTTTCGACCGTTGGGCAGGTGACTGCCGTTTTCCGATATTGGGTGCCAATATTGTGGATACTGCTACCGGAGAAACCCATTTCAAACCCTATGAGGTGCTGGAACGTGACGGAGTGAAAATTGTGGTTCTCGGTATGATAACTCCTGCCATCCCCGTGTGGCTTTCAGAGAATCTGTGGAAAGGGCTGCGTTTCGACGATATGGAGGAGACTGCCCGCAAATGGATGAAGATTATCCGTGAGCAGGAAAAGCCTGATTTGGTTATCGGTATGTTCCATGCCGGCCAGGATGCCCAGCTGATGGGAGGCAAGTATCGCGAAAACGCTTCGGTGGAAGTGGCGTGCAACGTGCCGGGATTCGATATTGTCCTGATGGGGCACGACCATGCGCGCGAATGCAAGAGGGTGTGCAACATAGCCGGTGACTCGGTACTGGTGATGGACCCTGCCAGCAACGGTGTCGTTGTGAGTAATGTGGATATAACCTTGAAACTGCGTGATGGTAAAGTTATAGACAAGAAGATAGACGGCATACTGTCCGATACGCAAGACTACGGCGTCAGCGAAGAGTTCATGCAACGCTTTGCCCCCGAAAATGAAGCTGTGCAGAATTTTGTTTCCAAGAAAATTGGTTCTTTTACCGAGACTATCTCCACACGTCCTGCTTATTTCGGTTCTTCCGCTTTTATAGACCTTATCCACGAATTGCAGTTGGCAATCAGCGGAGCGGATATTTCTTTTGCGGCTCCTTTGTCCTATGATACGGAAATCCGTAAAGGAGACATTTTTGTGAACGATATGTTCAATCTGTATAAGTACGAAAATATGCTTTACACCATGCGTCTGACGGGGAAGGAGATACGCGATGCCTTGGAGATGTCGTATGATTTGTGGACCAATCGGATGAAGTCTCCGGACGACCATATCCTTCTCTTCCGTGAGAAGCGCCGCGAAGGTGTTACGGATAGGGCCTCATTCAAGAATTTCAGCTTCAACTTCGATTCTGCGGCGGGTATTATCTACACGGTGGATGTGACCAAGCCGGATGGCGAGAAGGTAACCATTCTCAGCATGGCAGACGGTACCCCGTTCGATATGGATAAAATGTATAAGGTAGCGGTGAATTCTTATCGTGGAAACGGTGGTGGCGAATTGCTGACAAAGGGTTCCGGCATCTCGCAGGATGAATTGAAGGAGCGCATCATCCACTCTACGGATAAGGACTTACGCTATTATCTGATGCAGTACATCGAGCGAAAGAAGGTGATTGAACCGCGTGCGCTGAATCAGTGGAAGTTCATTCCCGAAGAATGGGCGGCTCCGGCTTCCAAGCGTGATTATGAGTTCTTGTTTGGCAAAGTTAAAGAATAATTCACTATCTTTGCGGCTCAAAATCTATAGTATAAGTTTTTGGGCGTGAAGCAGAAGAAAAAAATTATAGGTGCATTGAGCTTGCTGGTACTGTTTATCATGTACCAGGCAAGTATCACTGCGTTCACTCACGTCCATTATGTGAATGGGGTGATGATAACGCACTCGCACCCTTTTCATGGCACACACTCTCACTCTCAGACTTCCCTTCTGGTTATCGGGCATCTGTCGGTATTCCACTCTTCCGGGGTGGATGTGTATGAGGTTCAGCACCCGATGCGTCCTTTGCTGTCCATGCTCAGAGCCAAACCGGCAACGCCTACTGTAAAGGGGGAAGTTATACGTACTCTTTCCCTTCGCGCTCCTCCCGCTCTTTTTTCATAGTCATTAGGTTTAAAAACGCCTGGATTTTTTGCATGTAGATACCAGGTGTTTTAGTCTCGAATGTCCGGTATTTCAGTGAAAGAAGTGCGGCATTGCGGATTATTATCTTTTTTCAGACTTGAATTATTTTTTTATTTAGAGCGCTAATTTGATGAAACAATACATTTTGGCGTTGGTACTTGCAGTGGTAAGTGCCAGCGTAGCTTTTGCCGTAAATCCTATAAAGGAAGGCAATATGATTTCCGGCCATGTGATAGTGAAAGGTACGGAGGAAAATATACCGTATGCTACGGTTTTGATTATCGGCAGCGGTCAGGGAACGGTTTCTAATGAAGAAGGACAATTTGAGTTCCGCAAGCTTCCGGCGGGAAAATACAAGCTCCGTGTGTCGGCAGTGGGCTACAAGACCCAAGAGAAGGAAGTGACGGTGAGCAAGGACTTTACTGCCGTCATACATTTCCCGATGGAAGAGGAGAGTTTCATGACCGATGAAGTGGTGGTATCTGCCAACCGCAACGAGGTAAGCCGCAAGGCAGCTCCGGTAGTTGTAAATGTGATGAGTACCAAATTGTTCGAGATGGTCAACTCCACCGACCTTGCCAAGACACTGAACTACCAGTCGGGCCTGCGCGTGGAGAACAACTGCCAGAACTGCGGCTTCCCCCAGGTGCGCATCAATGGCTTGGAAGGTCCGTATTCGCAGATATTGATAAACAGCCGTCCCATCATCAGTGCATTGAGCGGTGTGTACGGATTGGAGCAAATCCCCGTGAACATGATTGAACGGGTAGAAGTGGTGCGTGGCGGAGGCTCTGCCCTGTTTGGCGCCAATGCTGTGGGAGGAACTATCAATATTATAACCAAAGACCCCATCAACAATTCCTTCCAGGTATCGAGCATGTTCTCCAATATGGACGGCAAGTCCTGGGAGCAATATATGGGTGGCAATGTGTCGCTGGTTGCCAAAGATAACTCTTACGGCATTGCCTTTTATGAGAGTTACCGCAACCGTAACCCCTACGACCGCGATGGCGATGGCTTTTCCGAGCTGGGCAAGCTGAACATGAATACCTTCGGTTTCCGCGCCTATTACCGTCCTACGCATTTCAGCCGCATCAATCTGGAATACCATACCACTAACGAACTTCGTCGCGGAGGCAACAAATTCGATTTGCAGCCGCACGAGACGGACATCACCGAGCAGACCAAGCATATCATCAATAGCGGAGGCGTGAGCTATGATTTGTTCTGGAAAGAGTACAAGCATAAGATTTCGGCTTACACCTCCATCCAGCACACCGACCGCAACAGCTACTATGGTGCCCAAAAGAACATGAATGCCTACGGCAAGACGAAAGACCTGACCTGGGTTGCCGGCGGCATGTACGTGGGCAATATGGACAACTGCTTCTTTGCCCCCGCCACCTTCACCGGCGGACTGGAATATCAGAACAACTCCCTGCACGACATCATGACCGGCTATCATCGTGACATGGAGCAGGATGTCCGCATTGCCAGCGCCTTCGTGCAGAATGAGTGGAAGATGAACGTACTGACCATGCTGGTCGGCGCCCGCCTGGACAAGCACAACCTGATAGACAAGCTTATTTTCAGCCCCCGCGTCAACCTCCTCTACAAGCCGACAGATGATTTTCAGGCACGCTTGACTTATTCTACCGGTTTCCGTGCTCCGCAGGCATACGATGAGGACTTGCACGTGACGGCAGTAGGCGGCAAGGGAGTCCAAATCAAACTCGCCGATAACCTGAGTGAAGAACGCTCCAACAGTTACAGCGGTTCGGTGGACTGGACTGCCCATCTGGGTCACTGGCAGGCAAACATCCTGGTGGAAGGTTTCTATACAGACCTGCGCCACGTCTTTGTGCTCGAAGATATCGGCAAGAACGAAGTAGGGGATGTCATCAAGGAGCGCCGCAACGGAAACGGTGCACGCGTATATGGTGCCAATCTGGATGTAAAGATTGCCCATGGCAAGGAGGCGCAGTTCCAGCTCGGATTTACGGCACAGCGCAGCCGCTATACCCATGAGGAAGCCTGGACGAAGGTGGACGGAGAAGACCTTACCACCAAGCGCATGCCCCGTACACCTGATTATTACGGGTACTTCACTTTCTCCTCCGCACCGGTAAAGAATTTTGATTTCTCTCTTTCCGGTACCTATACGGGAAAGATGATTGTTCCGCACTACGCACCGGAAGATGCTCCCGAGGGTGCCTTCTGTAATATCACTTCAGACCGCATGGAGCATACTCCCCAATTCCTGGACCTGAATGTGAAGCTGAACTACACCTTTGTGCTTCACGACCATATCAAACTCCAGTTGAACACGGGTGTACAGAACATCTTTAACAGTTTCCAGAAAGACCTGGATAAAGGGGAATTCCGCGATGCGGGTTATTTCTACGGACCGACGCAGCCGAGAACCTTCTTTATCGGTTTCAAGATAATGAACTAAAAGTTTCCATTTAAGAATTTTTAGAGCTAAATTCCGCAAAATAGTCCTACATTTGTCGCCAAAGCACAAAAACCATGGATACTAAGAGAATACGGAATGTAGACATTTCCCAGATACATCATTTGCCGATGATTGATTTCATCGGCAATGATTTTGCTATTTTTAATGACATCAAGGACATGCCTTTGAGCTCTTATCCCACCCGTTTGAATGCTGCTTGCCTGACTGTCTGCTTGAAAGGGTGGTGCAAACTGGAACTCAACCTGCAGCAATGTGAAATGCGGGAAGGTATGTTGGGTATTATTCTTCCCGACCAGATTGTTCTGCAACGCGAGCGTTCCGATGATTTTTCCGGTCTTTTCATTGCCGTCTCAAGGGATTTTATGGATATGGTGATACCTACCATGCAACAGCTTTTCCCTATGTTTTTCATGATTAAGGAGCGGCCCTTCGTTCACATCACTCCGGAGGAATCCCAATCGTTTCAGGAGTATCACTCTTTTCTTTGGAGCAAGGTGAAGCTGAAAGACAATCCTTTCCGTAAGGAAATCACTCAGGGGTTGCTGTTGGCCCTTTTTTATGAGATATATAATATCTATCAAGGACATGTCATCCAGGAACGCATTCCCAAAAGCAGGAAGGAAGACTTGTTCGAGCGCTTTATCCGTGCTATTTCCGAGTCCTATAAGGAAGAGCGCAGTGTGTCCTACTATGCTGATAAGATGTTCCTCACTGCCAAGCACCTTTCCACCGTAGTGAAGGAAATCAGCGGAAAGACGGCGGGCGAATGGATTGACAGTCTCGTCGTTTTGGAAGCCAAAGCCTTGTTGAAGTCTTCCGAGCTGAGCATTCAGGAAATTGCAGACGAGCTGCACTTTGCCAACCAGTCGTTCTTTGGCAAGTATTTCAAGCATCACACCGGTATGTCACCTAAAGAATATCGCCGGCAATAGGTTCAATGTGACGGAATAATGTTTATTTTTGCGGTAAAGATTTACCCCCAAAATAAACTATCATGGAAAAAAGAGAAATTGACCTTATTGTTTCCTGCTATGGAAAGGTGAAAGGAGTGAAGTATGACGTTGTCATCCTGCCTTGGGGAGCTACGGAGCCCCATAATCTGCATCTGCCTTATCTCACTGATTGTATTCTGCCGCATGATATTGCCGTAGATGCGGCTGCACTGGCTTTGCAGAATTCCGGTGTACGCTGTATGGTGATGCCTCCCGTACCTTTCGGTGCACACAATCCGGGGCAGCGCGAACTTCCGTTCTGCATCCATACCCGCTATTCCACCCAGCAGGCCATTCTGGAAGACATAGTTGCTTCCCTCTATGCACAAGGCATGCGTAAGCTGATTATTCTCAGCGGTCATGGCGGCAACAACTTCAAGGGAATGATTCGTGACCTGGCGTTTGTGTATCCCGATTTTCTGATTATCGCTGCCGACTGGTTCAGCATCGTCCCTCCCAAAGACTACTTTGAGGCTGTTGTCGACGACCATGCCGGCGAGTCTGAGACTTCCGTCATGATGCATTACCATCCCGAGCTGGTGAATCTGGCTGAGGCCGGTGACGGAGAGTCCCAACCGTTTGCCATTCCTTCCTTGAATGAAAAGGTTGGCTGGGCTCCCCGCCATTGGGATAAGGCTACAGTCGACAGCGGGGTAGGGAACCCCAAAAAAGCTTCTGCCGAGAAAGGAGAACGTTATATGAAACCGGTGGTGGAGAAGTTGTCGAAGCTCTTTACGGAAGTCGGTCAAGGAAGTCTGTATTGATGTACTTGGCTTCCGGCTATATATAAAAATAGGCAATAACCATTGTGGATATTGCCTATTTTTTTAGTGCACCCTAAAAACTAATCTCTTTACTCTTATAAAAACTAATCTTTCTCTATTTCGAGTACAAAATTAGAAGGTTTTTGCGGGTTATGAATTGACATAAGTCAAAAATCTTATTTGGATATTATTTCTTCAAACGTACCCAAAAGCCCTTCTTTTTCTGCCGGACCGGTTCACTGTTTTCGCGAAACAGTTCTTCGTAGGTCAGCCCGTCATGCACCATGCGGTAGATGCTTCCCCAGTCGGGCAGCCCGCCCAGGTTGCGGTCATCGATAAAGAGATCGGCTTTTACTTTGCGTGAAAAACCGGTGTGTGCGATGTCTTCTTCCGGATAGTCCCGGTTGACGGCATAGAATTCCACACCCCGTTTCCTACACCATTCCACAGCTTCCTCCAGGAGCTTCCCTTCACGTACCGACCATAAAATCAGCCGGTGACGCTCGTTTATCAGCATCTTCAGCGTAGCGGTGGCAAAGGGAATTTCTTCTCCTATCTGGGGATAGCGGTGTTCTACAATGGTACCGTCAAAATCAACGGCTATGGTCATAAATGAATAGCTTTTATTGGTTTCAGACTGTGGAGAAAATTATCCTTGACCGCCTGTGGTGCCGCCTGAGTGCTGGCTGACCGGATTGTTTGAATATTCTTCCTGATGTCCCGTGTAGCTTTTCAACTCTACTTTTACGTCTTTGCTCTGGTTGCCTACCACTACTTTAAAGGTATATGTTTTCACGCGTACCATACGCTTGCTGCCATACAACAGTACATGGTTGCCACTGACACTTGCAGTCAGCTTTTGTTCAATTTCATAAGAACCGTTCGTACCTCCCTCTTCAGTTTCAATGTAGTTGTTGATGTATGTGGCCAGTGCATCGGATGCTCCTGCAGCTTTCAGCGCTTCAGCCGGAGAAACGGTATAGTCCCATCCGTTCTTGATTTTAAGGGTCAGGGTGATGTTTTCCAGCGCATCGTAATCTCTGTTCTCAATCTTGATTATCTCGGCTTTTCCATTCACTTCGTTGTAGCCGTTTGCTACACTGGCGGCAGCTTGTTTGGTAAATTTCACTCTAGGTGAATATTTGCCGGCTATCTTCTCGCCTTGCGGAATGGTAATGATGTAATTGTTATTGTTGAATCCTACGGTTTTAGCAGCGGCTCTGGTTGCAGGCGCCTCGCTGGATTCCACTTCCATGTTTTCCGGATCAAAATAGCCCAGGTTGGCATCAGTCGACGGATTGGGAATGGCAATGATGATATCTTCCTTGGCAACAGCGTCAGCCGGCTCTGTCTTGATGGCTACGTTATTTACAGAAGCCTTTGATGCTTCCGGTTGTGTGGAAGTTGCCGGATTGGCCTCACGTGCCTCTTCAAACACGACGGCTGCAATCTTGGTGTTTTCTTCCGTACCTCCGGTGGGTATGTTGATGGTGGCGGCATTCTCCTTTTCCGGATTTTCTATTTTCGGAGCCTCAATGGTGCTTCCGTCAGCCTCCTGCATTTCGCCGAATTCTATGGTTGTTGACATTTTTACATTTACCACCATCAGGCTGTGGTTGGCTGTTCCGTCTGTAAATTCTGCTGTGGCCTCGTAGTCATCATGTCCTTCAGCTGTTACAGTGAGCGTGTAGATGCCGGTTTTGTTCACAGTCAGTGAGTATACGCCTTTTGCATCGGTTGTGGCAGAGTATTCGCCGCTTTTTACGGTGGCTCCTGCCAATGGACCGTTGGCATCGGTAATGGTACCTGCAATGTAGTAGGCTGTTTGACTTCTTAGCGGGTCTTCCACTTCTTCATACTTCTTGTC
Source organism: Bacteroides sp. AM07-18 (assembly GCF_003602695.1). Taxonomy (NCBI): domain Bacteria; kingdom Pseudomonadati; phylum Bacteroidota; class Bacteroidia; order Bacteroidales; family Bacteroidaceae; genus Bacteroides; species Bacteroides sp. AM07-18. The sequence goes on from NZ_QTLM01000002.1 coordinate 516,852, forward strand.
GTCATCGTGGCAAGATGTAAGGACTGTTGTGCTGAAGGTCATTGCAAACATCAATGCACCTCCTAAAAATAAACTTTTCTTTTTCATAATTTTCGTCATTTGATAAAACTAATCTGTTTAAATTATACTTATTTCGATTTTTCTTTTTGTAGTTCCTTTATAAGGAAATAGCGTATATAGTCCGGCTGGTAGAAGTTGCTGCTTCGGTTTTCGTTAGGGCGTGTACTGTAACTTTTTCCCAGTTGTTTTTCTATGTACTCTCCATCTGCCACCATGCCGTATGCCCATGCAAAGTAGTCAGCCGGTTTTACTCTGAAGAATCCTTTTCTACTCCATTTTTTTCCCGGCAGGGGGATGGCAAAATGAAATCCTCCGTTTATCTCTCCGTCTGTACAAAGGGCATACAAGCCGATGGCATACTCTCCGAAGTGCCGCGTACAGTCTCCTCTCACTCCATAATCACCGTAAATATATCTTCCTGCTTTCAAGTCGAACTGCAAGTTGAGGCGTGGTTCGTAGTACGAAGCATTCAGCGAGGCATTGATACGCTGCTTTCTGCCTATATACCAGCCGTCTTCCCGGGTGATGGCGGAGAAACCGGTGGAGCCTGCCGTTCCGCCCAGTTCCCAGCGTCCGTTGTTGGTGCGGTATTTTATTTCCAGTTGTGCACCATATCTGTTGTTGGTGAAGTTACCCACCGTCATTTTCCCGAAGATGTTGTGCCTGAAGCGTACATCCTGCGATAGGGCTATGATTCCCGGTCTTATCCGTTTCATCTCTCCACTCAGATTGGTGGCTACGGGCAGTATCACTTGTGCGGTCATTTTCCCACCTTTCCATAGAGCCATTTCCACTGCCGGATTCAGGTTGATGGCATATGTATACAGTTCGTCAAACGTATTGTTCTCCAAAAACAAATCGGGGTATATCACCAAATCCACCTTCCAGGCAGACGGCACTTCTTCCTGACCGGCATTTTTCAATGCCTTCATGGCAGGATCTGTATCTACTGTAATCCCCATTTGCTGATATACTTGTGTCAAGTTGATTTCCCCGTTTCTGTATGCTTCCGTCAATGTATCCGGCAGATTGATGCAAAGCCTGGGAATCCGGTTTTCCAGTACTACCAATTGCAGCCCGCCCTTCGTCTTGCTTTCCAAGCAGGCATCTATGGCTTTACCCACTCCGGTGTAGGTACTTCTATATACATTGTTCTCAAAACTTACAGTGGTTACCCCTGGGGTCTGTGCACATCGTATATTTTCCATACCGATGGCTTTCAAGCTCTTTGTCACTTGGGCATCTGCCATTGCAGAAATACCACAGAACCATATTGCCAGTATCCACTTCAAACCGTTTTTTCTCTTGTTTTTCATCCTACTCTCCAATCCCTAATCCTTCATCCCTTATCTCTCTCTTAGTGCAACAACCTGCATTCATACCGTATTCCTCCCGATATGCTGTTGAATTCTCTGGTAAACACATGGATGGAGAGATGCCTCCATAATCTGGCGGCGGCTCCCACATTGAAACCTTCCGAATCATATTCGGCCATGACAGTCATTTCCCGGCAGAAAGCAGGGGAGTAGCTGATGCCTCCGAAAGGACCGTCTTGTATACTGTGTTTGTTCAGTGGCAGGTAATATCCGGCAGTCAGTGCTAGTCGGTCTCCTTTTGCGATGGAGAAGCCTTTGGTCAGTACGCCATATATGGTTGCAAAGTAGTTGGTTCCAGTGTCTTTGAAAGGGTCATTGGTACCTATGACTATTGCCGGATGATATTTTCCTTCCTTTATCGGACGTATACGTGCAGATAAAGAACGGTCTTGCTGGAAATATCCTTTCTTACCGTCATACCGGGTGGTTTTCAATAGCGTACACCGATAACTCAACTCCAGAAAAGATAAGAATGTGATGTTAACGAAATAATTTCCAGTGTTGAAGTTAAACGGTGTCATGCCGTTCGGAAGATAATTGCCGCCTCCCATAAAAGTACCGGCCTCCTGCATATCTGCTGTCGGGATGTTCAGCAGTCCGGTGTTGCCCATGGAATATTGGGCCTGTACTCCCATGCTGCAACCAAGCAGCAGTAGGAGCAGGCACCATTTTCTCATTTTCGTTTTCAGCATGTTTGGGAAGTGTTTTTACCATTCATTTGTGCCCTCATATAGAGTCTCTTCACAAATGCCATGTCATGTGTCACCATGATTTTCACCAGTTCTTCAAAAGAAGTCTTGCGTGGATTCCAACCCAGCAGTGTTCTGGCTTTGGTCGGGTCACCCAGCAGTTGTTCCACTTCGGCAGGACGGAAGTATTTGGGATCCACTTCCACCAGCACTTTACCGGTTTTGGTATCAATGCCCTTTTCATTCACGCCTTCTCCTTCCCAACGTAGTTCCACACCGGTTTCCTTGAAGGCAAGTGTAGTGAAATCACGTACGGTATGATATTCTCCGGTAGCTATGACAAAATCCTCCGGAGTGTCGTGCTGCAGAATCAGCCACATGCACTCCACGTAATCTTTGGCATATCCCCAGTCGCGCAGCGAATTCAAGTTACCCAGATATAACTTGTCTTGATACCCTTGGGCTATACGTGCAGCTGCCAGTGTAATTTTGCGTGTCACGAAGGTTTCTCCGCGCCGTTCGCTTTCGTGGTTGAAGAGAATGCCGTTTACAGCGAACATGCCGTAGCTTTCCCGGTAATTCTTCGTAATCCAGAAGCCGTATTGCTTGGCCACACCATATGGACTGCGTGGGTAGAACGGGGTTGTCTCCTTCTGTGGTACCTCCTGCACCAGACCGAACAGTTCGGAAGTCGAAGCCTGATAGATTTTCGTTTTTTTCTCCAGTCCCAGGATACGTACTGCTTCCAGCATACGCAGGGTGCCTACGGCATCTGCTTCCGCAGTATACTCCGGCACATCGAATGATACTTTCACATGGCTTTGTGCCGCCAGGTTATAGATTTCGTCCGGCTGCACCTGCTGTATGATGCGGATAAGCGAGCTGCTGTCCGTCATGTCCCCGTAGTGCAGGTTTACGAGACGGTTCTTCTTCATGTCACGCACCCATTCATCCAGGTAAAGATGCTCTATGCGTCCGGTGTTGAACGATGACGAACGGCGCAGAATGCCGTGTACTTCATATCCTTTTTCAATTAGGAACTCGGCCAGGAATGAACCATCCTGACCGGTGATGCCTGAAATCAATGCTATTTTCTTATCCATGATTCGGGTTTTAAAATCAGTTTTTATTTATGTTATGATGTAAATTTCTCTTTTGTGATATTCCATAAGAATAAGCAGTTCCCGATGATATATCTTCTCCACATTCTTTTGGGTTCCTTTATCAGCCGGTACAGCCATTCCAACCCGTGTTCCTGCCACCATACGGGAGCACGTTGCACGTTTTCAGCAAAGAAGTCGAACACAGCGCCAATAGTACCGATGGGACCGTTTACCTCCAGTTCTTTTAGGTGTGCATAAGTCCATTTCTCTTGTTTGGGAGCGGTCATGCCCACCCAGAGCAAATCCGGCTGTGCCCGGTTTACGGCGGCTATCATGGCTTGATTGTCTTCTTGGGTGAATTCCGGCTTGTAGGGTGGGGAATAGGTTTCTACCCGGATATTGGGATATAACCGGACAGCTTTTGCCTTTATTTTCCTCAAGGTGTCTTCGCTACTTCCCAGAAAGAAGCAGGTTCCTCCTTTCCGGTTCAGCTTATCCATTTCGTACAGAAACAAGTCCCATCCCGCTGTGCGCTCTATCTTCTCATGTCTCAGGAGTTTGAACGCCAGTACAATGCTTGCTCCGTCCGGAATCAATGCGTCTCCCCTCAGCAAAGCTTCTGCAAAGGCAGGATCTTTCAATGCTGTGTTATACGAGTGCGCATTGATGGTGTTAATCAGCAGTTTGCCTTCGGGCAATGCGTCAAGCTCACTTCTGTGTCCCAGAAGCGAAATTGTCTTTAACTTCAACATGTATAAAAGGAATGATAATTTTCCGCAGAGTACGCTACGCTATCGCCTGTCACATGGAAAGGTATTTTGAACAGAACGATGTAATCATGTATGAAAACTGCGCAAATGTAAAGATTATGTGTGTAATATACAAGAGGAATGTGAAAAATGTAATTTAGTTGGTCTGATGATTGATGCAGATACCTTTCAGATACCATTCGTACAAACGGTGTATTCCTTCGTCTATTTCTATTTTATGATGCCATCCCAGGTTATGCAGTTTGGTCACATCCGTCAGTTTGCGCAGTGTGCCATCCGGTTTCGAGGCGTCCCATCGCAGCTCACCTTTGAATCCTATTTCGGCTATAATCTTTTCAGCCACTTCCTTTATGCTGAGTTCCTTTCCGGTGCCCACATTGATGTGGCAGTTGCGTATTTCTTTACTGTCCGGAGCATATGTGTCTTTAAAGTCCACATTCAGCAGTACATGTACACTGGCATCTGCCATTTCTTCGCTCCATAGGAATTCACGCAACGGTTTGCCGGTTCCCCACAAGGTGACCGCTTCCGGGGTTATTCCGAAGTTGGCAAGCTCTGCCAGAATCTCCTCGTTGCCATAGCTGCCGTTTACCCCTTTCACCGGACGCAGGTTGATATCTTTGCGTACAGCATCCCAATCCCCTTCGTTGAGGCATTTGGCAAGGTAAATCTTGCGGATCATGGCAGGCAGTACATGGCTGTTTTCCAGGTGGAAGTTGTCGTTCGGTCCATATAGGTTGGTAGGCATCACGGCTATGTAATTGGTTCCGTATTGCAGGTTGAAGCTTTCACACATCTTCAGCCCGGCTATTTTGGCTATGGCATACGGCTCGTTGGTGTATTCCAGCGGAGAGGTCAGCAGCACTTCTTCCTTCATGGGCTGCGGAGCTTCACGCGGGTAGATGCAGGTGCTTCCCAAGAAGAGCAGCTTCTTTACTCCGTGACGGAAACTCTCACCGATTACGTTCTGCTGGATTTGCAGATTCTGATAGATAAAGTCCGCCCGGTATTGCAGGTTTGCCATAATGCCACCCACATGGGCAGCAGCCAGTACCACCGCTTCCGGTCGTTCTTCATCGAAAAATTTCTTTACGGCGGTTCCGTCCAGCAAATCCAGTTCTTTGTGTGAGCGTCCTACTAAGTTTGTATAACCTCTTTGTTGCAGGTTGTTCCAGATGGCGGAACCTACTAAACCACGATGCCCCGCTACAAAAATCTTTGCATTTTTTTCTAACATGACTAATACCCTAGTTATAAAATTAATTTTTTCTATTTACTTCTTGTATGAAGCTATACATTCTTTTAAAATATCTTTCATCCGGTTTTCAAACTTTTCCAAAGTGAATTCCCTTTGAAATTTTTCTTTACCGGCTTTACCCATTTCAGCACATATCATGGGATGGCCTATTAAATATTCTATCTTTTCTGCCAGCTGTTGCGGACTATGTTTTTCCACGATAAATCCGGTTTTGCCTTCCTCTATGATACCGGGGATTCCTCCCTCATTTGTGCTGATGCAGGGTAGTCCCTGTTCCATAGCCTCAAGAAGTACTAATGGGAAACATTCATTATGATAATAAGTGGGAAATATAAATAAGTCTGCTTGCTTAAGAAAAAATTCTTTTTCTTCTCCATATTTGGCTCCGTGTGCCTGTATATACTTGTCTAGATTTTTGTGTTTTACCTTTTGGTTGAATTCACTTTCCGCAATGTCACTCCACTTTCCAATGTAATCACAATGAAATGAATAACCATCGTTCTTTACGATATTTAGTGCATCTATCAAATCCCATACCCCCTTTTCCCTTAACATGTTGCTGAGGAATAATAATTTGAAAGGGGTGTTTCTTTTCTTGGAAAAATCATAGGTTACGTTTTGTGGAATGCCATTGGGACAGTATACCACCTGTTCTGGTTTTACAAATTTTTGGATGTCATTGTAGAGTGGGGGAGCCAGCAGTATTATCTGTATATTCTTGAAAAAGGCTTTGTATAACCATTTGTCCGGCCATTGCCCTTCTCTTGATTTCACACCTTTGTTATGAAAATGTATTATGATTTTCTGTCCCAAACATTTTAGCAGGAATAGGGTACAAAAATCTTTGTAGAAAGCCCCACCTTTGGTATTGGGAGTCAAATAGCATAATTGCGACTTTATTCTCTTTACGGTTTTTGCTATTTGTATCTGTTTTTTTAAGTAAACAATAAGTTTCCTTATTCCTCCTTTTCCTATGTCATTGATATCTTTGGCAAGAGTTAAGTTAAGATAGTGGCAGTCAAAAGCTTCGTTTATTACTTTGCTGTCATGAATATATGCCCCCATCATGGATGCACCGTGTACGGGTGGGGGCATGTGCATTATAAAAAGAACTCTTGGTTTCATGTTTCGGTCAATCAAATTTAAAGTATAGACTTCAACCAGTGTGCTATGGCGAGGTTACCATTATCAGTTTGATGTCTTTCTCTTGGCATATATTGATGATGTACCTATTGTTTATGTGAACTTTACTACTTCCGGTGATACTCCCTGTATTGCAGCAACTTCGCCAACATCCACCAAGTAATAGGAGTATGTTTCGTCATATTCATGAGTTTACCAATGGGGTCCTTCACAAAATATCTGCCATATTTCAAAGCCTCTTGACGGCTCAATGTCAAACGACCGGAGAGAAGTTGGCAATAAGTGAGGTTGCGTGAAATACGGCCACGGGCTTTTAAATAACCAGCAGGTAGTTCATTGGGCAGGCGTGTAACAATGCGCTTTTCCCAATCAGCAATACTGGGCGCGTTGCTCCAGCGTATCATCATTTTGTTTAACCAGCCTTGACTACGGGTCACGTCTCCACCATCGCTTACAAAAAGAATTTCCGGGATAAATCCCCATTGTCCATAGGTAGATACCATAGCCCAAAACTCCAAATCTTCAGTGATGCGAAGGTCTTTACGCTGTCCTCCAATTGTATTAATCACTTCTTTGCGGATTAAGACACTTCCTGTACAGACATGCATGTGCTTTGCCCAGAAAGTGAAAAAATCTTCTAAGATGAAAGCTTCTTTATACTCTTGGTAGCAACTGGGGATTTCAAATGAACCGGAGACAGCGAGGTGACGTTGCGCAACATTTACTGCCACACAATCAGGATGGTTGTCCAAAAATGAAACAGTTTTTTCGATAAAACCTTGTTCCCAATAATCGTCTGCATCCAAATAAGCGCAATAGCGACCTTGTGCTGTCTTAATCCCATTGTTACGGGCAGCAGAAGGTCCTTCGTTTTTTTGTCGTAACAATGTGATGTTGGCTTCTTTTCGGGTTTTGATAATCTCTATGGAATTATCTTTGCTCCCATCATCAATGAGAATAACCTCTATAGCGTAAGATGTTTGTTGGTTGAAAATAGAATCTAATGTGCGGTTAATGGATGGGGCGGCATTATAAACCGGTATGATTACAGATAAATCTATCATAGCATTTTATGGATGTGTACATATATTTAACAAATTATCCAAGTAGGCTTTCGACTTAATCAATTCACGTTGCTTGATGTGATTGATCTGTTCGTAATCGAAAGGATAATCATAAGCTTTTTCCCATTTTTCTGGACTGCCCAAGATGCAATTGTTTAATCCGAAAAGAGCCATTAAACTCTCCATACGCGAATTCACTTTATGTCGATGTCTGTTAAACACGAATACAGGTTTGTTAAACATGATGGAGAATGCCGTGCCATGAAAGGAATTGGAAATAAAAACTTTACAATGATAAATCATTGAAATAAACTCACGAGGGCCTGCTTTCATGAAGTTTTTGTTGGCATAAAGCAATGGATAAGTATCTGCTATGGCATAAATCTTCAGATGATGCCGCTGTGCATACTCCTTGGCAAATTGCTTTAATTCTTTGTTCCCCTCAAAGTCGTAAATCAATAGATAATCTTTTTTGGGGATGTTTGTTACCATCAATTTTTTCCATTGCTCTGCCGAAAGTAAAAATACAGGATCAAGTGTCCATGTTCCCTCTATATTCATACTTCTTAAAATATCAAGGCCATGATATTCACGTACCGCCACAGCATCAAAAGTTTCCAATGACTTTTGAATGCGTCTTTTGTTTGTCTCGTCTATGTCCAAATACGAAAAACTTGCAGCATATGATGCTTTATGCCCTTGTTTGACAAACTCCAGGAAGAAAGCCGGATCACGTCCGGCTTCATAAAACACGTTCCATATCTGGTCGCTCCCTACAATGTATAAATCTGCTTTTGGAGGGTTGTTACAAAGTTCTTTATACGAAGTATACCTTAAGGACGTTTCCTTTAGTGTCCGATGATTGAATATGTCGAATGTTTGTTTTCTGCCTAAAGTTGTCTGGCGCTGTAGATACTTCATCACCCGATAGGCAGCACGTGTCAAGGTATATCTGCTCAACTTCGATTCAGGATTCACCCATTTGTAATTATATTTGCGAGTTAGATAGTCTGGTTGGTAATTGATGATTTCCACTTCGTGTCCTAGATTTGTCAAATATTGTTGTAGGGCATAGGCTTGCAGTGATGCGCCATAATTATAAACATCGTATGTGGTAAGTGTGTTTATTTTCATAAATTGTTTTGATAGAACTTATTTTTTGCAATGTTTTTGGGCAATATCAATAGCGGCCATAATACTTTGGGCTGCTCTTTCAGCTGTATGTTTACTTACAATGCGCTTAGACACTTCACCCATTTCCTTTAACCGTTCCTTATTGTTTACAATATTTTGTAAGGTGTCAATGATGGACTGTTCATTGTATGTATCAAACACCCAACCGTTTTCTTTAGTGATTAATTCCGGGTGGCATCCATTGTATATCGTAGTAGCTACGGGTAATCCACAGGCCATTGCTTCTGGTACCACAAGACTCCAGTTGTCTTCTACTGTAGGGAGGATGAAACAATCTGCAGCTTTATAATATTGGGCAATACTATCATAGTCAATGCCTCCTATTAATATCACATCTTGTATCTTTTCGTTTACTATACGGTCACGCAATGGTTGTTCCAAACGTCCATATCCCACATAAACTAAAGTGCAATTTTCTTTGCAATGTGATTTAAATTGTTTCCAAGCAGTCAACAATTGATCAACTCCTTTGATGGGTATTAATTGACCTACAAATAGAATCATGAGCCCCTTGGGGGGGATTTTTAATTCTTTTTTTACTTTGACAATATCTTCATTCGCTATATTTTGTATGGTTCTTGACATACCTGAAATGTCTGCTACCATATGCCCAAATGTTAATCGCTTACTGTCAAACCCTAAAGAGCGAACGTATTCTCCACATAAAATACCGTTACAATCAATAGCGTCTATCCAACGGGAAACTATTTTTCGGTACCATATCCGTAGTCTTCCAGCATTACGTTCTGTATGTGCTGTTCGTTCATAGCACATTACATGAGGAATTCTTTTTAATGCACGTACTGCAAGTGCTGCATATGTCCATTGCATAAATCCATCAGAAATTAATACATCTGGCTTACTGTCAAGAACTTGTTTGATAAGTCCTGGACTAATAGGAATTCTAAAGGTAGTATTACTTTTTGAGGCATTATCAATTTTGGGTTTATTTCCAATACGAAATTCTTTTTCTCGGGCGATTGCTTTATCCCCTAGAACTTCTTTTATTTTTTTTTGTGTCCGCTCTGGTGGAATGTCCTTATAATAAATTACAGTAAGGTTTCTTCCGCAGAGTTTGTTTAGCTCCTGATAAACAGGAATACGATAATCAAGAAAGCTACGTGTTACCCAAGTTATCTTCATACAACGTTTTTATTGTTATTTACATAATCTGAAATTTTTTCAACCAAATCCCAATGCTCTGAACTGAATTTGCGAGCGAACAACATATTTGAATTGATTAATTCATCATAATCTTTTAACTGCCAAATATATGGATTTCCCCTTTGCCAATCTACTTTTCGCAAACACCCCTTATATTCATCTGTTTTTGAATAGAATTTATCTACAAATGGAGAATTGATTAATAAAATCGGTTTGTAAATTTCGTCACAAGCGAATGTATATCGAAACCTTTTGTAGATATAATCTTGTTTGGAAAGAATATAACTTACAGCTTCTTCTGTAAGAGAACTCCAAGTTGTGCCTTTGACTAAAATCGGTATCTCTTTATGCGAGCGCATAATTGGCAGAATCTTTTGCAGTTTTACTAAAATCGAGTTCAAAATACCTTCAATTTGACTTCTCCACCCAAATCCGCGGAGATGCTTGGTGAAAAGATGGTAATACATAATCTTGCTTTTTGTACGCCAAGCATTTTGCATAAGACCATAGAATTCTATTCCATTATGTTCTTCAAAAAAACGGTGAATAAAATTTTGTGATTTGAGAGGTAAATCGATTCCGCTCATTAAGTGGTAGTATCCATACGGACCATGATTATGAGCTAATTTATACAATTCCATTTCTGCCCATGCAATTGTACAATCTGCCCATCTTACATCTATCCGATGTTCATTAGATACAGTGAATAGCTTTGAATACACAGGGTGATATTTTATATCATAAGACACTTTTTTGTCTATGTGAACATAAATATCATTTCCGGGATAATCCAATAGATCCAAAAGTCTTTCCAAAATTTTAAAGTCTGTATGTGCTACAATTAAATATGCATGTTTCATGTAACATAATAGGAATAAGAAAGAATTACCAAGAAACTGTTTAAAATTGATTTTTTAAAAATTGAATCAATGAATCTGTAACTAAAGTCTGACCGTTAACGTTTAAGTGAAGGGGATCAAAAAAAAGTTCATAATTAGATTCATGTTTTGTGAAGTCAATAAAATAGACCATATTATTGTTCGCCAATTTTCGGTAATACTCCATTATGTATTTATAGTTTTCTGGTTGTGTATGGTTTATTGTATCAAGTGTAGGAGTGTTAACTAAATAAACTTTTATGCCGCGTTTTGTCAGCATATGTATTAGTTCATTCAATTTAGACATAAGTTCCTTATTAAAGCTAATGTTACTTTTCCATTTGGAACGCTGTTTCTCAAATTCGTCCATATTTATTTGATTTGTCTTATAGTTTTTGTCATCGTGCATCCAGCCGCGAACAGATGAGTTTATCAAGTCATCGCTATAACGAGACAACCGGATGATTTTGTGCTGCCAATATTCTGTAGGTTTTGCGTGTCTTTTTAAATAGTCGTTCACATTCTTGTCTTCATAGAATGGATAAAATAGCGTATAGCAATTTTTACTAATATTACCTTCTGAAAAAGTAAAAGCATCCACTCCGATTAATGCTGCTTTTAATTTTTTTGAGTATTTTGAGTTTAAATACTGTTGAGTCATTAGATATCGTTCGGGTAAACTTACTCCAGTACGAGTATATTTACTTATTTTGCATTTTAGTCCTTTTTCCAATTTGTCTCTATCCACTCCCATCATCATATGGCTATGACCTACTATTAATATTTCAGACTCTTGTCTTAATCCAAACCCTTTGTTTAATCCTTCTTTTAATAAACTGCTGATAGCAAAATCAAGAAAGAAAAAAACTGCAATGGCAATCAATATTTTATATAATTTCTTCATGTGTCAATTTAAAATTTGAAATAAACAAACTGCGCGCCCGATTGTCCTAATAGAGAAATAGAAAGCAACGTTATCACCAAGAATGCTAAGTTTTTTCCATCATAAGGATTGTTTTCACTTTCTGTTATAGTTATCACTTTCTTATAAGCCAATATTTCAAGTATGATAAATAGTGCTAATGCTGCTAACATTAAAACGAAGCCCATTAGCGATGCGGTGGTGTATTGCCGCCCCCAATCTCTAAATACTCCATTTATCATAGCCGTTGCATCATTGAATGTGTTGGCACGGAAAAAGACCCAAGCCAGTGACACTACTATATATACATAGATGCCTTGTACCCATATACGCCAAAATGACAAAAATTGGTTTTTCAGCCCGCTGATATGTTCTATCAAATACAATACGGCATGTAATGCTCCCCAAAAAATGAAAGTCCAAGCTGCTCCATGCCACAATCCACTAACTAAGAACACTAGTGAAATATTGATATACCATCGCCATTTCGGCACTCTATTTCCTCCACAGGCAATGTAGAGATATTCGGTGAACCAAGACGTAAGTGATATATGCCATTTTTTCCAAAATTGCCTAATTGTAGTGCTGAAATAAGGAAAGCGGAAATTATCATTTAATCTGAATCCCATCATTTTTGCCACACCGATTGCCATGTCTGTATATCCGCTGAAATCGCAATATATCTGTATACTGTATAATGCGATTGCAAGCAGGTTTGAATTTCCTGAATAGAAGTCCGGGTGTTCAAAAACGGAATTTGTATATATGGCTATGCGATCGGCTACTACCACTTTTTTGAAAAGTCCCCAAGCAAATAATTCGCTACCTCTTAATAGATTGTCATTGGTGATAGGGTGTAATTTGTGCAGTTGGGGTAATAGATTGCGCCCCTTTTCAATCGGGCCGGATAGTATATTAGGGAAGAAGGACACAAACAACATAAAGTCAATTAAAGGAGCTTTTTCTTTTATTTTTCCCCGATATATATCAATGGTATAGGTCAATGCCTGAAACGTAAAAAATGAAATTCCGATAGGGAGTACCCATGTGGCAAAATTTTCATTAGCTAGTCCAAGAACGTCCACAATAAAAAAATGAGCATATTTATAGCAAATTAATGGCAGAAGACTTAGTATGACAGTAGTACCACATACCCATTTACGTTTTTGCTGCAACAAACTTTTGCCGCTTATCCAATTAAGTAGTGTAATAGCTCCTAATAGTACAACGTACGTAGGTGATAGTTGAGCGTAGAACCAATAACTGGCTATTAGTAATATTGTATTACGTAAGAATACTCCACCCCATTTTAATTTTTCGTGTATCCATAATGTAGCTAATAGGGGAACTAAGAATAATAAAAAATTAATATCAGAAAATAACATGTTCTTATTTGGTTTTATATTGAATGGTGTGTATTAATGCGAAAAGTCCCAAGATGGGTGGTAAGGTATAATTCCATTCAGAACCCACAGCAGGGAACGATAGATTGTTAACGGTTACAACAGCGAGCATGGGCAAAAGTATGGTCATTTCTGTGCCATATTTGGAAGAAAATGTACCTTGAATATTTATCCATATTGTTTTCAAATAAAACCATCCAAAAATAATAGCTCCTGCAATGCCTGTCCCCAAAAGGACAGATAAAAAGCCGTTGTGGGTGGAATAAGCGGCAGGAAGTCCGGTTAAGTCAACCAAATGCCGTTCACCAACTATATAGCCTAAACCAAACCAAGGATGTTTCCTCCAAGTATCAAACACCACATTCCAAATAATCTGCCTGCCTGTACCAGATTCAACGGCTTCTTGTGATTTGCCGTAAAATACGTACTCGAACACTAAATCTTTAAAAAAATAATAGAATGCCGAGAAAAACAAAAAAGTGACTGCAAGTTTTGGAATGTTTACACCTTTTTTAGTGCATGATAACATTACGAACAAGCCAACTATAAAGGCAATATTAGAAGCAGATGAGGTTCCCATAAGCAACATGAAAAAATTCCAGTATACAAGAGGTGCTAAATGACGTATTTTGTAATGGTTTTTCATTTTCCATGCCATTAAGGCACCCATAGCGGCAATAAGGCTGTGGGTATTGGTGTGGACCAATATGCTTTTAAATGCCAGTACTTTTGCAAAATATCCTATTGTTGCCGATAATGTACATAGATACAATAGATATAGCATGGCTTTTCTCCTGCTTTTTGTTTTCCACATGATTACAGAAACTAACATGTAAGATGAGATTAGTTCTAAACATTTTGAAAAGAGAGCTTTATAATCAGGAAATATAGCCCATAAAAAACTGAGTAATGCAAATATGTAGAACACAAAATAAGATTTAGTTGCTTGAATAGCCGGTGTCAAACTTTTACTTTCTTTAAATGCATAGTAGTAATTGAGTATTGTGCAAAGTAACATCAAGAGAGTGCCTCCGCCTACACTTTCGTTTCCGACATCTTGTTGCACATTAAATATGGTTTTTCTACTCATGTGTAAGAGAATGAGTAAGGTATATATCCAGATTTCTTTGGGATATATCTTTTGGAATAATTTATAATGATATGTTATAAAATTCATCATTAGTTACATTTTAGAGATTTTTTCGTATATCCATAGCAACCAACTATGCTCACGTCTATATTCTTTATAATATAATATTCTACTTTCCGTTTCTATGGCATTGCGTTTGTCTGTTTTCACAGTGGTACTTCCTCCTTCATAATGTATTACAGAAACCGATGGCTCAAATGCGAAACTCCAGCCATGAAGTATAAAACGCTCTGCTAATATCGCTTCTTCATAATAAAGGAATGTGCGTGAATCAAATCCCTCAACAACATGGAATCTATCTGCTCTTACTAGCATAAAAGCGCCACTCACCCAATAGCACTTCCCTTTTGGGGGCTTTGGGGTAGTAGTAGGGATCATAGCTTGTTTGGTTGTAGTATTCTGTCTTCTTAGTTGGGTTGATTCGGATATTGTAAATGTCGCTTTTTGATTTTTCATGGTTTCTCTTTTTCTCTTTTTTCTTAAGAAAGGGAAAAGTTGCCATCCTATAAGTCTTTTAGGTGAAATATATTTCATATGGGGACTTTGGTCGTTTCCATCTAAGCCTATCACTCTTGGTCCTACTCCAGCACATTGCTCATCTTGATAGAAAGTAGTGGCAAGCACATTTAAAATATTAGGATTCATTATCTCAATATCATCATTAGAAAATAGGTAATTGTCAAATGATATCCCGCTCTTTTTCAAAATATTTACGCCCCAATTGTTTCCCTTGGCATACCCCAAATTTTCAGTAGTAGATATGCACCATCCTTTGGGATGGTCGGCTACTTGTTGCGATTGGTTTATATATAATAATTCACAATCATAAGCAAGATTGCGTCCATATTCTTCGGTTGCATCCACAGCAACAACTATAACACGATATGCATCAGAGAGCTTCGAAAGCTGTTTTACTACATATTTACGAGTGCCTTCTGCATTGTGATAAGACACAACTATGATACCTGTCATCATTTTACTTGTTTCTTTTAAAGATATTGAAAACATGAAGCAATATCATTTCATAGAGTTTTGATAAGGCAATAGGCAAGGTACATCCTGCTAATATATAAAGCCCCATCCACTCCATGGAGAGGTAATTTATACACGGAAATTCAGCGATGCGCTCTAACGGATAATCATACATCAAGCATTGCAAGAGATTTACCGCCTTAAAGGCAAGAAAGTGCAATAACATAATGGAAAAACTGTAATCTCCACAAATGGCAATCCAATTTCCAATCTTGCTGTTGGAAATCAAGTGCGATAAGCAATATACCATTAAAGCCCCCATTGCCGCTATAAGCAAGATTGTTATAGGATTTTCAACATTCACGTTGGCTGGCTGCAAACGCCCGTAGATACCGATGGAAGTCAGCCAAAGAAGCAGTATCAAAAGTACGGTAAATAGGATTGCATATAAGAGTTGCATATTTCGCCCCCCCCCCCTATTTATCTTTTTTTTACATTTTGAAAAAAGGAAACCTTCATAGAATATCCCACATATTATCATATATTGCCAGATGCAATAAGGACTTTCCAAATGTACGGCATAAAGGCAGATAGAAGCTATACCAATCAGAACCGAGAATACTAAAATTTGGTTTACCTGTTTCGATAGGTTGTTCTTTAGTAGTGAAGCCGTTTTAAAAGCTCCCCAACTTATCAAAGAAACAATTAGCATAGCCGGACAAAACCACATGGCGCCCATTAAAGTTTCGTGTGAAACCATCCGTACTGTGACATGAAACAGTTCTTTCAATATATCTGTAGCAGTTAAAACATTAGAATAGATGTACATATTGTGTAGTGCATTATGCAATAACGCGCACCCAATGCCTGCGCACACAAACGGTATATACAAACGCTTTATTTTTTTTATTAGGTAATTCTTGGGAGCAGCCAGATACTTTTCTTTAACCTCAAATCCGCAACTAAGCTCTTCAGCGTCCTTCT